>NZ_MLAS01000019.1 GCF_002272785.1 Helicobacter sp. 13S00477-4 | reverse complement strand
AGATGAGAGTGTTTTTTGTTCTGAATGGATAGTGGAGATAGCTTTTTGTTGTATTTTAGCTAGGGTGGTTATTTGAGCGATTAATGTATCATATTGAGCTATTTTGTCTTTGGTGGCTTGGAGGTTTGTTTGATTGGTTTGGATATTAGTTTGGATTGTTGCGAGGTTGGTATAATATCTTTGTAAATCCATTAAATTTATGAAAGCATTATCGCCAGCTTCGTTTCGAATATTTTTATTTGTGCTTTGAATTTCAGTTGTTTTAATTGTTCCATTTTTATTCAAATCACTATCTATTAAATACTGCAATATCCAAAAATTACTTTTTTTAGTATTCCTTAATGTTTCTTTAAAATAATTTATCCAATTAGTCAATTGTTTTACATCTTGAATATTTTGGTAACTGTCATTGCTTATCTCCGTTAGTGAGTATTTTATTAAATTAATTTGACTGATTATATTATTATTTTGATAAGTTAAAGTTTGATTTAAGTTATCAAATTCTTTTTCTATTTTAGCCTTATTCTCATTGAGAGCTTTGAATTGCTCTTCTATGCTTGATTTAGCTTTGTCTTTGGAGAAAGAGAGTGCCGTTTGAAGGTTTATATTGAAGGACTGGATTGGTTGAGTTGTTGATACTGAACTGCCTGTAGAGATAGAGTCAGCTTTTAATGATGCCCCCCCCCCATAAGCAATCAAGCAAACTATTGTTGAGATTTTTAAGTATGTTTTTTTCATTTTCATTGTAGAACCTTTTTTTGTCAAATGTTTAGAATATTATAAAACTTATTTTCATAAATGTCAATATAAAATTGATTTTTTTACTTATGGGGGGGGGGTATAGTAAATTAATTGCTTTCAAAGAAATTAAAGATTTTAATGGTTTAATGGTTGATAACCCCATAAAAAATACAACTGAACCTCTAAAATCTCCTTCAGTAGATGCAGAGGTTGTTACTTCTAAACCAGAAGTGGAAATACCTAAACCTACTCCTGAAGCAATAGCACTCAAGCAACTCTATGAAAACAATATTGCCAAAATCAATGAATTGAAACAGAAAATAAAAAACTTAAAAAATTCAAATGGACAACTTGCTGTATTTTATTCTAATATAAGTGCTTTAGGACTCAATCAGTTAGAATCAGCTCTCAAAGGGATTGATTTAGATAAAGACAACGCATTTTATGATGGTGATACAGGGCGTATCCTTTCTTTAAAAGAACAATTACTAAAGATTTCAGAATATTTCACTACATAACCCTTCTTTATTAGCAAAAGAATAAATGAGAATAAAGATTTTATTGATGAGTTTAAGGCATATTTTGGAGGAAAAAGGATTTGAATTGATAAGATTTTAGTTTTCAATATCGTTAAGGTTTTATATGGTTGACTTCAAGTTCTTTTATTTCTTCAAGTGAAAATCCTGCTTGAAGACGTGCTTGAGTATTGAGTATCTTGCCAGAAAAGTTGAAATAATTAAATTTTTTTATGAGTTGGGCAAAGGCATCTTGATTGGGTTGGATTGTTTTCCACCATTTGCTCCCCTTTGAAACATGGGAAATTTCATCTTTGAGGATGATGTGTAGGGTTTGGATGATTTTTGATTTTATCGGATGGGTAGTGGTTTGTATTTTTTGTATGACAAATGGATTGGCATCTAGTCCCATAGCTTCAAGTCCACGATGTACTAATCCTATCCTGTCTGCTAGAGATGAATGTGTTATCATCATCGCTTGATAAAGGTTGTCATGGACATCAAAATCACCATAACAAAATCCTAGTTCTTGTAAAATAGCTTCCAGTAATTGGAAATGTTGGATTTCTTCATTGGCTACTTCAATCCAATCTTGATAATATTGAGTTGGCAAATTCCTGAAGCGATAAGCTGTATCTAGGGCTAAGTCAATAGCACTATATTCAATATGGGCTATTGAGTGGATAATTTTAGCGATATTTCTATTTGTAGTGAGTTTTTTTGGACGTGAGATTTTTGTCGGATGAGTTATTTGACAAAGGTTAAAATAGGAAGGTTGGGCTTGAATCCTTAGATCTTGATTGGGGTTGTAGAGGATTTTGGATTCTAAAAAATCTGAATAAAAATCTTTAAAATTTGAGATTTTTTCTGCGATAGTTGGACAAAATAAGATTTGTTCAATAGATGAGAAGAATTCTTTCATTTTTTGAGTTTTTTCCTATAGATTATCAAGATTATGATGAGGATAAGGAAGAAAATGCTTTCAAAAAATAGTTTGACAAGATCTTTCTTATCCATTGTTTTGCTTTAAAAAGATGCTTTCATGGGCTTGATTGATAGTTGTTAGTAGTAATCTCAATTCTTGGATATTTTTTTGGATAAGGATGATTTTTTCTTTTTGTATTTGTGTGATATTTTTACTTAGATTTTCAAAAATTTCAATCAAAGAATCATCTTTGTATAGGAGTGTATTTTTAAATTCATTGATTGAAAAGGTTTGATTGATTGATTGAGAGATTTCATTTTTTGTCGGTGGCAGAGATTTTTGTGCAGGATGAAAACTTGCATTTTGACAATCGTTATAAAATCTTTCAAATAACACAGACAAAGTATATTTGATACAAAGTTTGCGTGTAGATTCAATTTGGGTATTGATTTTGCAAAAAAGCATCTGAATTTCTTCATTGGCTTCAAAAAGACATTCAATGAAATCCAAAGTAATATTTTCATATATTTTAGAAGCAAATATCCTTAAATTATTGTAGTTTGAATCGCTTAAGATGCTTTCTCTTTTTTTGATAAACTCATTTTGAATTTGCCATTTTTTTAGTTCAATATTGAAAGCATTAGCATTTTTTTCAAATATCAAAGCAATACTTGAAGCTAGTTTTAAAAATTTATAATTGAGTGCTTTATATATTCTATAAGGTTTTGATTTTGTATCTAAGAGTTCTTGATAGATGGTTTGAGAGTCTATTTTGTAAGTAGTGAAATTTTTTGTTTTTTTTATGAAAAGTTGGGATATGCTACCATCATTTTGTAAGAGTATTTTTGTTTTTTCTGGTTTGATGTTGTTCAAGATACTATCGATGATATTATTATGATCAGATTCTAGACTTTTAAAAAATATATCTAGCTCTTGGAGGATTTTTTCTTTGGAGTTTGTGATGTTTTCTAACAACAGGTTAGTTTGATACTGTAGTAATGTGAGTAATTTTGAGTAATTTTGAATGAGTCCTTCATAGTTTTTTTTGATTTTTTCAACGATATGCAGTAATTGTTTTTTGATAGAATCTTCTTTTTGTTTTTTAGCAAGAGGGATAAGCTCAAGGTTGAGGCGTTCAAAGATAGCATTGAAATTTATTTCTTGATTTTGTAGTTCTTGGGGGATTGAAGGGATATTTTTATAAAATGTTGAGATATTTTGGATACTTTCTTTGAATCCTTTTATAAGTAAATTTTTGTGTTTTTTCATATCTTGAGATTTGAATGCCGAATAATCACAAAAGAGTTTTTGGAGTTGTTTTTGCAGGAAAAATTCTTCATCAATACCTAATTCTTTAGAAAGTATGATTGGTGATATGGGTAGGATGTCTTTGAACATTTCCCCAAAATGTTCTTTGGCAAAGTTTAGCACTGGAATGATATCTTCTGATTTTTCGAGGATATCTATATGCGTGATTAGGCATAGAGATAGAGAGGATTTTTGTGCGATATATGGTTTTAGTGCATTTAATTCTTCGGCATTTGCTAGATCATCGACACGATTTAGCCATATGAGTATATCAGCTTGCTTGATTTTTTCAATACTTGATGTGAAACTTTCTTCATTGTTTAGTTCAATATCAGGGTATTTGCATAGGTTGATTTCTTTAAATATGGGTTTAGGGGATTTGATCTCAAAATAATTGATTTTATTGAGTTCTTCTTGTGTGAGTGTATTGAGTGAAAGGGTATTTAAGCCAGAAGAAGTTTTGTCTTTATGGTATGCAATGATTGATTTTGTATATCCATAGCTGATATTGTATTCTTTTTGGGAGTACATTTGAGTGTTTGGCAAGACATGGCTTTTTAAAATCGTGTTGATAAAAGTTGCTTTGCTACTATCTTTGCCACCTATAATCATTACTTTTAAGGGTTCTTTGATTTTTTTGTTTAGGTTTTTTAGGGCAAGTTTGAGTTCTACAGAGGGAGAAAATTTTTCGTCCATTATCTTATAGGATATTTCTTTTAATAACCCTTTGATATCAGAGGTAAATTGTGGAGCAAGGTTATTTTGGATTGATTGATATTGTTTGATGAAGCTTGAAATATAGCTCATTTGAATACCTTTAGCTCTTTGATTTTTTGTAAGATTGTTTGTTCAATGGTTTTTAGATTTTGAATTTTTTTAGGTTCTAAGATTGGTTTGTCATCAATATCATCGTTGTCATTTTTGATTATAGATTCTAGTGATGAAAACATTTTGGTAATGTTTTGTGTAAGCTTTATTTTTTTATCTTGAATCTTTTCTTCCAAATGGTTGATTATGTTTTTGTAGTTGATTTCAAAGGCTTTGTTGATGTTGTCTTGAATATCTTGTATTTTTGCTCCATCTTGAAGTATATGGTTGATATATTTTTTAAGTTCATTAGTATAGAGATTGAGATCACCTTCGGTATACTGGTATTTTATATCTGTAATGATTTGATTTTGGTAGGATTTGAGCAAATTAAGCCCAAAGTCATCTAATTGTATAGAGCTGTAAATTTTATTTATATTGTCTAAAAAAGTTTTCATTTTTTTGTCAAAATCCTCTTGGGTTTTTTCGATGAGGTATTTTAGACTATCTTTCAGATTATTAGCGATGATATTTTCTATTTTAGTCGTATTGATGTAACGATTTTTTGAAGTTTCATAAGAAATAAAATCAAGTAAATGTTCTTTGAGGTTCAAGTCTAAGTCTTTGATTTTTATTTTTGAATTCAAAATAGTGGTATCAATTGTTTTTATCATTACTTCATTGAGTGCGATGACTTCTTTCCTGATATGTTTGAGTTTAGCCTCTAAAGCTGGGATTTTTTCTTTTTGATTTGATTTTTCAATAGAATCTAAAGTTTTTTTGATAGCAGTTTGTAATATCATATAAACATTTAGTATTAGGTTTTTTGAGTATTTGATAGGTTGTTTGAAAACAATATCATTGATGTATTTTTCAAGGGCTATGATACCTGTATCCTCAAGATCATACCCCCTTGAAAGTGCTTCATCAGAGCGATTTGTCCTATGGAGTAGGGCAAGAGTGCTTGATACTGGGATAAAATCTATTTTTGAAATATTTTTTTTTATGGCTTTTGAGGAATGATTTTGTGATTTTTGGATTCCTTCAAGGATTTTTTGACTTAAGTTTTTCAAGTCAGGGAGATTGACCAAATCAGTGCGTGTGAAAACAATCAAAACCCTCTCAAGATTCTCATAATGAATGATATCAGATAAGAATTCGATATCATTTTGAGTGATTGGTTTAGAGGCATTGATGAGATAAAGCGTAATGATACTATTAGAAATAGAATTTTCTGTTTGCTGGATTTTGTAATTAAGCTTTGTGTTGATATTAGGTGTATTGATAAAGACTAGATTATTTTTCAAAAGGCTTATGGGCGAATAGATTGTTATTTCTTTGACTAGATAAGATAATTTTGAAATTTGTTCATTGCTAGCATAAGTTTTGATTTCATTGAGTTTTATTTCTGTTTGCAATCCTTCTTTAGTGATGTAAGATTCAACATATTTATCAAAAATTTGTTGGTTTTCTTTGATGATATTGCTTGATTCATTATTAAAATATAGATTTTGAAGTAATTGTTCCCATTGGCTTTGGGAAAAAAACTTCACTTCTCCTTTTGCTTTAGGGCTATAAATGATTGTTATTTTATTGGTTGATTCAGGGATAGCTGAAGTTGGTAGGATTTCTTGATATAGTAGGGTATTTAATAAAGTGGATTTTCCAGATTTCGCAATTCCACAAAGTGTGATTTCAAACTTTGCATCTTTGAGGGATGAGATTTGTTTGTTTATAAAATCTTCAAGCCATTGTGGCATTAGGCTTGTGTCTTGTATTTGGGAAAAAAGTTTTTGCATATCTTGGATACATTGGTGAAACCAGCTTTCTTCAATATTAAAAGTATTTGGTTTTTTTATTTTTGTTGAGGTTTTGGTATTTTTTTTGAGTGTGCCATTGAGTTCATATATCTTATGTTTGAAACTCGTTTTTATGCACTGCTCTTCTTCATAAAGGATAATCCCTTCTAGTTTGAGGGTGTTGAGGTGTTCAAAGATTTTGTATATCGTCTCTAGGTTGCTTTCAGATTGCAATGAGTCTAAGACTGATTTTTGGAGTGATTTTGCATTTTTCTCATTGTGCTTTATATGAATGTTTTCAAAAATTTCTTTGAAAAGTGGCATATTCAAAAAGATATTTTTATTCCTATTGTTATAAGAGAGGATAATGGCAAAAATTTCTTCTTTTGGGCTGAGGGATTCTGTATTGATATTTGCTTCTTGAGGTTCTTCACCATAGACTAGGGAAAAAAAATCTTGTGCTATGTTGTTTTTGATATTCATAACTATGCTTTCAGATAAATATATTTATACCTTAGGAATAAAAAGGCATTCAAAAATAGTATGATACTAGTAAAGAGGCAAACAAACCACCAGCCAAAATAATGATAAAAAAATGAAGGGATAAAAGAACCCAAGACACCACCTGTATAATAAAATGTCAGGTATAAGCCATTTGTAATACCTTTTTTACCCTCAGAAATTGAATTCATAAGTGCTGTTAGGATAGAATGAGCAGTAAAAGAACCCGCACATAAAATAAACATTCCTAATAAAATGATATAAAAATCTTCACTCAATACAATCAACACACCAATGCCAAATACCACAAGCCCAAGTGATATAGCATTTGGTTTTGAATGCATTATTCGTGTTGTTTTGGTTGCGAATAAAGACACGACAATCCCAGCCAAATATCCAATATAGATAAAACCAATTTGACTTTCAGTAATGAGGGGGTTAGAATCTACTAAAAAGAAAGGCAAAAAAGACAAAATTGTTTGGAATGAAAAAAACATAATAAATACACTTGACAATAGCCAAATATAACGACGATCTTTTAAGAATGGAAACACAGATTTGAAAGTGATTTTTGAAGTGCTAGTTTTTTTGATATCTTCAATACCAAAGAGCCAAAAACCACCCAATACCATCAAGATTGCAAATATATTAAAAGAAGTTTGCCAAGAGGATATGCCTGTGAGATAACTCCCAACTATCCTACCTATAAGACCTCCTATAATAGTCGCACTCACATAAAGGCTACTATTTTTTTGAATATCTGCTGTGCTTAAACGCGTCAAGATTGTCAAAAGGGTTGTTAAAATTGCTGGAAAGAAAAGCGACTGCAAAAGCCTAAGGGTCAAAAAAACATAAAAATCATTGCTTAATGTACTTATAAACTGAAGTATCCCGCACATAAACATTGAAAAAATCAATATTTTTTTGGGAGAAATTTTTTCTAAAAAATAGCCATATATAGCAGGGGCTATAGCCATAGGTAATAATGTCAGACTAATGATGAAGGCTGCATTATCAGGCTTAATATTGAAATAATTAGCTAAAAGAGGCGTCAATGGCTGAGGAGCATATATCAAAGATAAGGTTATGGCAGTTGCATAAAGAATACTTATTGTATCACTTTTATTCACCTTATTTTGACCTTATTGTTCAGGTTTTCCTTCCAAAATATCTATTTTTTCAATCACATCATTGGCTTGAAGTGAATCTAAAGTATCTAAACTTGTCTTGTCTTCTGTTTGGATTTTGCCAAATACAGTATGCTCACCATCAAGATGAGGCAATTCTGTGAAACATAAGAAAAATTGACTCCCACCCGTATCTCTACCTGCATGAGCCATTGATAAAGAACCTTTTTTGTGCTTGTTAGGGTTGTTGGCAAGCTCACATTGGATTCTATATCCAGGTCCACCTGTCCCAGTTCCAAAAGGGCATCCGCCTTGTGCTACAAATCCCGGTATCACACGATGAAATTTTAATCCATTATAAAAGTCATTTTTTACTAAAGTGGCAAAATTCATCACTGTCTGAGGGGCATCATTTGCAAAAAGTTTGATGAGTATATTTCCTTTTTTTGTCGATATGAGTGCATATTCAAGCTTGCTTAGTTCTTCTTGTGAGGGTTGATATGTTTTCAATTCTTCCATTTTTATCGGTATCCTTTTTGGGTTGAAAATAAATTTTTTAAAACTTTTGAAATTTTACCGATTTTAGTCTGAAAATAAGATTTTAAAATTTAAAATTGCTTGGAAGTCAAATCTAGTGCGTAAAAATATATTTCCTTTTATTGGTTGTGTTGTTTGCTTGATTTTTGTTTCCTATATAGGATTGAGGGCATCAGAAGATATTTTAGATGATGAAAATCAGCCTATCCAAACAACTCAGGCTGATTTTCCTTTTGCAATGTCAAAGAATTTTGATTGGATTTATAGTACAGTTATACTCACTGTTTTTTTTGATGATGGTAGCTTGCGGCAAGGTTTTGCATTATTGTTAAAAAATGGATTTTATTTGACTTCATCCGAGTTGACTTATCATTCAGGGCTTTACCCAAAAAAGATTTTTGCCAAAATGCAAGATGATAGTGCAAAACCTTTGATTTGTATCGCACAACTTCAGCTCAAAGCAATGGATACCGATAAAGGGCTTGCATTACTCAAAACTTCAGCTTTCACAGATGATTATTGTAATATCAGGAGCGAAAGCTATTATCATAAAAGGATTTATGATAAATACTCGCAAAATATTTCCTCTACAACCCCGACAAAGAAGCTTATTTTAGGTGGTCTTTATTTCCCTACTCTTGAAGATAGCAATACTTTTGGAGTCAACAGGACTGCATCTATAAAAGAAGCAGATTTTTATGACAACCACTCAAGAGAAAAAGTTTTTTATGGATATTCCTTACCTGCAAATGTTTCCAAAGATATAGATTTTGGCAAACCCTATTTCAATAGGCAGGGAGAATTTTTAGGTATTTATAGCAAAGTGGTTCAAATCCATAATCCCATTTTGATAAAAAAAGAAATAATCCAAGATTTTATATGTGGATTGAAAAAAAAGAATATTGTTACCAAAAATCCTTTAGCAAATAGTTGTAAAGCTAAGGGAGTGTAATAGAGGGTTTAAAGTATTTTTTCTCTTACCAATTCAACCCTATGGAGAAAAAAAGATTTTGTGCAGGAGCTTTGTAGGGATTATAAAATGGCATATTCAAAGAAATTTGAGTGTTAAAATATTTATACATCACATCCAAGCCAATCCCTCCTCCAAGCAAACTTCCACCCTCATCATCACTCACCAAATCCCGCACCATTCCCCAATCTAGTCCTATATTTGGAGCTATAATGATATTCCAGAAACTAGGCAGATAAAGCATCAAATCATTTTTATACAACATACCCATTTGACCACTGATACTGAAATGATTGAAGCCCCTTACAGTGTAGCGACTCCCAATACTCATTTTTTGACTTGCATAGAGCCTATCTTGAGAAATCTGAGTTTGGAAACTACTCCTATATGCCAGCCCTAGTGTGAATAATTTGAAGGGAGTATATAGGTACATATTGATACTAGGTATCGTATAAAGATAATTGGTATGGATTTTTTCATCATGTTTTTTGAATATAGGGAGTCCTTGCAGCACTCCAAGAGAGATATTGAAGATAGAATCAAGTATCTTCCTTTGATAGCCTAGGCTCAGTGATATATCGCTTAGATTTCGACTCTGGACATCAAGACGAATATTATCCAAGTAGCTTTCCATAAGCCTAGCCCCACCATCAAAATTTAAAGAGACTTGATTTTTATCATTTGCATAGATAAGGATTTTGGCTTTCACATCTATATTGATATTTTTACCTTTGTATATAGGCGTGATATTGGCAAATGGAATTTCTTGTGCTGAATCTGAATACGATCCATCTATAGATATACTTACTCGTCTAATAGGCATAGAATAGCTGCCAGATACATAATAGCTATGGTTTTTCTTATCTATTGGCAGGGAAGATAGTGCATAGAAGCTTAGCTTATCGGAGAGATGTAGTGGATTTTCCCAGCTCCCATATACAGAGGTTTGATAGTTTTGTCCGATATTCCCACCATTATCTATATTAGCTCCCAAAAATACAGGTAGAGATATTTTGTGTGTGTAGATAGTGAGGTTACTTTTATTAGGATCATCATCATTTGGAGTTAGGTAGATTTGAGGGTTTATATACTTCAAGCTTCGGAGATTATTCATACCGATTTCTACTTTTCGCAGATCAAAGATTTCTCCTTCTTTGATAGGAAAATCTTTTTTGAAAGAAAGCATATGAGCTTGGTCAATAGAGTTTATTTTCCCTATAGTGCCTACTTCTGCTAAGATATGTAAGGTATGGCTAGAGAGTGATTGGACACTCAGACCAAAACGTGTAGTGGTATAGCCTTTGGATTGAGTGTGCATTTGGAGTTTGGAGAGGAGATTTGTGATGTCTATGGGGGTCAAACAATCATTGAGGTGATGGGATTTGAATCTATCAATAATATGACGAGCATAAGAAAATTTTTTTTGAGATTTTGGAGGTAGATTTATAAAATCTAGTTCTATTTGATTGATGATAAAGCATTTAGGAGCAGGAACTGATTGTTGTTTTTCTTGAGACTCTGTTTGCTGGATAGAAGTGGGGTTTGCTGATAAGGTTGAGGCTATGAGCAAGATAAGGATTTTAGCTTTCTTATCACGCTTGCCTTTGCCCATCTCATTTTTCCAAATCCTAAAATCTTTTATTTAGAACGAATAGCTATAAGAGAGATAAATATCTACTGCATTTCTTGTGACTGCATCCATGACTGCATCTGCATCTGTATCAGTTGCATGAGCCTTTACATAGTTGTATAATGGAACCTTCACACCTAATTCTAGGCGATTATGATTGCTGATGATTTTTGAAAATCCTGCGTTGATGACAAAACCATTATCCATTACCTTCCCTGTACTATTACCTTTTGATGCCTTTTTTAGATCAGAAAGACCTTTAGCCTGTACCCATTGATATCCCGCACCTACGAAGAATCCCCAAGGACTATCACTATCAGAAAAATTCAAAAGATAGTCAATATCTGCACTGTATTTGAAAGAATCCCAATTTGACACCGGATCACTTGCTGCGACAGTGAAGTTAGTATAGTCAAATGTCCCATAGACCCTGAGTCCATTATAGGCATTGAAATATTGTTGATATCCTAGCTTTGCTCCATATAACATATTTGTAGTTACTTCTGTTTTGGAAGTTTTTGAATCAATTTCTTTATCTGAAAACGAACCATACCCAAGTGAAAAACCTACCTCTGCCCCTACAAACAATCCTGATTTTTCTTTTGCACTCATATCATATGCTAATACTGAACTTGTGCTGAGTGAAATCACACATCCTGTGATGATCAAAGCTTTTTTGATACTTTTCATCTTCTGCTCCTTTTATGAATATTTTGTCAAGATTTGGCATTGTAGCATAGAATCTCTAAAAAAGTTACAAATTTTTATCATAAAATTTATTTAGTCAAAATTTTGGTTGAAAATATAATCAAATGAATCCTTGATAAATTAAATATAAAATTTTAAGTATTTTTTAAGATAACTAGTTATACTATCGCTGAGAATAAAATAAATCAAGATTCTATGAAGCATAAAACATGAAAGCTAAAAATTCATATATAAGTATAAGACATAATAAACATTCAACAAAATCACTAAGTGCTAGATCTCATTTTATGCCATATATAAAACTTGCTGTTGGGCTTATCTCTATTTCTCTAGCTTCATCTTTATCTGCACTAGATACGACCACTATCTCAAATCCAGCTCTTCCCAAGCCACTCCCACTCACACCAGATACGACTAACAATGCCTTCGCCCCACAAGTCATCAAAGCCCATAATAATATCCCTATAGTCAATATCACCACACCCAATGCAGCAGGCATTTCTAACAATGCCTTCAAAGATTTCAATGTCAATCAAAATGGCTTGATATTCAACAATATTAAAGATTCTCCAAGCCTCACCCAACTTTCTGGATATATCAACTCAAATCCAAACCTAAACCATTCTTCTACTGCCAAACTTATCTTAAATCAAATCACTTCTTCACATCCCTCTACACTATTGGGCTATATGGAGATAGGTGGGGATAAGGCAAATCTAATCATTGCTAATCCTAATGGCATCACTTGTGATGGATGTGGGTTTATCAATACTGCTAATTCAACGATGATAGCTGGAGAGCTTTCCAAAAAGTTCAATGAGCAATTTTTGATGATGAAAAATATGCAAGATGCCCTCAAATCTCTAAAATTCCTCATCAAAGATGGGAGCATCAATATCGGTGCATTCAATGGCAAAAATCTCCAAGCCATCAACCTCATCTCCAGAACCCTTTCTGTGAATGGCAAAATAGATGCTAGCAAGATAACAATGATTTTGGGACAAAACAACATCACATTAGACCCTAATAATGCTTCTGTATTGCTTTTTCAGCCTGTTTCTATGCCTACTGATGAGAGTGTAAAGACACAAAAACCAGCACTAGCCCTAGATGTAGCGTATATGGGAGGAGTATATGCGAACTCTATTTATCTGGTAGCTTCAGAGAAGGGCGTGGGGGTAAAAAATAGTGGCACACTAGCTACTTTTCCCTCAAGAGATGGTCATGATGGAGGCTTCATCATCCATAGTAATGGTGATATAGAGATAACCAAAGCCACAAGAGAGCCAATCGTAGAAAATGCACAGCATATTGAACACAACACCACTGCCCCTATAGAGCTAAACACTTCCACACCCATCATCTATGCAGGCGGCGATCTACACATAACAGCTCCAAATATCAAAAATCAATCCATTATCTTTGGAGAAAAAAACATCTCTATGACTACCACAGGGAATATAGACAATATAGGTCAGATGGAGCTAGAGTCCAAGATACTTTCCAAAGAGCATCATTATAGCAGGGATGGAGGGGATGATAAAAATAGCACTTATGATTATATGACAACTACCACACAAGATGAACTCAAAGCAGGTAGTTACCACCCTGCCATCATCTATGCAAAAGGCTCACTCAACCTCATAGCTACCCTCATCAATAATACCAGCTCTATCATCGCCACTCCAAAAGGAGAGCTCATCAATCACTCCAACCTAAACAACACCACGCCTACACCCAAGAGGACTGAAGAGAGTGTAGGGACAAGGACAGATTATGATAGAACAGGAGGTAAATGTGGAGTTTGGGGATTTTTTACAGTATCGAAATGGAATTGTCATAGCTCCACTACCCACCATACCTACCACCCAGCTCCCAAGGTCTCTACCCTCAGCATAGAAGACCTCCATATCCCTACGATCCCATTAGAAAAGATGATGAGTGAATATGTCAGTACAATGATTACCAACTACAATGCCACTCCTCATACCTATGGCATAGATACTGATCCTATCTATCATACCCCAAATGCCTTTTTGCACACAGATAGTTTCCAAGCTAGCATATCAGATTCTGCTCTATTATCAGCTATGATGGACAAAACTGACATTGACAATCACCTAAATGCTATCCAAGCAAATCCATTCAGTCCTACCAGTGTAGGTATAGGCATCACAGCTAATAGTGCGTATCTGCTAAGCACTCCTATGAGTGATGCTAGTAGTCTTTATAATACCTCTGCTATAGCTGCAGGCTCACTTTATCTCTCTTCAGATAATATCACCAATACCAATGGCACTATCTATTCTAGTGGGGATATGGATATTTTAGCTAAAAGTTTTAGCTCTGATTCAAGCAAACTCCAAGCAAATGGCAATATCAATATCAATGCCAAAGATGTATCCATCAAAACCACTAGCACAAGCAATGCAAATGCTTTGTATAATTGTTTTGCTATTCCTTTTATCAATGGAAAAAATACAACCAGATGTAATACAGATTCCACTTCTAGTAATACAATGTTAAATGCCACCTCCATTATGAGGGCAAATAATATTTTTATTGATGCAAAAAATTCTCTATCCATACAAGGTGCAAGCATAAATACGACTGGCAATATGAAACTAAAAGCCAAAAATCTAAAAGTCAGCATTGCTACAGCTAAAGATCATTACCAAGATAATGGACGCACAGATACGAGTTCCACACAGCAAAGCTCGACATTTCATTCAGGAGGTAACATTACTTTGGATGGGAGTGGGGATTTGGATTTTAGCTCTATTGATATGAGTGCAGATGAAAATATTACTTTTTATGCAGGCAAAAATCTCACACTTGATACAGCAACTAATGATTCTTACCATAGGCTCACCACGACAGAGTATAGCTCTAGCAAAGAACACAGTGCGACTAAAGCAACCTTTGCTTTGACCTCTACGACTACCACTACTACAACTGAGGATTCCTCAAGTTTTAATATCGCCAATACGCTCAAAGCTAAAAATATCAGCTTCCATTCCACTGGCAATACCACTGCTTATAATCTCTCTTCCAAAGCACAGGATTTTTCTATTGACTCAGGAGGAGATACCAAGCTATCCAACCACGCTGATAATATTTCACAGACCATACACCAGAGTATCGATACGATCGGTTTGTATGGGAGTGCAGCTAATGGCAAGCTTTCTTTGAGTGCGGGTACTGATCACACCACAAGTGATGCCCATAGCAGCTGGGCTACCCATCACAATGAAGCGATCAATGCTGATCATATCTCTATAGTCTCTAGTCGTGGTAATGTAGCCATAGAGTCTTCTGATCTCTCCACTAGCTATGATGGTTTGATAGCTTTGAGTGGGGATAATATATCTGTAAGCTCACTGGCAAATACCGCCTTTAGTGATAACCACAGCGTTACTAAGAGCAATAGGATAGGTATTTCTATCGCTGCTCCCACAGGTATTGCCACGAGCAATATAGGCACGATACTAGGCACCACTGCATTAGATAGCACGAAGTCGCTCCTTGCTACTGGTAAGAATATCAGAGGACTCAAGACTATTTCTGAATTTGGTGATAAGCTTATGCCCGGTCAGACATTAGGGGAGCTTGGGAGTGAGATAAAAGATGATGTCCTTCATCCAGGAGTCTCTATAGGTATCAGCCACACTACTACCACAAATGATGCCCATCAGAGCCAAACTTTTGCCTCTAGCTCCAATCTCTCTAGCACAAATTTACTCATCATTTCTAAGGAAGATACTCATATTATTGGCTCTGATTTAGAAGCTAAAAATGCTTATATAAAAGCTAAAAATCTAAGTATCCTTTCTGCAAAAAACACTTCCAATCAAGATTCCAAGACCAATACCCAGAGTACTTCCCTCACATTTAGCACGAAGATAAAAGGCAAGGATACAGGCATCAGTGCTGAGCTTGCCTATCAAAACACTGATAATAATACTCATCAAAACTCCATCACCCATACAGCTAGCAAGCTAAATATAGACACTCTAGATATAAATACTGCTCAAAGCACTAATATCATCGGCTCAACTTTAAATACTCATACAGCTACGATACAAACAAAGGAATTCAACCTTCAAGCTTCCCAAGATACGGAAGATAAAAGGAGTGATACCCTATCTTATGGTGGTAGTATAGAGGCTAGCTATAATGGAGGGTTTGATGTAGGTGTAAGTGGGAATGTTTCCCAAAAATCTGATATCTCTAGCTCAAATACCTATAAGCAAAGCACACTCAATGCCAATCGCCTAACCCTCATAGCCTCGCAAGCATCAAATAATACTTCTAGTATCAATGCCAAGCATATCAATTCTACGACTATGATAAAACAAGCCCACCAAGATGATACGACTTACCACACTTCTACTTCCTTTTCTCAGAGTGCATCTGCCAAAGTAGGGGCTAGTGGATTGAGTGGAGAGATGAACTTTAACTTCAAGCCACCTAAAATGGGAGAAATCTCAATAGCTTTATCTGGAAATGCCAAACCCACCCAAGAACCTCAAAAACCTGATATTTCAAAAAACCTCAATCTGGGCTATAAAAAAGACTATTGGCAAGCAAGCACTGATAATATCAGAGATTTTGCCAAAAAATCAATAGAATACAAAGACAAAATAATGTCTCAAAGTAGCCTCAAAGATAAATTCAAAACAAGCATAAAAAAGGGAGGAGATTATCTAGGGGATATGTATAAAGACCTAGTCCCTGACAAGGCAAAAGATGATATCAATGACTTTGCCACCCAAAAAGCCAAGCAAGCTGCAAAATGGGCTGTGCAGCAATATGATAGAAAAACAGCAGGCTCAAAAAATAGCTTTGTCAAAGAGACTCAAGATATACTTGATAAAGCAGTCGGCATAAAGAAATAAACCCAAAACAAAGGATAATCCAATGAAAAAACCAAAACTACTCACCACCTTAGCAATCTTAGCATCTCTAGTATCTTTGAGTCAAGCGAGGTTTTATATCGGTGTAGAAGGTGGGTATGTGTATGGTAATATTGACAAAAGTATGGAAGGTTATACAGATTATAAATGGGCAGGACTCGGAACTGATTCAACTATCACTTACATTCCGGGTTGTAATATCAAAAATGCCTACAAAGGCTATGGATACTTACTCAACCTCAATATTGGCAATGAATACCATTTTGATGATAAGGATATGTATGGACTCAGATGGATAGGTGCTATTGGCTATGGCAATACCAACCTTGTCAATCAAGCCAATAAAGATATAAACTACCCTAGCTATATGCTAAACCTCTCTGTTGGTATGGATGCTTTATTTGATGTGATCAAATTTGATGAAAGCAATAGTTTAGGGTTTTTTATTGGGTTAGAGGGGGGAGTTAATGCTTTGATATCAAATGCCAAAATTAAAGATTCTGCCAATGACCATCCAATAATAGGCAATATGAGTATTTTACTCACTCCAAGATTTGGGGCTTCATTGCTTTTAGATAATCATCATCGCATAGAGATTATGGGTAAGATACCTGCATATATTTATAATGCGAGTCAGAATGCAACAAGTAAACCAACTTATTCTTTAACCCCTTATGAAGTGATGTTAAGCTATAAATACATATTTTAAAAATATAGGTTTTGATCCTCCAAAATTTTATGATATGTTCCGTTATACTGCTAGTGCAGATTATTTGATAAATTTCTCTAATGATGATAGTCCTTGGGGTTTGTTTTTGGGAGGAGGGTATGACAACCACTCAAGAGAAAAAGTTTTTTATGGATATTCCTTACCTGCAAATGTTTCCAAAGATATAGATTTTGGCAAACCCTATTTCAATAGGCAGGGAGAATTTTTAGGTATTTATAGCAAAGTGGTTCAAATCCATAATCCCATTTTGATAAAAAAAGAAATAATCCAAGATTTTATATGTGGATTGAAAAAAAAGAATATTGTTACCAAAAATCCTTTAGCAAATAGTTGTAAAGCTAAGGGAGTGTAATAGAGGGTTTAAAGTATTTTTTCTCTTACCAATTCAACCCTATGGAGAAAAAAAGATTTTGTGCAGGAGCTTTGTAGGGATTATAAAATGGCATATTCAAAGAAATTTGAGTGTTAAAATATTTATACATCACATCCAAGCCAATCCCTCCTCCAAGCAAACTTCCACCCTCATCATCACTCACCAAATCCCGCACCATTCCCCAATCTAGTCCTATATTTGGAGCTATAATGATATTCCAGAAACTAGGCAGATAAAGCATCAAATCATTTTTATACAACATACCCATTTGACCACTGATACTGAAATGATTGAAGCCCCTTACAGTGTAGCGACTCCCAATACTCATTTTTTGACTTGCATAGAGCCTATCTTGAGAAATCTGAGTTTGGAAACTACTCCTATATGCCAGCCCTAGTGTGAATAATTTGAAGGGAGTATATAGGTACATATTGATACTAGGTATCGTATAAAGATAATTGGTATGGATTTTTTCATCATGTTTTTTGAATATAGGGAGTCCTTGCAGCACTCCAAGAGAGATATTGAAGATAGAATCAAGTATCTTCCTTTGATAGCCTAGGCTCAGTGATATATCGCTTAGATTTCGACTCTGGACATCAAGACGAATATTATCCAAGTAGCTTTCCATAAGCCTAGCCCCACCATCAAAATTTAAAGAGACTTGATTTTTATCATTTGCATAGATAAGGATTTTGGCTTTCACATCTATATTGATATTTTTACCTTTGTATATAGGCGTGATATTGGCAAATGGAATTTCTTGTGCTGAATCTGAATACGATCCATCTATAGATATACTTACTCGTCTAATAGGCATAGAATAGCTGCCAGATACATAATAGCTATGGTTTTTCTTATCTATTGGCAGGGAAGATAGTGCATAGAAGCTTAGCTTATCGGAGAGATGTAGTGGATTTTCCCAGCTCCCATATACAGAGGTTTGATAGTTTTGTCCGATATTCCCACCATTATCTATATTAGCTCCCAAAAATACAGGTAGAGATATTTTGTGTGTGTAGATAGTGAGGTTACTTTTATTAGGATCATCATCATTTGGAGTTAGGTAGATTTGAGGGTTTATATACTTCAAGCTTCGGAGATTATTCATACCGATTTCTACTTTTCGCAGATCAAAGATTTCTCCTTCTTTGATAGGAAAATCTTTTTTGAAAGAAAGCATATGAGCTTGGTCAATAGAGTTTATTTTCCCTATAGTGCCTACTTCTGCTAAGATATGTAAGGTATGGCTAGAGAGTGATTGGACACTCAGACCAAAACGTGTAGTGGTATAGCCTTTGGATTGAGTGTGCATTTGGAGTTTGGAGAGGAGATTTGTGATGTCTATGGGGGTCAAACAATCATTGAGGTGATGGGATTTGAATCTATCAATAATATGACGAGCATAAGAAAATTTTTTTTGAGATTTTGGAGGTAGATTTATAAAATCTAGTTCTATTTGATTGATGATAAAGCATTTAGGAGCAGGAACTGATTGTTGTTTTTCTTGAGACTCTGTTTGCTGGATAGAAGTGGGGTTTGCTGATAAGGTTGAGGCTATGAGCAAGATAAGGATTTTAGCTTTCTTATCACGCTTGCCTTTGCCCATCTCATTTTTCCAAATCCTAAAATCTTTTATTTAGAACGAATAGCTATAAGAGAGATAAATATCTACTGCATTTCTTGTGACTGCATCCATGACTGCATCTGCATCTGTATCAGTTGCATGAGCCTTTACATAGTTGTATAATGGAACCTTCACACCTAATTCTAGGCGATTATGATTGCTGATGATTTTTGAAAATCCTGCGTTGATGACAAAACCATTATCCATTACCTTCCCTGTACTATTACCTTTTGATGCCTTTTTTAGATCAGAAAGACCTTTAGCCTGTACCCATTGATATCCCGCACCTACGAAGAATCCCCAAGGACTATCACTATCAGAAAAATTCAAAAGATAGTCAATATCTGCACTGTATTTGAAAGAATCCCAATTTGACACCGGATCACTTGCTGCGACAGTGAAGTTAGTATAGTCAAATGTCCCATAGACCCTGAGTCCATTATAGGCATTGAAATATTGTTGATATCCTAGCTTTGCTCCATATAACATATTTGTAGTTACTTCTGTTTTGGAAGTTTTTGAATCAATTTCTTTATCTGAAAACGAACCATACCCAAGTGAAAAACCTACCTCTGCCCCTACAAACAATCCTGATTTTTCTTTTGCACTCATATCATATGCTAATACTGAACTTGTGCTGAGTGAAATCACACATCCTGTGATGATCAAAGCTTTTTTGATACTTTTCATCTTCTGCTCCTTTTATGAATATTTTGTCAAGATTTGGCATTGTAGCATAGAATCTCTAAAAAAGTTACAAATTTTTATCATAAAATTTATTTAGTCAAAATTTTGGTTGAAAATATAATCAAATGAATCCTTGATAAATTAAATATAAAATTTTAAGTATTTTTTAAGATAACTAGTTATACTATCGCTGAGAATAAAATAAATCAAGATTCTATGAAGCATAAAACATGAAAGCTAAAAATTCATATATAAGTATAAGACATAATAAACATTCAACAAAATCACTAAGTGCTAGATCTCATTTTATGCCATATATAAAACTTGCTGTTGGGCTTATCTCTATTTCTCTAGCTTCATCTTTATCTGCACTAGATACGACCACTATCTCAAATCCAGCTCTTCCCAAGCCACTCCCACTCACACCAGATACGACTAACAATGCCTTCGCCCCACAAGTCATCAAAGCCCATAATAATATCCCTATAGTCAATATCACCACACCCAATGCAGCAGGCATTTCTAACAATGCCTTCAAAGATTTCAATGTCAATCAAAATGGCTTGATATTCAACAATATTAAAGATTCTCCAAGCCTCACCCAACTTTCTGGATATATCAACTCAAATCCAAACCTAAACCATTCTTCTACTGCCAAACTTATCTTAAATCAAATCACTTCTTCACATCCCTCTACACTATTGGGCTATATGGAGATAGGTGGGGATAAGGCAAATCTAATCATTGCTAATCCTAATGGCATCACTTGTGATGGATGTGGGTTTATCAATACTGCTAATTCAACGATGATAGCTGGAGAGCTTTCCAAAAAGTTCAATGAGCAATTTTTGATGATGAAAAATATGCAAGATGCCCTCAAATCTCTAAAATTCCTCATCAAAGATGGGAGCATCAATATCGGTGCATTCAATGGCAAAAATCTCCAAGCCATCAACCTCATCTCCAGAACCCTTTCTGTGAATGGCAAAATAGATGCTAGCAAGATAACAATGATTTTGGGACAAAACAACATCACATTAGACCCTAATAATGCTTCTGTATTGCTTTTTCAGCCTGTTTCTATGCCTACTGATGAGAGTGTAAAGACACAAAAACCAGCACTAGCCCTAGATGTAGCGTATATGGGAGGAGTATATGCGAACTCTATTTATCTGGTAGCTTCAGAGAAGGGCGTGGGGGTAAAAAATAGTGGCACACTAGCTACTTTTCCCTCAAGAGATGGTCATGATGGAGGCTTCATCATCCATAGTAATGGTGATATAGAGATAACCAAAGCCACAAGAGAGCCAATCGTAGAAAATGCACAGCATATTGAACACAACACCACTGCCCCTATAGAGCTAAACACTTCCACACCCATCATCTATGCAGGCGGCGATCTACACATAACAGCTCCAAATATCAAAAATCAATCCATTATCTTTGGAGAAAAAAACATCTCTATGACTACCACAGGGAATATAGACAATATAGGTCAGATGGAGCTAGAGTCCAAGATACTTTCCAAAGAGCATCATTATAGCAGGGATGGAGGGGATGATAAAAATAGCACTTATGATTATATGACAACTACCACACAAGATGAACTCAAAGCAGGTAGTTACCACCCTGCCATCATCTATGCAAAAGGCTCACTCAACCTCATAGCTACCCTCATCAATAATACCAGCTCTATCATCGCCACTCCAAAAGGAGAGCTCATCAATCACTCCAACCTAAACAACACCACGCCTACACCCAAGAGGACTGAAGAGAGTGTAGGGACAAGGACAGATTATGATAGAACAGGAGGTAAATGTGGAGTTTGGGGATTTTTTACAGTATCGAAATGGAATTGTCATAGCTCCACTACCCACCATACCTACCACCCAGCTCCCAAGGTCTCTACCCTCAGCATAGAAGACCTCCATATCCCTACGATCCCATTAGAAAAGATGATGAGTGAATATGTCAGTACAATGATTACCAACTACAATGCCACTCCTCATACCTATGGCATAGATACTGATCCTATCTATCATACCCCAAATGCCTTTTTGCACACAGATAGTTTCCAAGCTAGCATATCAGATTCTGCTCTATTATCAGCTATGATGGACAAAACTGACATTGACAATCACCTAAATGCTATCCAAGCAAATCCATTCAGTCCTACCAGTGTAGGTATAGGCATCACAGCTAATAGTGCGTATCTGCTAAGCACTCCTATGAGTGATGCTAGTAGTCTTTATAATACCTCTGCTATAGCTGCAGGCTCACTTTATCTCTCTTCAGATAATATCACCAATACCAATGGCACTATCTATTCTAGTGGGGATATGGATATTTTAGCTAAAAGTTTTAGCTCTGATTCAAGCAAACTCCAAGCAAATGGCAATATCAATATCAATGCCAAAGATGTATCCATCAAAACCACTAGCACAAGCAATGCAAATGCTTTGTATAATTGTTTTGCTATTCCTTTTATCAATGGAAAAAATACAACCAGATGTAATACAGATTCCACTTCTAGTAATACAATGTTAAATGCCACCTCCATTATGAGGGCAAATAATATTTTTATCAATTCTGAAAATACCAATATTAATGGAGCTGAATTTTTAGGCAATGCTTATATCAATTCCGCATCAATTAATATTGGCACTGCTATGGCTGCTTCTAGCTATATAGGTGGAGTTACTCATAAAAATACCACTACTCAAAAAGGTAGTATATTTAAGAATGGATATGTTGGTTTTAATAGCAGTCGTGATATGTATCTTATGTCCTTAAGCATAGATAATGAAGGATTTAATACATTTATTAAATCTAGTGGTAAGTTGACAATAGATACTGCAACCAATACATATAATAATACAATAACTACTAATTTTAGTCATTTTGTTGACAAAGAAAATGATGTTTTGGATAATCAAATTAAAAGTAATGATGTCTCTATTTCGTCTTTTGGTGATATGAATCTTACCTCTTTAAAATTATTTTCTACTAGCAATGTGGATTTTAGTTCTGAAAATAATATAACTTTTATTGGAGTCAAAGCAAATGCTCTGGGTAATATGAATGTATATTCTGGTGCAAATTTAGATATGAAAAGAATGGGAAATATTAAAACTTCTAATAAAGTAGTGTTTAATGATCCAACTGTTAAAAATATATATAGAGGTTTTTTTGCAGACAAAATACTAAGTGGAAAAGAAGACACTCAATTAAGTGCTAATAATATTTCTATTGATTCTAACAATGCTACTATGAAAGCAGTTAGTATTGATGCCAATAATGATTTAGATATCAAAACCAAAAATCTAAACGTTGATACTATTGCTACTCGTATTGATGAAATTGATAGGAATAAAATCAGTTCAACTACCACCAATGATATTTCTACTATTAGGACTAAAAATATTCATATTGATTCTGATAATGTCAAAATGACTTCTATGGATATTAAAGCAAATAAAGATATTTCTATCAAAGCCCGTGGCAATATCCTGATTGATACTACACTCAATACTACCTATACGAAAGAGAGTACAACAGAAACTAAAAATGGTTTTCTCTCTAAAAAAACTACCACAACTACAACCACTGAAAAAACTGCAACCAATCTTGCTAATACTATCAATGCAGAGCATATCAATATTTCTGCTGGAGGTAGCACTACTGTGTATAATCTAATTTCAAACTCTAAAGACTTAAATATATTTTCCGGTGGGGATACTATATTATCCAACAAGGCAGATTCTCACACTAAAATTACTAATACTTATACAGAAACTACAGGTTTTGCTGGTAGTGCTAAAAATGGCAAGCTATCAGTAAGCTATGGCAAAGATACTAGAGATGAAACCCTCACTGACTCTACTGCAAAACACCATAATCAAACGATTGTTTCTGATAATATCAATCTAATCTCTAGCTCTGGGGATGTGAAAGTAGAATCCAGTGATCTTAAAGCTGATTTTATAAATCTCAAAGGTAAAAATGTCTTAGTGAATTCTTTAGATGATAGTCATACAATCAATCAAGATGTAAAAACCACTTCTGATAGAGTAGGGATTGCATTAGAGGTTCCTACTGAAGTTGGCGACATGATTAGTAATAAAAATAATATTTTAACCAAAACTGTTGGAAAAACTATTCTAGATTATACAGGTAAAATATACGGATTTAAGACTATTTCTAATTTTACCAATTCAAATATTGAAGGCAAAAATATCAAGGATATGTATGGGACATTAAAATCTGATCTTAAATCCAGTATACAAAATCCAAAAATTTCTGTAGGCTATCATCATACAGATTCGCATATGCATACCTCTACCGTTACTAAAGTCGCCTCTTCCTCTTCTATATTTGCTAAAAGTTTAAACATTGATTCTAAAAATGATACCAATATTATTGGTTCTGATGTGAATGCAGCAAGTGCTTCTATAGTGAGCAATAATTTTAATATTTCCTCAGCTAAAGAAAGCACCGATATGGTATCTAGTGTTACTTCAAAGGACATTGATGTTACTCTTAATGCCCAGATTAAAGGCAGAGATACAAATGCTAATCTTGATGCCAAATATCAAAAATCCAAAAATAGCTCATCAAATTCTTTGACTACTTCTAGGGGTAGCAATCTCAACATAGGCACTTTAGATGTAAAAGCTTCAGGTGATACGGCTATTACAGGTTCTTATCTCAATACAAATACAGCAAATATAGATACCAAAAATTTTACCCTCGCTTCCTCAAAAAATACTTCCAGTTCCAATGAAGAGACTGACTCTTATGGCGGGGAAATAGAGTTTTCTTATAATGGTGGTTATAATGGTAAACTTAAAGGCAATTATTCTCAATCTAACATGCATGAAGATATAGCTACCTATCAAGGTTCTATTTTTAATACCAAAAGTTTGAAACTCAATACTGTTAAGAATACCAATTTGATTGGATCTGCCTTAAATATTAAAGATTCTGGTTCTATCTCTACTGCAAATCTTAATATATTAGCTACTCAAAACAAACATAATTCTAGTTTTGATAGCAAACATATTGAAGGAAGTATAGAAGGAGGATATGGGTATAGTGGAGTTAGTTTAGGAGGAGGTATTTCTGGTGGACTTTCTCATTCAAATTCTAATGCCACTACTCATAATAATGCCATTTTATCTGGAGGGAATCTTAACATCACAACCACTAAAGATGTGACTCTTACAGGAGGTAGTATCTCTACAAACTCTCTTGATGCTAATATAGGAAAAAATCTATCGATTAGTAGTCTCAATGATACTAATTCTTCTACTTCTGCAATATTAAAGGCAGGTATGAAGGGTGGATATAATATAGGGAGTGATACAGGTGTTCATCCAGATTTTGATTTTAAAATTTCTAATAATTCAGTTGAAGAAGTTTCACAAATCAGTGGGATTTCATCTAATGATTTGAATGTTTCTGTTAACGATACCATTTCACTAAAGGGTTCTTATATCAATTCTACTTCTCCTGCTACTTCTACATTAAATACTAATAAAATTATTAGAAGTTCTGTATCTAACAATAGCCATACTCTTAATTTAACAAAAAATAATCTTCCTTCAGGTTCATATGAGCATACAGATATTACTTCTGGTATTGTTGGAGTTAATATCACCGCTAATAGTGGAGATACGACCAACTCTCCTCAAAAAACTAATAAATGGAGTATTTCTAGTGCTCCTATACCTATAGATTCTATTTCTGAGATGGAAAATAAAACCCAAGAAATTGTTTCATCAACTCAAAGCTTTAGTGATAAATTTTCTGAAGATAAAGGGATTAAGAAAATTGGTGATATGGCAGATTATTTTGCTGAACTTTATAAAAAAGCTTTGCCTAATGAATTAAAATCCCAACTTAATAACGAAATCAATAAAAAAAAGACTCAAGCCACTAATTGGGCAAAAGATCAAGCCCAAACATTATTGATAACGCCAGTAAGTAATTGGGCAGAAAAACAATGGAAAGACTTGATTAAATAAAATAAACAAAGGATTATAGATGAAAACATCAAAACTGATCGCAATTTCTCAAAGATTTTTTATATCAATTGCTCTTATTTCGTTCGTAAATGCACTGCAAGCTGATGATAAATCCGGAGTATTTGCAGGGTTGCAGATAGGTGGAATGGTGAGCTATATGAAAACAAATTCCATTGAAAATGGAGTTATTCAGATTGATAATTTGGATAAAAATGTTGATTTTTCCTCTGGAGTCAGAGCTGGATATCAACAATATTTTAATCCTTACAATGGACTTAGAATCTATGCAACATTTGATTATTCATATTTTAAAAATATAGGTTTTGATCCTCCAAAATTTTATGATATGTTCCGTTATAGTGCCGCTGCAGACTATTTGATAAATTTCTCTAATGATGATAGTCCTTGGGGTTTGTTTTTGGGAGGAGGGTATGAGTGGCTTGAGGGGAAAAAATTTTTACAATGGATTGATGATATGAAAGAAAATGATGGAGAAACAAAAACCAATGGTTTATTTGTAAATTTAGGGCTTTCCAAGACATTTTTAAACCACAATAGATTTGAATTAGGTGCAAAGATAAGACTTTATAAGATATGGTCTTTTAAATGGGTGACTGACACTACCAATCAAAGTCAAGTTTTTACTAATCCTGTAGATTTTTATCTATCTTATAGCTATATATTTTAGATTTCCCTCAGCAAACCTTAAGCTTTATACCTGTATGATTCCAATCCCATTCAGGTGAACCTCATTAATTTAAAAACTCTTCAAAATAGTTTTTTGGTTTATATCACTTTGGATTGTTGGTAATCTTGAT
>NZ_MLAS01000018.1 GCF_002272785.1 Helicobacter sp. 13S00477-4 | reverse complement strand
AGATAAGATAGCTTTGCCTCCATTGTCTATAACAAAAGAATTAAGGGTAGAGTTATCCAAAGTGATATTTGAAGTTCCACCAATGGTTTTGATGGTATCTATTTTAGAATTATTAGAAGCAGTGAGGTTTGCTTTTGAATCCCCTCCAGTGATTTGAATCTCTCCAATGCTAGAATCACTCAAGGTAGTGATTGTCGAACCTCCATTGATAGAAAGTTTACCGAGTGCTGAAGCATCTTTTAAGGTAATGCTATTGTCTGTATGGCTCAAATTCAAAGATTTCATAGAGCTTTTAGACACACTAGCACTCAATTTCCCAGCAAAGTCAATATCCCCATAAGTATGATTGAAAGTAGGTTGTGATGGAGTAGTTGAATCTTCAGTGGGTGAAATATCTCCTCCATCTCCACTTGCTACCACAGGAGATACAGGAGCGGGGGCAACATCAGATGGACTGCTAGCAGGTAGGGTATTTTGGATAGTAAGGATAGAGGAAGTATTAGTATTGGTGATATTGCCAGTGGAAGAAGCATCTAGGGTCAAATTATCCCATAGACCAGAACCTCCTTTTATATCACCTAATGAAGTGTTCTTAAGGGTACCAGAGATTTTACCAGCAAATTCAATGTTTCCAATTGATAGGTTGGTTTTATTACTGGTGTTAGCAAAAGTTAGGGTAGAAGAAGTATTGGTGTTATTGATGTCTTTAGTGGAAGAAGCATCTAGGGTGAAGGTGAGGATTCCAGAGGCAATACTGGTAATGTTATTCACTTTTGAATCAGTGATTTTCAAGGTCAACTTACCAGAAGGATTTCCCTGTATGATGTCAATATTATCTGATTGTATTGTAGTATCTGTGAAACTCAAAGTATCTTCACCATAAGAAGAAATATTTCCTTCTCCTAGAATCGTGGATTTGTTGAAAGACACAGTGTTCTTTTTACCCGAATATAGCAAGATAGAAGAATTGTATCTTGCTTCAGCTCCTTGTAATTTGACTCCTTCAAAGGTGGAGTTATCGAAAGTAAGGCTGCCATAAGAATTAAAACTCCCAGCCCCTATCCATTTAGCCGAATCACTAAATTGAATCGTGTTAGTACCTCCGGATATCATTGGTTGTATAGCAATATTGCCTTTGAGCGAATACCCATCGCTAGAATTGACCCCAGAAAAAGTGAGGTTAGAGTTTACGGCATTCCTTCGATAATCGTATTTAATAGTGAAATTTCCTGTCATGGATGAATTGGTGGATTTGATATTGAGGGTGGCATTGTTTGCCATATATCCATTTGTATAAGTGTAATTCCCTACCCATCTCGCATTGTCTTTTAAGGTAATAGTGGAATCAAAACCATTGGTAATCACATCACCTTTGAGCGAATACCCATCGCTAGAATTGACCCCAGAAAAAGTGAGGTTCAAAGTATTTTTAGTATCTATAAAACCCATTAGATTACTATTGTCAATATTTCCTGTCATAGATGAATTGGTGGAGTTGATAGTGAAGCTGCTTGAAATGGCTATATTATTTTGTTTATAATTATAATTACCTATCCATTTTGAATCATTGATGAGGTTGATGGTTTGGTTGGCAGCTGTAGTAACTATATTTGCTTGTGCGATCGAATCATTGAGGTTGAATGTTGTTTCTGGAGTGATATAAGTCTTTTGTTGGGAAAAGTTAATTGAAGCGGTTTGATTGGTAGCAGAGGCATTGCCAAATTTGCTATTCTTGAAATTAAATATGTTTTGCCCCGTATTGATGTCAATATTCCCACTATAACCATAACCCTTTAAGCTTTCATCACTATCCCCTTGATAAGTTCCATCAAAAGTGAGGCTACTTATATTCATATAGCCACCATTATTGATGTATAGATTCCCAGACCAAACTGAATCTTTGAAATTTGTTATGATATAAGCACCAGCATTGATACTTGGATTATTTGTTTGCAAAATACTTTTATTGGCTGTGATTGTAATCTTATTGCCTGAGGTGATATTGCTCAAAGTTAAAGTTTTTTTATCATCAGTCGTGTCTAATGTATCACCAATAGTTATGTTTGAACTCCCTCCGATTGTGGTTCCATATACACAATGTGAAGGGCTTGAAGTAGAACAGCTACTATCACCAGAACTTCCATTAGCTGACAATGTGCTAGGGAATGAAAAAAATAAAGATGAGAGCGAGATAGAAACCAGAAGAGAAAATGATTTTTTAGATGAATAGTGTGGGGGGTAATTCAGATGAGGAAAGAGTTTTTTAAGTGAAAGAGTTGTATGCCCCCCCCCCCATGAGATTCTTACATTATTGTTGCTGATTGTATTTTGTTTTTTCATTTTGAGCTCCTATTGGATTTATATTTTAATGTCAATCTTATTTGAGATGATTTGATTATTTATTACATCATAATTTTTATTAGAAATGCTTTAAATTTTTAAAAATTTATGTTAATTTTTTGAGTATTTATGTTGAATATTTTATGTTTATCCTGACTCAGAAAAAAATGTGGATTTGATTTGTAGACAAAAGAGATTATAAAAAATAAATCAATTTTTAGCCTGTTTTTTGTAGAATACATATTAAATAAAACGATAATTTTAAAAGGAATAGAATGGATTATAAAGACACACTTATCCTTCCACAGACAGACTTTCCAATGAGGGGAAATCTTCCTGTGAATGAGCCTTTGAGGTATAAAAAATGGCAACAAAAAGATATGTATTCAAAAATGAGGGATAATCGTAAGCAAGCCCAAAAATCTTCAAAAAATTTTAATCTTCATGATGGTCCTCCATATGCTAATGGGCATTTGCATATTGGGCATGCATTGAATAAAATCCTCAAAGATATCGTCATAAAATACCATTATTTTCAAGGAGATAGTGTCCGTTATACTCCCGGATGGGATTGTCACGGGTTACCCATAGAACAGCAAGTAGAAAAAAAACTTGGCAAAGACAAAAAAGATAGCCTTCCTAAAGAAAAGATTCGAGAGCTTTGTAGGGCACATGCAGCTGAATTTATTGGTATTCAAAGTGAGGAATTCCAGCAATTAGGAATTTTGGGGGATTTTAAAAATCCTTATAAAACAATGGATTTTGGTTTTGAAGCTGATATTTATAAGGTCTTATGTGAGGTTGCTAAGAGTGGTTTGCTTAGTGAGCGGAGCAAACCTATTTATTGGAGCTGGGCTTGTGAGACTGCTTTAGCTGATGCAGAGGTGGAGTATAAGGACAAGGAATCAGATTCTGTATTTGTTGCTTTTGATCTGTCTGATCAAGCATTGAAAAAACTAGGTGTGTCTAAGGCTTCTATTGTGATTTGGACTACGACACCTTGGACTTTACCAGCAAATTGTGGTATAGCCCTAAAGCCTAATGAGAGCTATATCCTTACAAAAGAAGGAAAAATCATTGCTAAGGCTTTGCATTCAAAGATGATTGAGGCTGATGTGGTTGAGGATGGTATACTCAAAGAATTTTTATCTGATGAACTTGAGGGATTTTTTGCTATCAATCCACTGAATGGAAGAGATTCTTTGATAATGCTTGGTGATCATGTTAGTTTGAATGATGGCAGTGGTGCTGTGCATACTGCACCTGGACATGGTGAAGATGATTATTATATCGGTTTGAAATATGATTTGCCAGTGTTGATGCCAGTCGATGATAAGGGGTGTTATAATGAGGTTATTTTGAAAGAAAAGCTTTTGCCAGAAGAATTTTTGGGCATGCATATTTTTAAAGCCCAACCAAAAATCATTCAAATGTTAGGGCAATCGCTTTTGAAACAAAAGAAGATTATCCATTCTTATCCACATTGTTGGAGATCTCATGAGCCTGTAATTTATCGTGCTACGACGCAGTGGTTTATCTTGATGGATAAGCCTTTTAGGGATGGTAAGACGCTGAGGCAAATCGCTTTGGAGGCTATTGAACAGACTATTTTTTACCCTGCTACGGGTAGAAATAGGATAAAAACAATGATTGAGAATCGTCCTGATTGGTGCATTTCAAGGCAGAGGGATTGGGGAGTACCTATTGCTTTTTTTCGCTATAAGGGGAGTGGGGAGGTTGTTTTTGATGAGGAAGTGTTGGAACATTTAGCAGCGATATTTCAAAAAGAAGGTTGTGATGCTTGGTGGAGTAAAGATATAAAAGATTTATTGCCTAAGGCTTGGGAGGGAAAATGTAGCGAGCTTGAAAAGGGCAAGCATATTTTAGATGTATGGTTTGATAGTGGGAGTACTTGGAGTGCAGTGTTAGATACAGGGAAAAATGCCTCAAAATATGATGGAGGACATTATCCAGCTGATGTATATTTGGAAGGGAGCGATCAGCATAGAGGATGGTTTCAAAGCTCTTTGCTTTTGAGCTGTATTCTTAATGCCAAAGCTCCCTTCAAATCAGTCATAACACATGGCTTTACTGTTGATGAGAATGGCGAGAAAATGAGCAAATCCAAAGGGAATGTCATCAGCCTTGAATCTATTTTGAAAGAATATGGCAGCGATATTTTGAGGCTTTGGGTTGCGATGAATGACTATCAAAGTGATTTGAGTGTATCAGCAAACTTTTTCAAACAGATTAGCGAGCAATATCGTAAAATACGTAATACAATGAGATTTTTACTTGCCAATACGAATGATTTAGAGTCTCTTGTACTTAAAGGTGAACTTGGAGAGATTGATCGTTGGATGCTCAAAAAGACAGATGATGTTTTTACTGAAGTCAATAGACTTTTTGGTCAATATGATTTTGTAAAAGGTTTGGGTATATTGATGGGATTTTTGACCAATGAACTCAGTGGTATCTATCTGGATTTATGCAAGGATAGCTTATATTGTGATAAAAAAGATTCTTTAAGGCGAAGAGCACATCAAAGTGTTATGGCTGTGATTGCTATCAATTTAGCTCATTTGTTAGCCCCGATTTTGACTTATAGCATTGATGAAGTTTTGGAATTTGCCTCACCGCTCATTAGAGGTAAGGCAAGCGATGTATTTGATTTGGAAGCTTTTGATATAAAATCTCATTTTGATTTAGAATTGAAGACAGATTTTGAAGCACTTTTAGCTATGAGATCAGCATTAGGTGAAGCAATTGATGTTTTGAAAAAAGATAAAATCATTAAGTCTTCTTTGGAGCTTGGTATTGGAGTTGAGCAAGGATTTTTTGATTGTCTTGATGATTGGCTCATTGTGAGTGAAGTCAGTGATACTGATAGGGTTATTAAGGATGATATTATCCAAACATTACAGTTCGTATATGCGGGTAAAGAAAAGAGTTTTTTGGTTTTGAAGACAAAAAAATATCGTTGCCCAAGATGTTGGCGTTATGTATGTCAAAGCGAAGATAAGCTTTGTGATAGATGTGAAGAAGTGATTGCAGACTGAAAGGTTTAAAATGGGATTTGAGATTTTTGGTTTGAAGTTTTTTGATTTTAGCCAACCCTTTGGCTATCCTGATACATTTGGAACTATTATTTTTGTTTGTTTGATAGCTTTTGGTATTTTTTATGTTTTCAAGTTTAAATCAAAAAAATAGTATATTTTTTATTTTGGTATTATTAATTTTTTATTGATAACATTTCTCTTCATATAAAAAGATTTTGAGGGGTTGAATCTTTTTTGTTTCTTCAGATAAAAATACTTGGAATAAGATGAAAAAAATAGTTGTTTATGTGTTGGTACTGTTGCTAGGTTTTGGGGTACTTTTTGCTGGCGTGGGGGATGTGCATTGGAGTGAGGTTATAGGTAATATTTATGAGCATATTTTTTATGGAGAGGCTTTGAGTAGTGATGGTGTGATTGTATATGAGATTCGTTTGCCTAGGATTATTTTGGCTATTTTAGTAGGTGGGATTTTGGCAGGTTCTGGTGCTGTGATGCAAGGGATTTTTAAAAATCCCTTAGTCGATCCTTATTTATTAGGTATTTCATCTGGGGCTGCTTTTGGCAGTGCAGTTTCTATTGGTTTGTTTGATGGGTTACCTGTTGGTATTTTGGCTTTTTTAGGGGCTTTAGGGGCTTCATTTTTGGTTATGATGATTGGGAGATTTGCAGGGGGTTCAAGTGTGTCTTTGGTGCTTGCAGGGGTTGTGCTTTCAGCTTTCTTGTCCGCGTTGAGTGGGTCTATAAAGTTTTTTGTTGATCCGCAAAAAGCTCAAGCGATTGTGATTTGGCTTTTGGGTAGTCTTTCGTTAGCCAGTTGGGAAAATGTGAAAATCGCATTATTAGGATTTGGAGTTGGTTTTATCCCTTTGTTTTTACTGAGATGGAGGATTAATATTTTGGGCTTAGGAGATTCAGAATGTATGTCGCTAGGTGTTTCTCCTTCAAAAATGCGTTTTATTTGCATTGCTTGTATTAGCTTTGCTTGTGCTTTGGGAGTGAGTGTGAGTGGCACTATTGGCTGGGTTGGGCTTGTGGTGCCTCACTTAGCAAGGGTGATTTTTGGATTGGATATGCGGGTGCTATTGCCTGGCTCAATTGCTTTGGGGGCTTTGGTCTTGCTAGGTGCAGATACTGTAGCTAGGACAATGACGTCTTATGATCTGCCTGTAGGTATTATCACAGCACTTTTGGGTGCACCATTTTTTATTTTTTTATTGGGTCGTTTTGCCAATAAATGGGGTGCTTGATGAATATCCTTGAAATAAAAAATTTGAGCTTTGATTATGGAAAAAATAGTATTTTGAAAAAGATATCTTTGAGTTCTAAGCAGGGTCATATAACAGCGATTTTAGCACCTAATGGGACAGGCAAGACGACTTTATTCAATAATATTTTTGGTATGCATAAGCCTATAGAGGGTAGTGTATGGGTCAAGGGTAATGATATCCTTAAATTGAGTCCTGCACAGCGTGCCTCATATGTATCTTATGTGCCTCAAGAATACTCAAGCCCTTTTAATTACAATGTCTTAGATGTTATAATGATGGGACAGACGCATAAAATGGGGATATTTGGAGTCCCAAAACCAGAAGATAAAAAAATCGCTTTGGATTTGATGGAGGAAATTGGCATTACATATTTGAAGGATCGTGGTATCAATGAGCTTAGTGGTGGACAGAGGCAGATGGTGCTTTTAGCTCGGGCTTTGATACAAGAATGCCCTTTACTTTTGCTAGATGAACCTACTTCGCACCTTGATATCAAAAATCAAGCTTTGCTTTTTAGACAAGTGAAAAATCAAGTCAAAAAGAAATCTTTATCTGTGCTCATTAATATCCATGACCCTAATCTTGTGAGTCTTTATGCTGATGAAGTCTATATGATAAAAGAAGGGAAAAATTTCGCTCAAGGCAATGTAAGGGAAGTGATGGATACAAGAAATCTAAGTGAGCTTTATGGCATAGAGGTGAGGGTGGATTGTCTTGATGGAGTGCCTTTTGTTTATGTTCGTTGATTTTGGTATCTTTTTTGCTTTTAGTTTGATAAATTTATAGAAGGATTCTATGATGATGCGTTCATTATACACCGCTACGACAGGGATGTTGGGTCAACAGCTCCAGATCGATACCACTTCAAATAATATCGCTAATGTCAACACTTCAGGCTATAAAAAACAAAGAGCAGAATTCAATGATTTGTTTTATCAAGTCCTCCAATATGCAGGCACTGCTACCAGTGAGACGACGCTCTCGCCTACAGGGATAGAAGTGGGACTGGGTGTGCGACCAGGTGCTATCAATAAGATGTTTTCTCAAGGCAGTCCTAAAGAGACTGAAAATAACCTTGACATTGCCATCACCGGTAAAGGATTTTTCCAGATACAGCTCCCTGATGGTAGCACTGCATATAGCAGGAGTGGGAATTTCAAGCTAGATGATGAGGGGAATATAGTAACTTCAGAGGGTTATTTACTATTGCCTCAAATCACAGTCCCTCAAGATGCTACACAGATAAATATTGGTACAGATGGCACTGTAAGTGTGGTGCAGGGGAATCAAGGTGTGAGTAATGTGCTAGGACAAATAGAAATCGCCAATTTCATCAATCCTGCAGGTCTACATAGCTTGGGAGACAATCTTTATATCAATACCAATGCCTCAGGCGATCCTATCGTAGGAGTAGGGGGAAATGATGGATTGGGACAGCTAAGGCAGGGTTTTTTAGAGCTTAGCAATGTCAAGCTAGTCGAAGAAATGACTGATCTCATCACAGGGCAGAGGGCTTATGAAGCCAATTCAAAATCTATCCAGACAGCGGATGCGATGCTCCAAACAGTCAATAACCTCAAACGATAATTAAGTATTTTGCCAGTGCGTTGGATTTTTTAGTGCAGCGATGTATTCAGGTTGCTTGGAATTTAGGAGTTTGAAGCTTCCAAGCAGGTAGCAAAACTCTTCAAAATCTATGCCATAAAGCTTGGCGATAGAAATGTCATTTTTTACCCTTAGCATATCATAGAGCTTAGGGGTAGAGGGGATATCACTTTTTGATATACCAAATTCATAGGCTAGCTCTGTGAAATCATCATATCTATCATAAATATCATATAACTGTAGTTTGAGTGCATTGAGTGCGATTTGGCTATAAAGGGGGTTTTGTAAAATCTCTGTTTTTTCAGGTTGAGGGATAGGGATGCGTTCGATATAGGTTTTGTTGACATTGATTTGGACTATTTGACGGAGGATGAAATCCATAAGGATGGAGTTGAAGATACCTAGTGCAAAGAGGATTTTGATATAGGGCGTTGTTTTTATCTTGATGGAGTTTTTAGAAAAATAATAGCTTTTTGGCACGCTACTCCATAGGCTATTCCCACAACCTATGTTTTTGGGCAATAGGCTAAAGATAGTGGTTCGCTCATTGGTATCGCCTGCAATGGCTCGGAAACCTAGCCTGAAAAACTCCCTGTCGTATTTGATGAAATCTTTTTCTTTGAGCTTGTGTTGATTGATGAGCTTTTCGTATTCTTTTTGATTGAGGTTTAAATCTTGTTTGAGGCGATAGATTTCTTTGCATTTTAATCTCTCATCAAAGGATTTTGCATGCAAGAAATATTTTGGGTTGGCAAAATATGCGTTGAATTGGTGTATCATCTTGCCCTCATAAAGCGGGATAAGCCCTTCTGAAAAAGATTCTAAAAATAGGTCTTTATCTGCTGTCATATGGAGTTCATTCCTAAAATCTAACCATTGGAGTGAAAGCTTGGGGAAAGCTTCATAGCATTTTTTCAAAATTTTTAACTCTTTTTGATGACGTAGTTCCATCAAGGATAGATGTTGAGGGCTTAGGCATCTGATATTTTCTAAATTTAGGGGGATGATTTCATCAGGGTTGTAGATGGAGTTGATATTGGTTTTGTAAAACATTGTTTTGGTGCTATGGTTTGGCTCTGGAGTGGTATTTTGGATCTGCATCAGGGCAAATTTGTATCTAATATCTACATCAGCAAAGATTCCATTGCGATTTTCAAAGCTATAGAAAAAATGCAGGGTTTTATTTGTCAGTATATGTTTTCTTAGACTAAAACTGCCTTCTTCAAACATCAGGGCAGAGGGCAGTACATAAGCTAAGCTTGCTCCTGTATCTAATAGGGATAGATTGGCTTCGACAAAGAATCTAAATAGGTTGCTATCCCCACTGCCATAATTGAGCGGGTAATTTGCTTTGTAATATTTTGTGGTAGCAGTAGCGGTGGCTTTTTGGTCTTCATAGAGGGATTTGATAGAGGGTATGGAGAGGAGGTTTTTGGCAAATTCATCTTTTTGACTATTTTTGAGTGTGCGGTAGTCGCTTTTGTATTGAGGGAAGAAGTTGCTATCATCAAATTTTGTTTTGTCCCAAGGTGGGTTGCCCACTATGGCTTGGAATCCTTTGAATTTGGTATCTTCTACGATTTCTGGGAATTCTATCTCGTAGTTGAAAAAGCGGTATTTGCTAGCATAGGATTTGATGATATTTATGGCTTCTTTGTGGCTAAAGATTGCTTGCATATCAATATCTTCAATCGCTTTGAATAATAATGATTCTTCAGGTGTTAAAAATCTTTTTGCATTATAGTAGTTCAAGTAGAGGTTTAGGGTTGATAGCTTTGGAGTGATATCTTCTTTGTAAATGCGTTTGGATTCTAGGATATCTTCTTCGGTAGAATCTTTTAGTGAGTCTAATCTCTTGAATATATTTGATAAATCATTAAAATCATCTAAAAAATTATGCACAAAGAGGTTGCCGGCTTTTTTATTATAATCTAGCCAGAAATGTTTGAAACTAGCTATATTTGTCCCAATGAGGGCATTGCCACATTTGATATGATGCTCTATGAAGCTCAATGGAGTGCCAAAGATAAAGCTATCAATCCATAGGCTAAGCTTAGTGAGTTCGATGCTAAAAGGATTGATATCCACACCAAAAATCATTCGTTTCAAAAGCAGACGTTTGAGGATATCTATTTCATCTATTTGGTAGTCTTGGATATATTGGGCAGTGTGCGTGGCAATGGTTTGTTTTTCTTTATCATAGATTTTTTTGATTGCAGGGAAGTTATCAAAATTTTGTAAAATTTCTGAAGTGACTTGATTGAGGGCTTCGATTAAAAAATGCCCACTTCCACAGGCATTGTCTAGGATTTTGAAAGTGAGGATGTTTTCAGGAGTGATTTTATCTTTTAGGCATTCTTTTACTAAAAACGATACGATAGAGGCAGGCGTGTAGTAGCTAGCAGTGCTTTTGCGAGAATTGCTTGTGTTTTTGAGGTAGATTTGACCTTTATTGTAGGTTTGGATTTTGTGGATTTTGAAATCTTTTTGGATTTTTGCATAATCATAGGAGTCAAAATAGCCTTCTATGGAGCTAGTTTTGGAGGATTTTGAACCTTTTGGGGAGTATTGGAGATAGAAAATATCTTCTGGAGTGATTTCAAAAAAATAGCTTAGCAATCCTTCATAAACAGTGCCTAGATGAGAGATAGACAGAGTCCGGTAGTCACGTTTGTAAAGTGAATTGCCATCATTAAAATAGAAAAATTTTTCTAAAATCTCTTTGAGATCTTTGTTTGAGAATAGTTTTGGGGTATAGAGGAGTTTTGTCTTTTCTTTATCAAATAGTCCGCCATTGAAGATGGGCATATCATAATTTGGCTCACCTTTGTCATAGATTTCAAAAATTTTTTGGAGTTTGAAAAAGCCATTGAAAGCATCTTCTTTGTCATTTAGGTTTTCTAATAGATTTTGGAGGCTTATTTCATCTTTGAAATATTGGTGATATTTGAGTATATCTGAGAATCTATCTTCAAAATAGGCGATAAAAAGGAGCCTAAAGATAAAATAAAGGGTATTTTCATATACGCAAGAGGGAGAGATATTTGGGTTTTTTGAATGGATACAAGACCCGATTTTCTCAAAAATAGAATCTTCGCCATTTATCCCATAAATTAAGGATTTGAGGTTGTCTTCAATGTTGGTTTTTGATTGGTCATTTTTGGAGAGGATTTTAGAGATGAGTTTGTGTTCATCTTCATTTTTATGCCCCCCCCCCCATTGCGAAATTTTTAGCATTAAAGATAAAATAAAAGTATCTGAAAGCCTCTATATCTCTTTTTTCTATGATGGCTTCAAGGTCGATTTCATAAAAAATTTTGTTAGAAGAGAGTTTGGAATTGTCATAAAATCGCCAGAATTTAGCGTTGGTCAAAAATCCGAAATTGATTTTTAGGTTGTTGAGGTAATGGAGGATTTGAAAATGCGGATTGTCTTGGACTTTTTTGTTGTCGATTTCAATGTTATAGGCTTTGGATTCTGAGATAGCAGCTATGCTCTGATTGCTAAAGCGACGTTTTTCTTGGGGTATGGTTTCGTATTTTTTCTTTTCTTCTAAGGTGGGGAAGAGGATATAATCGGGTTTTTCTTGTTTGCCTTGAATGATTTTGATTTCTTGATAAAGCAGGTGCCAGCCTAGGGCTTCAAGGACTTTTGAGATGAAGTCTTTTTCTAATTGGGCTTCATTTAGCTTGGCAAACCTGTTTTTATCATATAGGGAGCAGATTTTATCAAATACCTCAGTAAGGTCGAGGCTAAAATCATAAGTGTTTTTAAAATCCACTTGGAGGGTATAGGTAGTGAAAAGATTGTTTTTGAGGAAATAAAAATCTTTTTGAAATTCTGGGAGTTGTGCTTTCATTTTTAACCCTAAGTTATTCTTTGAACAAGGATTGTAGAGCGTCTACACCGACTTTTGGACTTGAGGGGTCGTTTTGTTGGTTGTCTATCTCAATGAGTTTGATTTCATAACCAGTAAGCATAGAGGCTAGGCGGATATTGATACCATTTTTTCCAATGGCTTTGCTTTTTTGATCGCTCATTATATTTATGAGTGCGGTTGGTGGAGTATCTTGGGTTTCTGAAGGTTGGATTTTGATGCTGATGATATTAGCAGGGGATAATGCTTTGGAGATAAATATTTCAGGCACATCAGAATATTCAATACAATCGATATTTTCTCCATTGAGTTCTTTGCTTACTGAATTGATACGTATTCCTTTGACACCTACAGTCGATCCTATTGGGTCGATTTTGGGGTTGTTGGAATATACAGCTATTTTTGCTCTATCGCCTGGTATCCTTGCACTTTTAGCAATGATTACTTCGCCATCTTTTATTTCTGGGACTTCTAGGTGCAAGAGTTCTTCAAGCATTTTTGGTGTCGTGCGTGAGAGTTCTAGGTGCAGTCCATTCCTATCAATACCTACGTGTTTGAGTATGGAAGAAACTGTGTTGCCAACGACGAATTTTTCACCTTTGATGCGATTTTTTACTGGGAGGATGGCACGGATTTCATCTATTTCTATGAAGGTGTTTTGAGCTTCATCGACTCTCACGACTACGCCTGTGATGATTTTACCTAGACTGGATTTGAATTTTTCAAATAATTGATTTTCTATGGTTCGCTGGATATTGAATTCAAGGTCTCTGAAAAGAAGATTGACAGCATTCCTGCTCATATCTTCCATGCTCAGTTCATATTTTATTTCATCACCGATATTGACATCCTGATCCATTTCTTTTGCTTTTGATATTGGCATAAAATTACTTGAATCTTGTTCAATTAAAGGGTCATTATCTTTACATACAGTCAATGTATGGATGAGTTTTAGAGTTCTTTCTTTAGTATCTTCTTCGACAGTATAATTGATATTTTCATCGATTTCTTTTTTTGCCATTTTGATGATGGCATCTTTGACGACTTGAGAGACAATTGAAACTTGCAGTCCTTTTTCATAGGCAATCAGCTCAATAATGTCCAATATTTTTTCCATTTTTGTCCTTTGATTATCCCAAAATTTGCTTGATTTGAATATTTTTTGAAGCAGGGAGATTTATTGATAAGGAATTGCAATTATAGCAAAAATTTTAGATTCAACAAGTTTGAATATTTTTTAAGATAAAAAATATTCAAACTTTTTATAAGGCAAATGTAGGTAGAATTTTATTTCGTTAAACTATCAATTAATGATAAATAAAAGTACACAAGGAGTTTGTAAATAATATGGAACTGACATTGGCAAAAACTGATTTTGAACAAAAAACACAAAAGATTAATTTGGAAAAACTCCTCAAAAATATAGGAAATGATCACGATAAAGTATTTTATTTTGATCGCAGTAATAATCATAAAGATCTTTTAAAAGCAGTGAGTTTTTTTGAGAATAAAGGAAAAAAAGCATATTTATCAGAGATCAAATATGGACTGGATGAAAAAGATTATATTTATGAGTTGCATATTATCTGAGTAGTCTTGAATGAAGTTATATATTGAGACTTTGGGTTGTGCGATGAATATGCGTGATAGTGAGCATATGATCACTGAGCTTACAACAAAAGAAGACTATACTTTGACTGAAGATGCCAAAGAAGCAGATCTCATACTCATTAATACTTGCAGTGTAAGGGAAAAACCTGAACGCAAGCTGTTTTCTGAAATTGGGCAATTCGCTAGGATAAAAAAGCCAAGTGCTAAAATAGGTATCTGTGGTTGCACTGCTAGTCATATGGGTGAGGAGATCATCAAAAAAGCCCCGAGTGTGAATTTTGTGCTTGGAGCGAGGAATATTTCTAAAATCTCTGAAATCATACATAAAGATAAGGCTGTAGAAGTAGCTATTGATTTTGATGATAGCACTTATGTTTTTGATACTGTTAGGAATACTGGGGTGAGGGCATTATTAAATATTTCTATTGGTTGTGATAAAAAATGTGCTTATTGTATCGTCCCTCATACTAGAGGTAAGGAGATATCTATCCCTTTAGATTTGATCATTTCTGAAGCAAAAAAGTTGGCTGAAAGTGGCGTCAAAGAACTTATGCTTTTGGGGCAAAATGTGAATAATTATGGAGTTCGTTTTTCTACCCCTCATCAGAGCATAAATTTTGCTGGCTTGTTGAATAAACTCGCTTTAGTAGATGGAATAGAAAGGATTAGGTTTACCTCACCTCATCCTTTGCATATGGATGATGAATTTTTGGAAGAATTTGCTTCTAATCCAAAGGTATGTAAATCAATCCATATACCTTTACAGAGTGGATCAAGCAAGATTTTGAAATCTATGAGGAGAGGCTATAGCAAAGAATGGTATCTCAATCGAATCGCTAAACTCAAATCGCTTGTGCCTGATGTAGGTATTGGGACGGATATTATCGTAGGCTTTCCTGGAGAAGATGAAGAAGATTTTGCCCATACGATGGATGTGCTTGAACAAGTGGGATTTGATACGATGTATAGCTTTGTGTACTCTCCAAGACCTCATACTGAATCTTTTGCTTGGGGAGAAGAAGGGATGGTGCCTAAAGAAGTTGCTTCTAATAGGCTTTCTATTTTACAAAATAAGCATAGGGAAATTTTGAAACACAAAGCAAAGAAGGAGATTGGAAATACGCACTATGTCTTGATTGAAAATATCAAATCAGGAGAGGAGAGTTTTTCTGAGGGGAGGAGTGATAATGGGAAATTGATTAAAATCCCCCAAGAAATCTTGAAAATTGGCGATATTATAAAAGTCCAAATTGCTCAAAGTGATGGTGGCAGTTTGATAGGACAATCAGCACTATGAGCTTAAAAGTCTGGAAGCAAAAAATCCTTCTTGTTCTATTGCCTAGACTTGTTTGGTCGATATTGTGGTTGCTTTATTGGACTTGCAGGAATCGGTTTCATTTGTCTGAAACATTGAAAGAGACTAATTTCATTGCTTGTTTTTGGCATGGGGAATTTTTGATGCTCCCTTTTGGGTATTTGAGATCTAAAAATTATAAACCAAAAATCTATGTAATCTCAAGCAATCATTTTGATGGTGAATTGATGGTTAAGCTTTATGGTTATTTTGGATTCAAGACTATCAGAGGGTCGACAAATAAAGGAGGCAGACGTGTTCTTGTAGAATCTTTTAGATGCCTCAAAAATGGATGGGATACAGGCATCACTCCTGATGGTCCAAAGGGTCCTTATCATCATATTGCAGATGGAGTGGTAGCTATGGCACAAAAAACAGGGGTTGGCATCAGTGTATGTCGTGTTATTCCAAATCGTTATTTTGAGCTTTCTACTTGGGATAAGTTTCAGATTCCAAAGCCTTTTTGCAGGATTGATTACTATATGCTTGAACCATTTTTTATCCCACAAAGTATGGATATAGTAGAAGCAAAAAGGCTTGTATATGAGCATATGCAGCAGGCTTTATGATGAAGGATTTTGATAAAATAATCCAAAACAATGAGATGGATAAATAATGGATATATTAGGTATTTCTAAAATTTTAAAACCTTTTTTTTCAAATGTTATTATTGGAGTGAATATTGATAGTAAGTCTTGTTCGCTCAAGCTTACACGTATCAAAGATAAAAAAATTTTAGAAACTTTGCATAAAGAATTCAAAACCATTGATAATGAATTACCTATAGAGGCTGTCAAGTTTATCAGAGGGTATCAAAAAAAATATCCTTTTACTTATGTGAGTGGAGTTTCTAAAAGTTACAATCAAGGTCTTTTTAAGCGGGAAGGTAAAGATGACTTCTCAAAAAATGGCATTGATATAAAATCAACAAAAATATTGAATATTGGGGATTGGACAGTTTATATTAAAGAGTCTGCCTTAAGGGAAAATATTGAAAAATATTCTAAAATCAATGGTTTGGACCATTTGTTTTCACCTTTTGTATTGATTTATCATAAAATAAATGAGCATATAGATTCAAAGACAAATTTATATATTTTGCAAGAAAGGAGCAATGTATCTTTATTGATTGCTGATTCTGGAGGTATATATTTTGGAGGGTATTTTATGATAGAGGGCGAAGTCCAAGAGATAGAAGAAGCACCTCAAGAGGATATTGAAGATATTTTTACTACTTCATTACCAAGCCTGAATCACGGAGATGATGATTTAGATGATGATATTGATGATTTGGAAGATTTGGATTCAGATTTTTTCATAGAAAAGTTAAACGAGAAGCTTTTGAGTGATAATGATCAAGAAAACAATACTCAAGATAAGGTGAATGATATTGCTAAAATTTCAATTATTTCTAATATCATTCAAAATTCGCTCAGGGAGTTTTATTCTAATGAACTTTATGATAGTAAATTCATTGATAGGATTGTTATTTTAGATGCTTATGGTATTTCTAATGCGGCTTTGGAGCATTTGAAAGAAAATTTGATGATTGAGACGAATAAAATTTCAGTGAGCATCCCTGATGAATTGGTAGCATTGTCAAAAATTGAGCTTGATAAGGTATTGTGATGAGTTTAAGTTTCCTTAGTCCTAAACCAAAGTATATTTTTACCAAGATCACTAAAATTTGGATATTTTATATTTTTCTTTCTTTGTTTATTGTTTTTGGATTTTTGTTTGTTTTGAAATATCAGATTTTCCTTTCATCTGCAAGGGTGCAGGATTATAAACAAAAACAAGCAAACTATCAAGATGAAATCATGAAATTTCAAAATTATAAAAATAGAATCCTTGCAGAAGTCGATTTGCTTAAAGATAGAGAAACTCATAATCTGATGGTCAGGGATGCGATTGGTAATTTATTCAATATAATCCCTGATCAAATCACAATAGATTATATTGAGGTTGGGAATAAAACTTTGATTATCAAAGGTTCTACGCCTTCAAAAGAAGTTTTTAAATTTTTGCTTCAAGATCCTTTGAAGGCGATTTTTGGAAAAAGCACAGTGAGTTTTTTTGCATTAACAAGTGGTTGGTTTAATTTCGTTTCAAAGAGTGAATCAAACACATCAATTATAGATATTCCAAAAGGAGCAAACCAATGAATAACTCCAAAAGTTATAAGAATATTTTTTATCTTGATATTGATGCTGAACTTGTCATCAGAAACATGATTTTTTTAGTGCTTTTTTGTATCATCGTTGGGATGAGTGTGAATTATTTTTTGTGGCCAATGATTGAAGCTTATCAAGAGCAGCATATTGAGGAAAAGAAGGTTAGGGTTGTTTTTTTACAAGTCCAAAAAGATTTTAATTTAGCTCAAGAATCACTCAGGAATACTAAAAATACTAATAAAAAACCTTTAAATGTGATGTCTTATGATCTTGATAGGGGTAGGCTTAGGAATGGATTGGATCGTTATTTTAGCAATGTTGAGATTGTCAAAAAAGATACTGAAGATAATGAAGAAACTCAATTCAAAACAGATATCTATTATGTCTCTGCAGATGTACAAAATATTGAAGTATTGAATCGTTTTTTTGATGAGCTTAAGATCGCTCCAATGAGTATGAAAATCTTGTTGCCTATTGTTATTGAAAAGATGCCAGATTCTGATAGGTTGATTGTAAAATTTTATATCAATATCAAGAAAAGCAATTTCAAATCTCAGGTGGCTATATAAATTTTTTTAAAGCCCATTTATTTATTACAAAATAATAACAAAATCATAAATAAATTTTAGAACTGCTAAAGCTAAATTCATCTAATATTTATGAAAGCATTAGAGGAATGAATATAATTTATGAAAAAGGCTTATGAGTGAAATGCAAAACATTAGGGGTATTTTTAGTTTTAGTTTTTGGGGTTGTGGAGGCAAGTAGCTTCAAAGAAGCACTTGAAGAGACTACTATATCAGGGTTTACTTTTGGTCGTTTCACGACTAATGGAGGAAAAGATGGTGCTGGGAGTCGATTCCAGTTTCGTATCAAGACAGATCTAATTTCAGGTGAAGTCAATGGATATTCGCTTACAGGTGGGTTATTTTTCTCTCAAGGTTCTGGGACACCTGATAAGGGAAGCAATACTGACAATGATATACAAGGGAGTCGTGGTGTTAGGATGAATGGCAGTGGCTCAGATGTATTCAATATCAGCAATCTTTTTATCACTAAAAAATTTTTAGCCACAAAAACACATATCAAAGTTGGTCAGATGAATTTGATAACGCCTTTTACTGACAAAAGTGTGGATAGAGGGATTGGAGGTGCGATAGAAAATTTTGATATTTCAGGTTTGCAATTCTTTTTGGCTGGGTATGATACTTGGATAACAGATGATATTTATGTTGTTGCTCAAGCAGATAAAAATCAAGCTCAAGATAAAAAGATTGGTGCAGGTATTGGGAATGATTTGTTTATAGCAGGGGTGAGTGGGAAATATTTGTTCAATGATAATCAAAAACATCAATTAGATTTTAGGCTTTATGATTTGTGGGCTTATCATTTGATTGATTATATGATATTTGGAGAATTGAGCTATAAGTATCAATTAGGGGAGCATACTTTTGTAAAAATATTAGGTCAGATTGCTGCTACAGGGGTGAATAAAGTCGCAGGGTTTCAAAGCAAAAGTCTTTATTTGCAAAACTATTTCACTCAAAAAGTAGCACAAGAATCTTTGTCTGGAGGACCTAAGCAAGAATTAGCTATCAATAGAGGTCTTTATAATATTCAAGCAAGTGTTGAAGTACATCGATTTTATGCTGAGTTTGGTTTTGCTGGGAGTTTTGGTGATGGATATGCGGCTTTGTTAGATAATGTAGGTGGATTCAATACTGCTGGAAAGCTTTGGAATGGGTCTCAAGGACATGGTGCAGATGGGTTTGGATTCTTAGGAGGGGGTGCTACGAAGGGTACAAATATCAATACATTGTATGCGGAAGTGGACTATAAACTTGATTCATTTGTTTTTGCATTGGATTTTGCTTGGGTGAGTGGGAAGAATAATTATCCTCTTTTGGTAGCAGGTTCTAATCAACCGGGGTATGATTATAGGGGTTGGGTACCAGGTTATAAAGGTAGCAAAAAAACAATCAATGCTTCATTTTTTGAAATCACTCCAAGTGTTGTTTATAAATTCAACAAAAAATTAAGTGCACAAATATATTTTGCCAATATATTTGGGGACATATCTTTGAATCGAACAAGGGTTCAAATCACTTATAATTTTTGAAAATTAATTGTATAAATAAGGAAGATTCTGTTAAGTTTTTAAGTTTCTGGGCGTTATAATAAAATCCAGTTCAAAAACTACAACTTAGGAGATAAAAAATGAAGATTTTCACAAACTGTTGTTTGATCGCAATGAGTGCGTGTATTTTGAGTGCTTCTTCGCTCAAAGATATGATAGAGAATGCGACTTTGGATGGTTGGCTGAGAGGAAAATATTTTTATAGTGATGGCAGGGATGGATCAGGTCAAGGCTATCAGATGTTTTTCTTGCCAAACTTACATTCAGGTGAAGTGAATGGGTATAGCTTGACGGTAGGCGTATTTGCTGCTTATGGTCCTGGTGTGCCTGATGCGGTAACTGCAGATAATTCTATTGGCGGGAGTAGGGCACCGCGTATAGATGGCTCATCTGCACCTGATGTGTTCAATATCAGCAACCTTTATATCAATAAGAACTTCGATGCACTTGGTAGTAAGACGACTGTGAGGCTAGGGCAGATGAATATTGTTTCTGCTCTGAATGCTGGGACTTCTTATGGAGACAGGGGACTTGGAGGGATGATTACCAATGAAGATATCAAAGGCATTAAGCTTTATGCTTCTGCGTATGATAGCTGGATGACAGATAATATTATGCTAGCGATGAATCAGGCTTATACATATGGTATTGGTAATAATATAGTTATTTTAGGCGTTGAAAGCAATAAGGATTTGGCTATCAAAGGGCTTGGATTCAAAGTTTATTATAGCTGGGCACAACAGCTTTATAATATGATGATGTTTGGAGATATTCATTATAAATATGATTTTGAAAATGGTCTTTCTGTTGGTATTTTGGGTCAAATAGCTGGCACCGTGATGAATAATAATGCAAGATTCCACACAAAAGATGGTAGCAATTTGGCTAACTATTTTACACAAATGCAAGCAACTGATATAGGTGGCTATGCACATACTAGAGGGATATATAACCTTCAAGTCAACCTCAAGGCAGGGGGTTATAGCTCTAAACTTGGGTATATCGGTAGCTTTGGGCAAGGATATGGGACTATGTTAGATAGCAAGGGAGCCTTTGATGTAGGCGGTCAACTATGGAATGGTATTGTCTCTGGGGGAATCATGGGATTTGGATGGACAGGAGCAGGAGGAGCAAAAAATACAAGCCTCAAAGCAGTCTATTTCACTCATAGATACAAATGGCACAATGGCTTAGGGCTTGGCTTAGATCTTGTATGGGTAGGGGGTAATAATAGATTCCCTTATATGAAAAAAGGTTCATTATGGCTTGGTAAAAAAAGCAGAGGACCTGTCATCCCTGCAAGAGAAACCAATCTCACAGCAGATTCTGAATTGGTTGAAATCTCACCACAAATCAGCTATGCTTTCACAAAAGATTTTAGTGGTTCAGTGAGCTATTCACAAATGGTTGGAGATATGTTAATGGCTAGGACAGTTGTTACGCTTAAATACACTTTTTGATTGAATTTTGGTTTGCTTCACTCTTATCAAAGAAAGGTTTAAATGACTCAAAATCCAGATTTTGATTTTGGCTTTGATGGGAGTGAATGTGAGCCTTGTGGGGGGAAATGCTGCACTGGAGAGAGTGGATATATTTTCGCTTCAATTGATGAATTATTATGTGTGAGTGATTTTTTAAATATTCCATTTGATGAATTTACACAAAAATATGTTAAAAAAGTAGGTTATAGATTTTCATTTTTGGAGAAAAAAAGTATGGAGGGTATCGCTTGTATCTTTTTTGATGATTTGAGTAAAAAATGTCTTATTTATGAAGTCAGACCCGAGCAATGTAAAAGTTTTCCATTTTGGCAAAGTTACAAGACAGATAGGGTGAGTGAAGGTGAAATAGAAAAATTATGTGGATTGTGTAGAGGTGTTAAATGTTTAAAAATATTCTAAAAATCAGTTTTATCGTGATGTTTTGCATTCTCATACAAGGGAATGCTTTTTCAGAAGATTATTATTTATTGATGAGTTCAGATGCTTTCAATCGTGGTGATTTTGCTACTGCAAAAGATGGTTATTTGGTCTTGTATGAAGAGACTAATAATATTGCTTATGCGAAACAAGCAGCCATATCTGCAGCAAGTATGGGCGATATGCAGACTGCCACTAAGCTTGCTTTACTCTATCAAAATACAACTAAAGATACCAAAGATTTGCCCACAAGTAAAATCCTCGTGGATGGTTATATTCGTATGGGGGATGTCAAAAAAGCTATTTCCTTGCTAGAATCTATCAAAAAACAAGAAGATTCTTTGCCTGTAGATAATGTATTGGGGACTTTGTATTTGAGTCAAAAAGATTTTGATAAGGCTTTTGATTTACTTGATAAATATTATAATCAAACCCACGATGAAGAAGCATTGGGTAAAATAGTAACTATCTATTTGGTGAAGGATAATAGAGTCGCTGCTTTAGAACTCCTCAAATCGCATTTGGAAAAATACGGATGTTCTAATGAGTTTTGTCAAAAAAGTTTGGAGTTATTGATACAGCTCAATCAAATACCACTTGCTGCAGATATATTTGAAAATATTTATAAAAAATCTCCAACAGTGGAAAACGCAAAATATTTGATCTGGATTTTAGTCAATCAAAAAAAATACAAACAAGCTCAAGAAATCGCTCAATCTTTCCCACTCAATCGTCATCTTTTGCTTGACTTGTATGTGGCACAAAAAGATTTTACTTCAGCTGCTAAACAGGCAAATTTGATCTATAAAGAACAAAAAAATCCAAAATATCTTGCTTTGGAAGCAGTATATACATTTGAGACCTTTGCTAGTCCAAAGAAAAAAGATGTTATTGAGATCACAAAAAAGCTTCAAAAAGCTATTGAAGATAGAAAAAAAGCTATGAGTCCTAAAGAAAATTTAAACACCCAAGATGCATTTTTTTATAATTTTTTAGGTTATATGTTGATTGATTATGATTTGGATATTAAGAAAGGGATTGATTATGTTAAGGTCGCTTTAGAGATTGATCCGGGATCTATTTCTTATGTAGATTCACTTGCTTGGGGTTATTATAAGCTTGGTAATTGTATGGAAGCAAAAAAGATTTTTGATACCATACCAAATCAACAAGTTGAGGTAGAATCTGAGTTAAAATCACATTTTAAAAGCATACAAGATTGTCAAAAGTAATGCCTTATCCAACTTCTACCCTCAAAAATCTCAAACAAAGCCTTAAAAATAGAGAAGATTTTTTATCTTTTGATTTTTTAGGCAGGAGTTTGGCTTACAATCCTTATATGCCAAGAGCTGAAATTTTTGATTTCAAAAGAGAGCAAGATATTGCTGGTAAAATATTATTCATAGAGAGTTTTGATTATGAAGATATTGCAGGTATTTTGGATTTTGGATCAGATATGATTGCTATTGATTTTACGTCTATTTATGAAAAGAATATCCCTTCAGTTGATGCTTTTGATTGTTTGACGCATTTGCGTCGATATACTCAAGCATTGATAATCCATAATGATATTTTTCTCAATCAATATCAATTATTAGAATCTGCAATTTATGGCAGTGATTGTGTAGTTTTAGATGCTGGTATTTTGGGAAAAGAACTTGATATGATGTGTGATTTTGCTTTGAGGCTTTCTCTTGTGCCTATTGTAAAAGTTGCTTCCATAGAAGAGTTAAAAAGGGCTATTTTTGCTAAAGTTGATATTTTTTATATCATTGATGATTTTTCAAATCTTTTGAGTGCTTTGCCAAATTCTAAAATTGTTTTACGCGATCTTCCGATAGGAATTCAAAGCATTGATAAAAAGATTTCTTATGGGGTAGATAAATTTTTAATCAAAAAGGATAATTGGTTTGATTAAATAAATGTTAAGAATAATTCAGTTAAAAAGACATTTCCAATGAAAATATCAACAATATTTAGGGAGAAAAAATGTCTTTATTGATAAATGATGAGTGTATTGCTTGTGATGCTTGCAGGGAAGAATGTCCTAATGAAGCGATTGATGAAGGAGATCCTATTTATCTGATTGATCCTGATAGATGTACAGAATGTATAGGGTATTATGATGAGCCTGGTTGTGTTGGGGTTTGTCCTGTGAATGCGATATTGCCTGATCCTGACAATTTTGAGAGTATTGAAGAGCTTAAATACAAATACGAGCAAATTTTAGAGGGAGAGTGATGGCAAAAATAACTACAGTTATTGATATAGGCTCTAATTCTGTTCGTATGGCAATTTTTAGGAAAACAAGTCGTTTTGGATTTTATCTTTTATATGAAATAAAATCTAAAGTTAGGATATCAGAAGGCAGCTATGAATCTGGAGGTTTGTTGCAAGAAGTTCCAATAAAAAGAGCTTTAAAGACTTTGATAGAATTCAAGGCTCTTTCGCATAAATATGGCAGTAAAAAACTTTTATGTGTTGGTACTAGTGCCATTAGGGATGCTCCTAATGCAAAAGATTTTATTGCTTTGGCGAAGAAGACCTGTGGGATACAGGTAAAAATCATTGATGGGAAAAAAGAGGCTTTTTATGGGGGGATTGCTTGTGCAAATCTCTCGCATAGAAAAAATGGAATCACTATTGATATTGGTGGAGGAAGCACGGAATGTGCACTTATTGAAGAAGGGAAGATTGTCGATCTTATTTCGTTAAATATAGGCACTATTCGTTTGAAAGAACTTTTTTTTGATAAATTTCAAGATTTAGAAGCAGCCAAAGATTTTATCAAAACAGAATTAGAAAACATCCCAATTTCTTATCGACATAATAATGTTTTTGGTATAGGCGGGACGATACGGGCTATTTCAAAAATGATCATGAAAAATACAAAATATCCCATTGATGTCTTGCATGGATATGAAATATGCCTGAGAGATCACCTGCCTTTTATAGAAAAGATTTATACCACTAAAGAAGATAAATTAGCTTCATTGGGCGTTCCTCAAGATAGAATGGATAATATCAGGAGCGGTGCACTGATACTTTCTATGTTGTTAGAGAAATTTGGCTCTGAAGTCATTACAACAAGTGGTGTTGGGGTGAGGGAGGGAGTATTTTTGAGTGATTTGTTACGCAATCAAAATTATTTTTTCCCTAAGGGTTTTAATCCTTCTTTGAGTTCACTAATTGATAGATTTTTACTCCATTCAAAACATGGGCAAAATGTTAGGACACAATGTATAAAGATTTTTGATGTTTTAAAGCCTTTGCACTGTATTGATGAGGTTTATAAGATTCATTTATCTATAGCAGGGAAGCTTGCAGGTATTGGAAATTTTTTGAGCTTTTATGATGCTCACGAGCATAGTGCTTATTTTTTACTGAATGCTTTGGATTATGGTTTTTCACATCAAGATAAAGCAATCATTTGTCTTTTGGCAGAATTTAGCAATAAAAAAATACCAAAAGATAATTCTATTGCCCATATTAGTGATATTATGCCCCCTATTTTGACCCTGCAATGGTTGAGTTTTGTCTTGGGTATGGCAGAGGCTATGTGCTTGATAGGGTCACCTAAAAATGTATCTTATATTTATGAAACAGGGAAGTTGAAAGTGAGTGCTTCAAGTCAACTTTATCTTTCTAGGGAAGCTGTAATGAAATTGATTAAGCCATTAGATTTTAAGATTGAATTTTGTGAAGAGGGGATTATTTGAAGATAGGGATTATTCGTCTTTCTGCATTGGGGGATATTATTGTTAGTGCTGTTTTTTTGCAGCATTTGAAATTTTTATTCCCAAGTATTGAAATTCATTGGTTTGTGGATGAAAGATTTGGTGATATATTAGAGAATTCTTTGTTTATAGATAAGCTCCATAGATTGCCTTTTAAAGATATATTTAAATCAATGAATCCTTATCGTATTTATAAACTTTCTAAAACTTTGAGTAATTGTGCTAAATTTGATATTGTCATTGATATGCAAGGACTCATAAAATCCGCTTTGATTGGATATATGCTTAAAAAGGATAAATTTGTTGGTTTTGATAAAGATTCTATCCGCGAGAAGATAGCTTCATTGTTTTATAATCAAAAAATCTATATCCCTTATGAACGAAATGTTTTAGAACGTAATAAGGCTTTGTTTTGTGGTGCTTTTGGAAAAGAGATTGATATAGATACTGCTTTAGGGATGAGAAGAAAGGTTTTTGGGTATTCTGCTAAAGCTTGGGAGAAAATAGATTTTGTGATTCCAAGTAATGGAGAAAAGATTCTTTTATTTGTTTTAGAGGCTTCAATACAAAGCAAGACTTATTCAGCGGATAAATATATTGAGTTGGCAAATAATCTTATTGGTTTGAATGTTAAAATCTTTTTGCTTTGGCATAATAATTTGAAGAAAGCTCAAAAAATTTTTGATGCCATTAAAAATATTCATAATGCACTCATATTGCCTAGATTGAATTTAGATGAGTTGAAAGCATTGATGTCAAAAGTAGATATAGTGGTTGGGGGGGATACAGGGATAACACATTTAGGATGGGCTATGCAGAGGGGTTCAATCACTCTTTATGGCAATACACCTATAGAACGTTTCAGGCTATGTGGAGAAAAAAATATCTCTTTGAACGGGAGTTTGAATCCAAAATATGATAAAAATGACTTTTCAATTGATAAAATACCTCCAAAAACCATAGCAGATGAAATAAGGAAAATTTTGTGAAATTGTTTGCAAAGATACTTGAATGGGGAGTGAATTTTTTTGGGTTTATTTTGGCACATTTACCTCATTGGGTTTTTTTGTTGTTTGTGGATGGGCTAGCTTGGCTGATGAGAAAATTTGACAAAAGACGTTTCAAAGATGCCAAAGCAAATTTAGATTTTGTTTATGGTCAAAGTTTGAATGAAATTGAAAAAGAAAACCTAATACATAGATGTTATAGAAATTTTGCATTTATTTTGTTGGAAAGCATTCGGGTTGTTTATATTCCAAAATCAAAATATAAAAGCAGGTTTCAAATCATAAACAAACATTATTTAACTGATTCATTGAAGGGTGATAAAAGCATTGTTTTAATGAGTGGTCATTATGGATATTGGGAAGCAATGGCAACCATACTACCCCAAGAGTTTCAAGGATATGATTTGGCTTCTTTAGGGAGATTGACAGATTATAAGGCAATTAATGATTTGATTATAAGTCGTAGAGAAGCTTGTGGAGTCCGATTAATAGATAAAAAAGGTGCTTTCAAGCATTTGTTAAAAATGTATTCAAATTCAAAGGCAGTCGTGGGAATATTATTAGATCAAAACATTTCTATTGATGAAGGTATATGGGTTGATTTTTTTGGAAAAGAGACAACCCATAGCACTATTGCTTCTATCCTTTCTAGAAGATTTGAGGTAGATATTGTGCCAGTTTTTATTGATTTTAACCAAGATTATTCAAAATTTGAAATAAGATTTTATCCTCCTATACGGACTCAAATAACAGAAAATGCTACAAATGATATTTATGAATCAACGCAAAAACAAGCAAAATTGACCGAAGAGATCATTAGACAGAATCCTTCGGCTTGGTTTTGGTTCCATAAAAGATGGAAGAGTAAATATGGTGAGATTTATCAACATCCACCTCACTCCCTCAGCAAACCTTAAGCTTTATACCTGTATGATTCCAATCCCATTCAGGTGAACCTCATTAATTTAAAAACTCTTCAAAATAGTTTTTTGGTTTATATCACTTTGGATTGTTGGTAATCTTGAT
>NZ_MLAS01000017.1 GCF_002272785.1 Helicobacter sp. 13S00477-4 | reverse complement strand
TTGAAGAACAATCATCAATATAAATATAAGCTTCTCCTTTAGTGAATACTGGAGCATAACAATAATTACCTTTATCGTGAGTTTTGATATGGATTGATTTGTCTATGGGCTTGTCGGTAAGTTTTTGGGAAGGATTGCCACCAAATAAAAAAATAGAGAAACAGACTATTGTCAAAAAAAATCTAAGACTAAATTCCTTCATACCAAACACCTTTATTTCTTTGAATTTTGAAATCATATCTTATCATAATATTTTTTATCAAATCATAAATAATATTAAAATTATTATTATTTATAATCTGCCATAAGTCTTACATCATTTTAATTGTGTTCAAAAACAATATGTTCTATAATCAAAGATCAAAAATATCAAAGGTTTAAAAATGGAATGGGTCAGTATAATCACAGATGTCGTTGAGGTTCTTATTATTGTTGGATTGGTTCTATGGGTAAACAAAATCCAAAAACGCATTGAAAAGCTTGAAAAAAAATAATTCACTCAATATCAATCTAACTAAAAGTAAAATGGGGATAGCCCCCCATATTAAAACTATAAACTGAAATCTGGCATTAAATTAAAATTGAGGTATTTATAAATGTTTTCTTTTTTATCAGCAAGTTTTTCAGGGACAAGTTTAAAATATTCTTCTGGACTTGGAAGCCTACCAAATAAGGCACAAACAGCACCTAATTCAGCACTTCCTAAATAAACTTGAGCTCCTTTGCCCATACGATTGTCAAAATTCCTTGTTGAAGTAGAAAAAACAACTGCATTATCCCTAACTCTTGCTTGATTCCCCATACAAAGACTGCAACCAGGTATTTCCATCCTGGCACCTGCAGCACCAAAGATTGAAAAATAACCCTCTTTAGTCAATTGTTTCTCATCCATTTTAGTTGGTGGTGCCATCCATACCCTTGTAGGCGAAACCCCCGCTCCTTTAAGTATTTCTCCAAATGCCCTAAAATGACCAATGTTAGTCATACAGCTACCAATGAAGATTTCATCTATTTTATGAGGCCTGTTGGGATCAGCTAATACCTCACTCAAAGTAGCCACATCATCAGGATCATTTGGGCAAGCTAAAATAGGTTCCTTCACATCTGCTAAATCAATCTCAACAATAGCAGCATATTGAGCATCTTTATCAGGTTGTAAAAGCACAGGATTTTTTATCCATTCACGCATTTTATCAGCACGACGCTGAAGTGTAGTAGCATTTTGATAACCATCTTCTATCATTTTTTCAATCAGTTGAATATTAGACTCTAAATACTCAATAATAGGCTCTTTATTTAATAAAATACTGCAAGCTGCTGCACTCCTCTCTGCACTCGCATCGCTAAGTTCAAAAGCTTGTTCCACTTTTATGTCCCCTAGTCCTTCTATTTCTAAAATACGACCATTGAAGATATTTTTTTTACCTTTTTTCTCGACTGTGAGCAAACCTTGCTTGATAGCATAATAAGGAATAGCATTCACCAAATCTCTAAGCGTAATGCCTGGATTTAAACTTCCCTTAAAACGAACTAAAACAGATTCAGGCATATTCAAAGGCATTGTCCCTGTCACAGCAGCAAAAGCCACTAAACCACTCCCCGCAGGAAAACTCAAACCTATAGGGAATCTAGTATGGCTATCCCCTCCCGTACCAATAGTATCAGGCAAACACATCCTATTAATCCAAGAATGTATAATGCCATCTTTAGGTCGGAGTGCAACCCCACCTCTACTTGTCATAAATTCTGGCAAAGTGGCTTGCAAACTAATATCTGCAGATTTTGGGTATGCAGCCGTATGGCAAAAACTCTGCAAAACAAAATCAGCACTAAAATTCAAACTAGCCAATTCTTTGACCTCATCTCTAGTCATTGCTCCAGTGGTATCTTGACTCCCTACTGTTGTAACTATAGGTTCACAATAAATTCCTGCACCTATACCTTCTACTCCGCAAGCCCTGCCTACAATCTTTTGAGCTAAAGTATAGCCTTTAAATGTATCTTTTGGCATTTCGGGTTTGGCAAAAACTTCAGATTCACCTAATCCTAAAAACTTCCTTGCTCTATTAGTCAATCCTCTACCGATTATCAAAGGAATACGTCCACCTGCTCGTATCTCATCTACAATAGTATTAGGAGTGAGGCTAAAATGACTCACCACCTGTTGATTTTTTTCAATCACTCCTTTATAGGGATATATTTTGATAATATCACCCTCTTTCATCTCTCTAACATCTGCAATAATAGGTAATGCTCCACTATCTTCACAAGTATTGAAAAATATCGGTGCAATAACACCTCCAATAACTACACCACCACTCTTTTTATTTGGTATATAAGGAATTGAATGTCCAAAATGCCACATGATTGAATTGCAAGCTGATTTTCTTGAACTTCCTGTGCCTACAACATCACCAACATAGGCTACAGGAATACCCTTAGATTTTATATTTTCAAGACGTTTTTGATAATCTTGAACACGACTTTTTAACATAGCTTTTGCATGCAAAGGAATATCACTTCTAGTAAAAGCATCTGATGCCGGACTCAAATCATCAGTATTAGTTTCTCCATCAATTTTCAACACACATAATTGTATTTCATCAGGCAAAGCATCTCTATTCAAAAACCATTCGGCATCTGCCCAAGATTGTAAAATCTCTTTTGCCAAATGATTGCTTTGAGATAATTTAGCAATTTCATCAAACCCATCATAAACAAGCAATGTATGTTTCAAAGACCTTGCAGATTCTTTAGCAATTTCCCTGTCAGGATTTTGTATCCCTGAAATCAAATAAGCTACATTATACCCACCAAGCATTGTCCCTAAATATTTAATAGCCTCTATAGATGAAAATTCTTTGCATTTCAACTCACCTTTAGAGATTTTGCCTAAAAATTCAGCCTTTATTTTCGCTCCCTCATCAACACCAGGGCTAACACGATGTATCAAGAGTTCTTTAACAAAATCCTTATCTATTTGAGTGCTTAAAGGATCCATCAAAATTTCAATAGCTGCTTTAACCTGTTGGGCATTCAAGGGCAATGGTGGGATACCTTCTTTTTCTCTCAAATCCCTTGTCTGTTTGTAATCGTTGATAAAATCTTGCATCATCATCTCCTTTAATATACAAGTTAAAATCTTTGTCTTTCTAAGTATATGATAATTAATTTTTACTTAACAATACTTAATGATAAGACAATATTGGACACTTTTAGTCAAACTATAATAAAATTTCAAGGATACCAATCATTTATATGAATTTTATCGCTTCAATCCTTGCTGCTTTTCTTCAAGTAAAAAATATCTTTCAATCTTTGATTCAAGCTCTTTTTTTGCATTTTCCAAATCAGAAGCAATTTGCACAATCCCCTTAACCTGATAAATTTGATTGTCACTCAATTCAGATTCTAAAATTTTAACTATTTTTTCTAATTTTTCAATCTCAATAGGTAGAGATTCAAGCTCCATAGATTCTTTATAACTTAATTTTGTGATTATCTTATTTTTTTGAGTAGGTTGTTTTTTCTCTACTTCTGTCTGCATAAACTCATATTCTTGTAATTCTTTTTGAATATCTAAATATTGACTATAATCCATATAAGTTTCTTCACAAGCCCCATTACCATTAAAAACAAGCAATTTGTCAGCAACCTTATCTACAAAATAACGATCATGACTCACAAAAAGAATTGCTCCTTCAAAATTACACAAATATTCTTCCAAAATATTAATAGTTGCGATATCAAGATCATTGGTGGGTTCATCTAAAATCAAACAATCATATTTTTTCGCAAATAAAAGTGCTAAAGCAACCCTATTTTTTTCCCCTCCACTCATCAAAGCAATTTTTTTATCCAAAAATTCTTTTGGGAATAAAAAATTCTTTAAATAACCATACACATGCATATTCTTACCATTCACTTCAATATGATCCCCTCCATTAGGACAAAAAGTCTCTAACAAATCTTTATCTTCATCAAGCATTTTTCTGTATTGATCAAAATATCCTATTTTGACTTCACCTCTTTTGATTATCCCACTATCTTGGTTGATTTCACCTAAAAAGATTTTAAGCAATGTTGATTTTCCGCTACCATTTTTGCCTACAATAGCAATTTTATCTTTTTGCAATACCCTTAAATTCAAGCTAGAAATCAGAATTTTATTTCCTATTTTCTTACTCAACCCCTCACACTCAAAAAGCATTTTTTTGGAGTTTTTGCCTTCTATTTGATTAAAATGTTTCTTTTCTCTTTCAAGTTCCAATCGCATTTTTCGTATAATAGAAGGATTGTCCTTTGCAGTTTGCCTCATCTGCATTATCCTAGCCTTACGTCCTTCATTACGTTTCCTACGAGCTTGGACACCTTTTTGCAACCATTCTTCTTCAGTTTTCAATAGTTTTAGGAGATATTCTTGTTCTTTAGCAAGCTGATGTAAAATCTCTCCTTTTTTCTGTAAGTAATTTCCATATCCACCTTCAAAATTCCTAAGAATCCCTTCATCTATCTCCACAATCCGATGTGCCAAACTCTCAATAAAATAACGATCATGACTGATAAATACAACACTACATTTCAATATCCTAATCATTTCTTCAAGAAACTCAACACTTTGAACATCTAAATGATTTGTAGGCTCATCCAAAATAAAAATATCTGCACTTTTCAAAAGCATCCCTGCTAAAGCCAATCGTTTCTGTTCCCCACCACTTAAAGTGTTTGCCAAATGATCTGCGATATTCTCCAAATCAAAACGTTGTAAAATCTCTGCAACTTTATTACCCAAATCCCAAGCATTATGCTCTTCAATAAATGCTATCAACCTACCTTGTTCTTCTAAAACTTCTGAACCCACAATTTCTGATTTAGCAAGTCTAAAATTAATAGATTCAAGTTTTTTATGAGCTATTTTAAGCTCATAAAGACTGTCTTCACATACTTCTCTCACAGTCTTTAAAGGATCAAATACAATATTTTGTGGCAAACTTAAGATTTTAATATTGTTTTGAAAAATATATTCTCCACTATCAATTTCTATCTCTTTGGAAATAATTTTAAGCAATGTTGATTTTCCGCTACCATTTTTGCCCACAATAGCAATTTTTTCTCCCTTAGAAATTGAAAAATCTACCCCTTTTAATACTACTTTATAATCATACTGCTTACAAACCCCAAGCAAACTAATCAATGTCATCATGACCTCATATTTTTATCTGGCTAAAATCATACCAAAAATATAAAATCTTGATTGAAAATCAACCATTTTATTATTATTTTTTGTTTTTTATCATAAAATTCTATTAGCATATTGATGATGAAAAACAAACTAAAAATTAAGCGATTTTAATCACTTTAAAAAACAAAAGGAGAAAAATGAAAAAAAGACAAAAACTCACCAATCTAGATATCGGATGGGTAATAGGTTTATTTGGAACTGCAGTAGGTGCAGGTATATTATTTTTACCTATCAATGCTGGAATGGGTGGATTTTGGCCAATCGTAATAATGAGTATGTTGATTTTTCCAATGACTTTTCTAAGTCATCGTGCACTTAGCCGCTTTGTTCTATCTGCAAAACACCCAGACAAAGACATCACCCATGTTGTTGAAGAACATTTTGGGATTGGATTTGGGAAACTCATCACTATACTTTATTTTTTTGCTATTTATCCTATCTGCCTTGCATATGGAGTAGGCATTACCAATACAGTGGATAGTTTTTTGACTTATCAAATCGGACTTGAACCTACAAACAGATTACTACTCGCCTTTGTCCTCATCAGTGCGATGATGTTGGTGATGTCTTTCAATGAACGCATAATGCTTAAAATCTCTCAAGTTTTAGTATATCCTTTGATTTTTGCATTGATGGCTTTTTCTCTTTACCTCATCCCTTATTGGAAAATAGATGCTATTTTGGAAATACCATCTTTTGATAATTTTATCAAAGTCCTATGGATTACCCTCCCTGTGCTTGTATTTTCATTCAACCATTCACCTGCTATCTCAGCCTTTTCACTCAATATTCGCAAAGAATATAAAGAAAAAGCACTTGAAAAATCCAATCAAATTTTATTCACTACTTCAGCTTTATTGGTTTTATTTGTAATGTTTTTTGTATTCAGTTGTATTTTATGTTTATCTCCTCAAGAGCTTGAAGATGCTAGAAAACAAAATATCCCTATCCTCTCATATTTTGCCAATAAATTTGATAATCCTTTTATCTCCTATATTGGACCATTAGTAGCTTTTATGGCAATTGTTACTTCATTTTTTGGACATTATTTAGGTGCAAGAGAGGGGTTAAATGGAATTATTTGTAAATATAAAAATCAAAAACATGCAACAAAAAATATAAAGATTTTTACTGCATTTTTTATCTATATCACAATGATTTTAGTCGCCTACATCAATCCAAGCATTTTATCTTTTATTGAAAGTTTAGGAGGTCCTATCATAGCTTTGATTTTATTTTTACTGCCTATGTATGCTATCTACCAAGTTCCTTCAATGAAACAATTTCAAAACCGTATCGCAGATGGATTCATTATCATCACAGGTCTCTTTACTATTTCTGCCATCCTATATCAATTTGTACAATGATTATTTTTTTTAGTTAAAATCTTCTAGTACAAAAAAATTTGGATTGGAGATTTTATGCGTTTTGGAAAAATAGAATATATCAATTTACTACCCTTTGATGTATTTATGAAGGCATATCCAATGACTTCAGGCACAAAGAAATTCTTGCAACTCAAAAAATCGTATCCTTCTAAACTAAACAAAGATTTTTTATTCAAAAGGATTGATGCAGGGTTTATCTCATCTATAGCAGGTTATTATTCATACCTTAAAGATAAAACAACAGATTCTGGAATTATTGCCAAAAATAGCGTATGGAGTGTCATCATCATCCCCAACACAGAATCTGAAGACTATCAATCAGCCACTTCAAATGCACTATGCAAGGTATTGAATCTAAAGGGTGAAGTACTTATCGGGGATCGTGCTTTATCCTATCGCTACAAAGGAGGGGAGCATATAGATATGGGCGAAATATGGTATAAAAAACGACACCTGCCTTTTGTATTTGGACGATTTTGTTTTAATGCTTATGGAGATTTTTATAAAAATATATCTTCTGCTTTCAATCAAAAAAAAATCAAACTCCCACATTATATAATAATGCAATATTCTAAAAAAGTATCTATTCCTAAAAAATATATTTTACAATACCTTGAACACATATATTACAAAATAGGACCAAAAGAACAACTTGGATTAAAATCTTTTTACAGGGAACTTCTATTTAAGAAAATTAAAAAACCCACTAGATTTTAATCATCTATTAAACTATGATACATCCATTCCCCACACCATCCTAAAAAACCCAGTAAATAAAAAGACATCCTGGCATTGTAATAATTTTCTGCCTGAGAAAGCGTATTGGAACAAAAAAGAAACACTAATATCCCAATGACAAGCAACAAAATATTAGCATACTCATAAAAACCCAAAAAATCTTTACGAGACAAAAAAACTTGGAAAAACAAAATAAAACACACACAGAAAGTCAAAAAATCAATATATAAAAATAAATTACTCTTGTCATAATAAGCCTGAAAAGCTGAAGCAAATAAAACAACAATACAAATATTCAAAGAAGGGCAAAAAAAAGCCAAGCACTTTCCAATCTTATTATTCTGATTGAATTGATAGTTAAAACCAAAGACAACTAAGGGTAAAATCAAAAAAAATAAATAAAAAAAACCTGAAATAAAAATATAAATAAAATTTTTTCCGATGAGCTCAGTTAAAGATAAATGACTTATCTCCTGGATGCTTACTAATCCAACTATAATTGAATCAAAAGTTTTACTTATACTCATATTCAAAATAAAAATAAAAATAAAAATAATACAAATACACGCTGAAAATAATCTCTGTATAAAAATATCTTTTTGAACCCATGCTGAGAATACGACATAGCCTAAAGACATCAATATTCCAAAAAAATAAAAAAATCTTATAAGGGTAGTATAGACTCTATCATCTCCAGTCAAAATCAAAAATAACTGAGAAAAAATATCGCTAAATTGGGAAACCAATAGAGCAAAAATACTAAAAATAAAAAATAAAAAAAATACAGATGAAAAAATCACCTTATAAACATCTGTTTTACCCATTATTTGCCTTTTTATTGATAATTTTTAGCAAAATAACCTTCAATACCATCTGCTATACCCTTGCTCAACAATCTCTGATATCTCTTATCATCAATCCTTCTTGCTTCAATAGGATTAGAATTATAGCCAATCTCTATCAAAACTGAGGGCATCAAAGCTCCGGCCAAAACCCAAAAAGGTCCCTCTCTAACCCCACCATCAACAACGCCTTGATAATTTTTACGCAATTCTCTTAAAATACCAAATTGTATATCAATAGCAAGTTTATTAGAAGCAATAAGTCGATGAGAATTCAAAGAATTTAAAAATGAAAACCTTGAAAAATAATTCATGACATCAACATCATCTTTATTCTCAAGCTCAGCTACCTTTCTTGCTCTCTCACTCCTTGCAGTTGAAAGAAAATAAGTCTCCACTCCCTGTGGACTGTCATTAGAAGTTTTTGGAACTGAATTAGCATGGATAGAAACAAATAAATCAGCATTTTTTTCATTAGCAAAATCAGTCCTTTCTTTCAAATTAATATAAACATCTTTATCCCTTGTCATATATACAATATAACCACGTTTTTTAAGCTCTTGTTCTAAAAATTTACTCACACTTAAAACAATTACTTTTTCACAAACTTTTGTTATACCCATTGCACCACAATCCTTGCCTCCATGACCTGGATCAATAACAATTTTATATTTTTTTTTGCTAGATCTGGCAATTTGATTACTATGGTTTGTTATTTTCACTACAGGACTTGGCGTTTTTTCTTTTGAGGTATTTTGTATTTTTGAAGATGCTGTATTGATGATTTTTTTAGATACTGGATGCTGATTTTTTTGTATTTTAGGACTATTTGTAGGAATATGTTTCTGGACTGATTTGTTCTCTTTTGGGATTGAATTTTTTTTTACTTTCTTATCAGCTGTAGACTCTGGAAGTTTATCGATCACACTGATATAAAGATGTTTCTGTACAATTCGAATTTGATAAACACTATCTTTATTGATTTTTATCACAACGCGAACAATATCTTGAGTATTTTGTGCAATGGATATTTCAGTCTTGTTGGAAAAAACATAATTTTTTTTTGGGATAGATAAAATAGCTTTCAAATCCAAAAAACTTCTAAAATCCTTAAGATGATGTTCTTTGAAAGAAATACCTGAAATATCTTGATTGAAAGTAATACGTACACTACTCACACCAAAAGGAATAATTTGCAATATTTTTAGCTCTGTTCCAAAAATAAATCCTGATAAACAAAAGAAAAAAATCAGGATTCGCACCACACATTTACTCCTGTGTTAACTCATTGATAAGTTCTTTGACAGTAATTATTTTTTCTATACGATAACCATTAGCACCACTAAAATATAAACCTTCAAGCTTATCGCCTAAATGACCTTTGCCCAAACTATCAGCAATACAATACCCTACCGCCTTAGCCTCAACCCCACGATGACAAGGGGAAACACAATTACTAATACAACGAACTTTAGGAGCATTACCTTCTTGCAATCTCTGAATCACACCAATATTAAGTGCCCTAGCTGGATAACCTACAGGAGATTTGATGAGTTTGATATCATCTTTTTGTATATGAGGCAAAATCTCAGCATATGCCTTAGCATCGCATTCTCTGGTCCCCAAAAACCTAGTCCCCATTTGAACCCCGCTTGCACCCAAAGCAATCATTTTATCAATATCTGCCCTATCCCATACCCCACCAGCTGCTATTACAGGTATATTTCCCCATTTCTTAGCCTCTTGCACAATCTGAGGAACAAGATTTTCCAATTGAAACTCTTCCTTAAAACAATCCTCATATTTAAACCCCTGATGTCCTCCACTCAAAGGACCCTCTACAATGACAGCATCTGGGACTTTACAATATCTTTCTTCCCAACGTTTACAAATAATCCTCAAAGCTTTTGCAGATGAAACAATCGGAATAAGTGCAACTTCAGGAAAATTTTTTGTAAATTCAGGCATATTAGTGGGCAAACCTGCTCCAGTAACAATAATATTTGCTCCAGCCTCACAAGCATCCCTTACAACCCTTCCATACTCATTAATAGCATATAGAATGTTTGCACCCAATGGACTACTGCCACAAATTTTCCTTGCATTCCTGAAAATCTCATTCAAAGCATACTTTGAATAAAAATTTATAGCTTCAAATGGTTTTGAAGAAACAATCCTTTCAACAAACTCTAACTTCTTGTAATAGCCTGTACCTACAGCACTGATAATACCTAAAGCTCCTTCTTTAGAAACATTACCTGCCAATTCATCCCAACTGATACCCACACCCATACCTCCTTGAAATATGGGATATTTTATGGTGTGTTTGCCTATTTTTAACGGTTTTAGCTTCACATTCATTGATTATTTTTCCTTAAAGATCATTTAATAACAGCTTTTATAAATTTTCTCTTTCCTATCTGAATAATATACTCACCTAATTCAAATTTATAGTTTTCATTTATAATTTTTTGTTTATTAATTTTTACTCCTCCCCCCTGAATATCTCGTCTTGCTTGTGAAGTTGAAGGACATAAATTTGCTAATTTTAACAATTCACAAATCCATATACCCTCTTTAAAATCCATTTTTGGAATATCGCTTGGAATCTCATCTTTAGAAAAAACACTTTCAAACTCTTTTTTAGCTTCTAAAGCGATTTCCAAATTATAATATTTAGTTGTAATTTCTAAGGCTAATTCTTCTTTAACAATCTTTGGATGCAATTTATTTTCTTTGACATTGTTTTTTAAATCTTGTATTTGAGGAATGGTCTTCACGCTCAAAAGATCATAATATTTCCACATCAAGTCATCAGAAATACTCAGTATTTTAGCATACATTAAATGAGGTTTTTCTGTAACTCCTATATAATTTCCTAAACTTTTGCTCATTTTATTCACACCATCAAGTCCTTCTAACAACGGTACAGTCAATACAGACTGCTCTTTTTCTAGTCCATATGCTCTCTGAAGTGTCCTACCTACAAGTAAATTAAATTTCTGATCATTCCCGCCTAATTCAATATCAGCATTCAACACAACAGAATCATAACCTTGCAAAAGAGGGTACATAAACTCAATGATACTAATAGGGCGGTTTTCCTTATAACGTTTCTCAAAATCGTCACGCTCAAGCATTCTTGCTACTGAAAATTTAGAAGTTAAATCAACCAATCCTCCAACCCCTAATTTATTAATCCATGTAGAATTAAAACAAACCTCAGTATACCTAGGATCAAGGATTTTAAAAACTTGATCTTTATAAGTTTGAGCATTTTTTTCGACCTCTTTTAGAGTAAGCTGTTTGCGTGTTTCATTTTTTCCACTAGGATCACCTATAGTAGCAGTAAAATCTCCAATTAAAAACTTCACATCTCCACCATATCTTTGAAATGTTGCTAATTTTTGAATCAAAACAGTATGACCTAAATGTAAATCTGGAGCGGTTGGATCAAAACCAGCTTTTACAATAAATCGCTGACCACTTTGATAATACCTCATAATTAAAGATTCAATATATTCTATGCCAATAAAATCACTTGACCCTCTCTTTAACTCTGCAATTGCCTCTTTAATCTTATTTTTAAGATCTGGGTTAGATTCAAGATTTTGATTATTTATCCTATCCATATATATCCCCTAATTTTGATATGCATCTTTTAAACTTGAAAACTCTATAACCTTATATTTACGCATTAAAAGTTCTTTTAGGAATCTAATATCCTTCAAATCTGTTTCAAATAAAATTTCACAATGAGTAGAAAATCGACTTTTATAACCCAAATATGACACACCAATAACATTGCAATCTTTCTTTGCTAAAGTATTTAAAAAATTTGCCAATGTGCCTTTTTTATCCTCTAAAGCAACAATAACTTTAAAAGCTGTTTTAATTTTTTTAGACCATTGTACAAATACCATTGGAACACCCGAATCAATCAATTCATTCAGCTTGTCGCATAATTTATGATGAACAACAACCTTTTGACCTGTGATTATAGCCAAAATCTCATCGCCATATTTTGGCTGACAACAATAATCAAACAAAACTTCATTCACATGACCATTAGTATATATCAAAAAATTTTCCAATTTTATCTCTTTTAGCTTTAGCATATTCATTCTAAATTTTGCAAAAAAACTAAATTCTGTATTAAAACTCTCTTTAATTTTGTTCTTCATATCTTGCAAAAATTGAATATCCTTGCTCACTCTATAAAGAGAACTATCAAAACCTTTTATTGAAAGATACCTTTCAAAAGTTTTGTGATTTTTACTAAAAATGGTAGATAAAATATTGACTGCACTCTTCTTTTCTATTTCACGAATACGATTTTGACGTTGCAATTTTAAATGACTTTTTGCACGAGAAGTCTTGACTGCATCTACCCAAGTAGATTTTGGCACACTTTGTTTGCCTGTTACAATACGTACAATATCGCCACTCTTTAAAATTTGCAATAAAGAAACTTTCTGATTATTAACATAAGCTTCCTTAGCATTATCACCTAATACACTATGAATCGCATAAGCAAAATCCAAAACAACAGCCCCTACTGGCAAACTATAAGTATCTCCATCAGGTGAAAATACAATAATATCTTCTTGATACAAATCATTTTTGACGAGTTCATAAAACTCTTCAATCGTATTATTCTGATATTGCAAATTATGCAACCATTCAAGACTTGGAATTATGCCACCACTTTTATATTTCCAATGAGCAGCAATCCCATATTCAGCACTTTTATGCATATCAAAGGTACGTATTTGAATTTCATAAACTGAAGATTCATCAAAAATCGTTGTATGGATTGTTTGATAACCATTTTCTTTAGGCAGTGCTATATAATCTTTAAATCTCGAAACAATAGGCTTAAACTCCAAATGAATAATGCCCAAAATTTTATAACATTCAAGAGGACTTTGCACAATAATACGCACTGCCAATAAATCTAAAATCTCATCAATACTCACACCTTTTCTTTGCATTTTCAAATAAATTGAATAAGGTCGTTTTACTCTACTTTCAATACAAAAATCAGAATCCAAAAAGCCATTGTTCAAAAGAAGCCTTGTCAGTTTATCAATAAAATAATTCAGCTTGAATGATAAAGGTTGTTTGTTTTCTTTCAAATAAGTTTGGATTTTTTCATACTCTTGAGGAAAAATATAATTAAAACTTTTATCTTCAAGCTCATTTTTTATTGAAGAAATACCTAATCTATGTGCAATAGGTGCATAGACGACCAAAGTCTCTTCAGAAATGCGTATTTGTTTTTCACGGCTGAGCACTTCTAATGTAAGCATATTATGCAATCTATCGCTGATCTTTATAACCAATGCTCTAGGATCATCAATAGCAGCCACAAGAATTTTTCTAAAAGATAATGCAGAAATAATAAGTTTTTGACTGGAATTACCTGATGTGAATTCTTCTTTCCTAATTTCAGTGATTTTAGTGAGTGCATCAACCAAATTAGCAACATCTTCACCAAATTTATGTTTAATCAAATCAATATCACACATCGTATCTTCAACTACATCATGCAATAACGCAGAACAAATCATTGCCTCATCGCCCCCATAAAAGGCTATAATGCAAGCTACACAAATAGGATGGATAATATAAGGCTCCCCGCTTTTTCTTCTTTGTCCATCGTGATATTTTTGTGCTATATCCAAAGCATCATATATCTTTGGGGTCATTTTTGCAAGACTATCAAGGACATTGATAGCCTTATGAGGTTCTATAATTTCTTTTAAGGTATCAAAAAATTCCAAATTTTGACAAACCTTCTAAATATTTTTTTCATCAATTCGATCAATACTTACTTTTCCTTCAGCAATTTCTCTCATTGCAATATCACTCAATTTATTTTGTTTCAAATCCATATTAACTAAAGGTTTTGCACCAGCATTTAACTGCTTTACTCTCGAAAAAATCAAATTTGAAAGAATATACCTATCATTGCCTATTTTTTCTAAAGCCTTTGCTACAATTTCTTCTGTTCTCAATTTTAATTCCTTTGTTTTACTAGATTTCAAAAATGTTATTTTACCACAGAGCAAATCCCACTATTGTATTTTATTATTTTTAATAAATTTTCTTCTTTAAACATATTACACACAACAATAGGAAGTTTATTATCTTTTGCCAATGCAATAGCTGTATCATCCATCACTTTAATATCATCCCTCAAAGCTTCATCATAACTCAACATATCCAATTTTTTAGCATCTTTGAATTTTTGAGGATCTTTATCATAAACTCCATCTACTTTTGTCGCTTTTACAATCATATCTGCACCTATTTCTACAGCTCTAAGAGTTGCTGCGGTATCGGTAGTGAAAAATGGATTGCCTGTACCCGCACCAAAAATAACAATCCTTCCTTTTTCAAGATGCCTGATAGCCTTTCTATAAATATAAGATTCACAAATTTCTTTTATCTCTATAGCGCTTTGCACCCTTACATCCATACCAATATGCTCTAAAGCTTCTTGCATAGCTACTGCGTTAATAACTGTAGCTAACATGCCCATATAATCTCCGCTTGTACGTCTAATTATTCCCCCTGCAGATGCACTGACACCTCGAATGATATTACCCCCTCCAATAACAATCCCTACTTCAACATTATTTTCAGCTAAAATTTTTATCTCTGTAGCGATAAAAGCAAGTATAGAACTATCAATACCAAAACCATTATCACCCGCCATAGCCTCACCTGAAAACTTAACCAAGACACGTTTCTTTCTAGTCTCCATCACAGGATTCCTTATTGTTTTTTTGCTGGATACAATTTTTTGATTTTTAAAATTCTATTTGATTCTTACTTAATATTGTATTTGTTCAAAATAATTTTTATAGAATCAAATACATACTTCACTTCTTCTTCAGAAATCACATAAGGAGGCATAAAATAAATTGTATTCCCTAAAGGACGCAATAAAAGACCTTTTTTCAATCCTGCTTCAAATACTTCAAGTCCAACCCTCCTTCCTTCCTCAAAACCAATAAGATCAAAAGCAAATACCATACCTTGATAGCGTAGATTGGCAACAAACTTGTATTCTCTTAAACCTTGCATAGCAGAAACAATAAAACTACTTAATTTTTTATTTTTTTCAATAATATTTTGAGATTCAAAAATATCCAAAACAGCATTAGCACAAGCACAAGCCAAAGCATTCCCTGTATAACTATGAGAATGTAAAAATGCCTTTTGTTCCTCATAAGGAGCATAAAATTTTTCATATATGTTATTTCCCATCATCACAACAGACAATGGCATATACCCACCACTCAAACCTTTTGATAAACATAAAAAATCAGGAATAACACCACATTGTTCATAAGCAAATAAACTCCCGCTCCTTCCAAAACCTACTGCAATCTCATCAAAAATGACATAAATGCCATATTCTTGACATATTTTGGAAGCTTTTTGAACATAAGCAGCTGGGTACATTTTCATATTCCCTGCACATTGTATTAAAGGCTCTAAAATAAATGCAGAAATATTTTCACCCTCTTTATGCAAGACATTTTCTAATTCTTTTAATGCTATAAAAATATCTTCATCGTCTTTTGGAGCATTCACCTGAAGGCATTGGATCAAAATTTGTTCATAAGTTTTTTTATAAAGCTCAACAGAGCCAACAGATAAGGCTCCTATTGTTTCTCCATGATAAGAATTCTTCAAAGATAAAAATTTAGGTCGTTTTTTTCCATCCAATAAATGAGCATGATAGCTCATCTTTAAAGCCACTTCAACACAAGAAGAACCATTATCTGCATAAAAACATTTATCCAAACCTTTTGGTGTTAAACCAACCAATCTATTAGAAAGACGAATAATACCTTCGTGTGTAAAACCAGCTAAAATAACATGTTCAAGAGTCTCAATCTGCTCTTTTAGCTTGCTATTGATATAATCATTACTATGACCAAATAAATTTACCCACCAACTACTAACACAATCAATATAAGCATTCCCATCAAAATCATATAAATAAATACCTTTACCACTTTTTATAGGCACAATAGGAAGCTTCTCATGATCTTTCATTTGTGTACAGGGATGCCAGATAGTTTTCATATCCAAATCAAACAATTCTTTTGTATTCATAGTTGCCTCTTAAGATTAAATATATGAAATAAAGCTTAATTTTACCTATTTTATGCTACAATATAACATTTTGAAATAAAGTATTTTACAAAATTTCAAGGTTAGGACGATTATCCCCTTTAATAATATAAAGTAATATATTCAAATTATAGGGCTTTATGGGTGAGTTAAATATATTTAAAACCAAAGCTATATTAAGGATTCTTTAAACTAAATGATAGAATGGATGCAAAAACATAAAAAATACTTAGTGGTGACTATCTGGATAAGTACAATAGCATTTATTGCTGCAGGGATGATTGGTTGGGGACAATATAATTTTTCAATAACGGGCGATACAGTTGCTAAAGTAGGGAAAATAAAAATTACGAAAGATGAGTTTGATCAAGAATATAGAAGAATTTATGAAGCATATGCACAGGCGTTCAATGATTTTACGCAAGAACAAGCCAACGCATTAAAACTTCAAGATATCGCTATGAATATGGTTATCAACCAAGCTTTGTTAAGAAATTTTGCTCTTGATTTAGGATTACGTGTTGAAGATTCTGAAATTATCAATGAAATCATTCATAATGATGCTTTCCAAAACAATGGTCATTTTGATGAAAATCAATACAAAACTACCTTAAAAGAAAATAATTATCGCCCAGAAGATTTTGAAAACAGTCTGAGGAATGCTATTTTGATACAAAAAATCACCGCACTCCTCCCAGATACTATCACTCCTTTAGAATTATCAGCAGTTTCTTCAGCCACTGCCCTTCAAGATAAAATTGAAATCCTGATTTTAGATACAAAAAACATTCAGCCAAAAATGACTGAAAGTGAAATCAAAAGTTTTTGGGAAAAAAATAAAACTTCCTATCAATACCCTGCCCAATATAAAATAAAAACTATTTTTGTAAAATCTGATGTAAAATCATTCACTTCCAAAGAACTTCAAGAGCAATACAATCAAAATAAAAGCCTTTATTTAAATGAGGAAGGAGGATTAAAAACTTTCCAAGAAGCCAAAGAACAAGTCAAAAAAGATATTCAAATGCAAAAAGCTCAATCTTTAGCACTAAAAGAATACATTGAACTCAAAAAAAACAATGTTAAAGACTTTAAAGTCCAAACACTCAACGAAAATTCAAATGAATACCCAAAAAATATAATGGAAGCGATAGAAAATATCAAAGAAAATGATACAATTAAACCCATAGCCTACAAAGACGGCTATATTGTCATCAAACTTCTCTCAAAAAAACCTCCACAACCCAAAAGTTTTCAAGAAGCCAAACCAGAAGTTTTAAATGAATTTAAAAATCAAAAGAAAATTCAGCTATTGAAAATTGAAGCTGCGAATAAACTACTTGACTTTAAAGGTAAAAATATTGGATTTGTTTATCCAACCTTTGATGGAAAAATTGAGGGCTTAAATAAAAAAGAAATATCTCAACTAATAGCACATATTTTCACCAGCAACAAAAAATCCGATTTTGCTCTGATTGGAGAAAAAGCTATTCTATATAAAATAATTGATCAAAATTTTGAACATAAGGTTGAAAATCAAGACAAAATGGCGATGATAACAAAAAATTTAAAAACCAATTTTTTAGATCAAATGCTTATTGATTATCTCAAAAAGAAATACAATATAAAAAGATATTACTAGCTAGGAGGCAAATTTGAGTCACACAATTCTAGGAATAGATATAGGTTCTAGCAAAATTTGCTCTGTGATAGCTGAAGTCAAAGATGGTCTCCCTCAGATTATTGGCACAGGCACACAAAAATCACAAGGCATCAAAAAAGGAGTTATTGTCAATATTGAATTAGCCAGTAGAGCTATTAAAAGCTCTGTAATTGATGCAAAAAGAATGGCAGGATTGGACAATATCAATAAAGCCATTGTCTCTATTTCTGGAGCTTATACAAAAAGTATCAATAGCTCTGGGGTTGTAAACATACCAAGCAGCGAAATTGGTATCAAAGAAATTGGCAGGGTGTTAGAAACAGCTCTTTATAATGCTTCAATACCTTCAGAATATGAAGTTATCCACGTCCTTCCTTATAAATTCAAACTTGATGATCAAGACTTTATTGAGGATCCTATGGGCATGAATGGAGCCAGATTAGAAATTTTTGTTCATATTGTCACAGTCCAACGCACCAGCTTAGAAAATCTTAAAAAATCTGTTCGATTAGCAGGTGTAGAAATAGAAAATGTCGTCTTATCTGCTTATGCTGCTTCTATTGCCGTTTTAAGTGATGATGAAAAAGAGCTAGGAGTAGCTTGTATTGATATAGGAGGAAGCACTTGCGAATTGATGATTTATGAGGGAAATTCTATGAAATATAATGATTTCTTAGGAGTTGGTTCTCATCACATTACAAGCGATCTAGCAATGGTACTTAATACCCATATTGCAGCTGCTGAAGCTGTAAAAATTAATTATGGAAACCTTATCCCAAATGAAGAAATACCTCAAAAAATTGAAGTCCCTTCAATCGGTACCGATGATGCAAAACATTGCATATTCTTAGAATCTATTCAAGAAGTCATTCACTCACGAGTAGTTGAAACACTAGGCATCCTAGCAAAATCAATTGCCAAAAGTGGACTAAAAGATCAACTTGGAGCAGGTGTTGTTTTAACAGGTGGCATGTTGAATATGGCAGGTATTCGAGAAATTGCTGGAGCAATTTTTCAAAGGATGCCAATTCGCATTGCAAAGCCTATAGAGATATTAGGATTATTTGATGAACTTAAAGATCCTGCAAATTCAGTTGCTATTGGTCTTATTTGGTATGGAGCAGGTAAATATACTAACTATGAAAAAGATTCTGAAAAAAATATACGCTATAAAAAAGACAAAATCAATACAGATCCAATTCCTATTCAACCACAACAAGGAGGTTTTATCGTAGCTGATCTTACAAATTTAAAAGAAGAAATTCTAAAAAATGATAATAAAGTTCAAAAAAAAGATATAATAAATAACGCAAATAGTGCTAAAGACAATAAATTGACCAATTTTTTCACACGATTGGCATCAAAGTTATTTTAAGAAAGGCAGGAAAATGGCACACGAAAAATTAAAAATAGATATTCAAGAAATCCATACCGCAAGTGGTGCAAAAATAACAGTTGTGGGTGTGGGAGGGGGTGGATCAAATATGATAGCACACCTCATTGAAACAGGAACACATAAAGACATTTTATTAGTAGCAGCAAATACGGATATACAGCACTTAGAAAGTTCACCTGCACAAGTCAAAATCAAACTTGGAGAAAAACTTACCAAAGGTTTAGGTGCAGGAATGTTACCAGAAATTGGGATGCAAGCAGCCCAAGAAAGTTTTGAAAATATAAAAGAAATACTCTGCAATTCTGATATTGTATTTATTTCTGCAGGACTTGGTGGCGGAACAGGAACAGGTGCTGCACCAATCATTGCACAAGCAGCAAAAGAAGTTGGTGCACTTACAATCTCAATTGTTACAAAACCCTTCAAAATGGAAGGTAAAAAACGTGCCAAAATTGCAGAAGAAGGGCTTAAAGAGCTTAAAGCAAGCAGCGATGCTATTGTTGTAATCCCTAATGAAAAATTGCTTTCTATCGTCAAAAGAGACACTGGAATCAAAGAAAGTTTTAAAGCAGTTGATAGTATCTTAGCTAGGGCGGTTAATGGTATTTCTGGTGTCGTACTCAATCATGGCGAAAATGATATCAACACTGATTTTGCAGACTTAAGAACAGTAATGAGCCACAAAGGATTATCTTTAATGGGCACAGGAGAAGCAACAGGTGAAAATTCTGCTTCTGAAGCAGTCACGAGTGCTATTGAATCTCCATTATTTGATAATCTTTCTATACAAGGAGCAATGGGTGTATTAGTCACTTTTGAAATCAATCCAAACTATCCCCTAGCACAAATCAATGAAGCAATGGGATTGATACATGATGCTGCCAATGAAGATGCTGATATTATTTTTGGCACAAGGACTATTACAGATATGCCAACTGATCAAGTTAGAGTAACCCTAATCGCAACTGGTTTTGAAAAAGAAATCATTGACAATCAACCAAAAGAAGAGAGTGTCGGAGAATCTACTCATAAAATGTCAAGGATCTCAATTGATACCATCAGGATTGTCAGTGGCGGTGAAGATTTCAGACAAGTAGATCTTGATGTACCGACTATTATGAGGAATCAAAAAGATTGATACTCAATTTTGATTCATAATGTCTAGATCCTTTTGATAATCTTTTGTTTGAATATCAAGCAAATCAAGCAATGTATGGAATACATAATCTTGACTTAGTTTTTTATCTTTTTGTGCATTCAATCTATTATAATCATTCTCAAATCCCTTCCCTAACCAGATCATTGAAGGAATATGTTTCTGCACATCTGGTGAAAGAACATAAGGTAATCCACCATGCATATATTCACCATATTCCCCAAGACTCTCTCCATGATCACTTAAATACCACATGGCTACAGAAAACTTTTTATTTTTTTCCAAAGCTTGGACAATCTGATACAAAAAATAATCTGTATATATGATTGAATTGTCATAAGCATTCACAATATCCTGTTTGGAACATTTTTGTAATTCACTTGTATGACAAACTGGTGAAAATACCTCAAAACCACTTGGATATCTTTTATAGTAACTAGCTCCATGGCTCCCATGAAGATTGATAACTAAAAATGAGTCCTCTTTAGCATTTGTAATAATATCCTCAATTTCTACAAGCATATCCCCATCTAAATCCTGTGGACCATTATAATATTTAATATTTTTGATTCTTTCACACACTTTTCCCATACAAGCACCACCATTATTGCTAATCCAATAAGTTTCGTACCCAACCCTCTGGGCAATATCCATGATATTATCAATATAAAAAGATTGGTGTCTATTTTTATAAGTTTTATGCGTATAATTTGTCAACATGCATGGGATAGATATAGCCGTGATTACACCACAAGAATAAAACCTTGTAAAATTTACCAATGAAGTAAGTTTTTTCATATAAGGATTTGTATCTCTATAATAACCATTCAAATAAAAATTTGCAGCCCTAGCACTTTCTCCAATCACCAATACAAAAATATTAGATCTTGAATGTTTTTGATTAAACCTAGCATCTAGACCAACATTGATGAAACGTGGTTTAGGATTTAAAGCTTGCAAGCCAAAATCAATGCTTGACCGAATTGGTGTGATAGGATTAGTCATATATATAATCGCCTTAGAACTTTTAAAAGCAAAGATTATATTTCCACCCCATATGATATATATACCTCCTATGAATAAAAAATATACCCCTATTACTTTAAATTTTTGATAAGTAGCCTTTAAAAAAGGAGCTGTCTTTTTCAACTTTATCTGCCATAAAATCCAAAGAGGGAATACCCCATAGAACAAAAAAGACCAAAATAAGCCCAAAGTCAAAAAATCTCTAATCTCTCTAAAAGTAGTATGCCATAAACTTTCTATAATCATACTATTGATACTAATATCAAGAGAGTTCATATAATATTCACTGATGCAAGCAATAATAATCAAAAGACCAATAATAAACTTTACACTAAAATAAAAACTAACAATCTCAATACAAAGCGAAAGTATCAGAACATAAGTAAAAAATAAAACTACTAAGAAAAAATAATTTTCATTACCTTGTATAATGGCATAATTATAAATATCTGACCAAAAAATATCATTATAAAACCCTACCAAAATAACAGAAAAAACAAAAATAATCCAATGATAAGAATAACTTGGAAGTATATTAAACAAAATACATTTATCCTTTATTCTTCAATATAATTTTTAAGTTTCCTACCAACTTTAGGATGTTTAAGCTTTTTAATAGCACTTGATTCTATCTGTCTTACACGTTCTCTAGTAACATTAAGCTCTTTACCAATTTCTTCAAGTGTCCTATCACTTTCATCATCTAAGAGACCAAAACGCATACGGATAACAGCTTTTTCTCTATCATTCAACTGATCAAGCACCTCATCAATTTGAACCTTTAGATCCTCTTTCATGATATATTCCATTGGACCCATTGAATTTTTATCTTCTACAAAATCTCCAAATTTCCCATCATCATCATTTCCAATTGGAGCTTCAAGACTAACAGGCTCTTTAGTGATTTTAATAACATTTTTTACCTTATCAATGGGTAAGCCTACTTCTTGTGCAATGATTTCAACATCTGGTTCTTTGCCATTTTCTTGGACATATTTACGCATAATCTTATGGATACGATTGATAGTCTCTATCATATGAATAGGTATCCTAATGGTTCTAGCCTGATCAGCAATAGCTCGTGATATAGCCTGACGAATCCACCAAGTTGCATAAGTAGAAAATTTGAATCCCTTTTTATATTCAAACTTATCAACAGCCTTCATCAAACCAATATTTCCCTCTTGTATGAGGTCTAAAAATGGCAAACCCCTATTGGTATAGCGTTTAGCAATACTCACTACAAGCCTCAAATTTGATTTTGCCATTTTATTTTTTGCTTTATCTGAGATAGATTTACCTCTTTTGATTTGCTCCAAAATTTCTTTGAGTTTTTCAGGTTCCAAATTAAATCCATCTTCACTAGCTTCTTTAGTCTGAAAAAGCTTTTTTAATTCAACATAAACACTCACCATGGTAGTTTCAGGCACAGCAGCAACAATATCATCTCTAGACATATTTGTGATATTATCAAGGATACGTTGATGATTTTCTATCAGTGTATCATTAAAAAGAGGGAGTTTGTATTCAAGTCTTTTAAGTTCCTTTTCAAACCCATCGCCTGTTTTAAGTGTATTCTCCATAGCCTTTACAAGCTCATTGATAAGCTTACTAGTAGGACCAAGATCAAGCAATCTATCTTTTAAAATTTGTTTTTTATGTGCTAAAGTTAAAATATAGACCAATTCATCATCATTATCATCAGGACCTAAATCTAAAATCTTCAACCAATCTTTTTTAGCCTTATCTAAAGCTTTAAAACTATCTAAAACTTTTTCAACCCGTTTTTGATCTTTTTTAGAAGCAGGCTTTCTAGCTTCATTATCCTCATCATCAATATCTTCACCTTCATCAGCCTCATCAATATCTTCACCTTCATCAGCCTCATCATCAAAACTCTTAAAAAGTTCTTTAACTCGTCTCTCTCTATTAATAAGTGCATCTTTATAATCATAAATAAAATCTATCAAATAAGGCACTGAACAAATAGCATCTAAGATTGTATTTTCGCCCAATTCAATTTGCTTGCTAAGATCAATTTCTTCTTCTTTTGTCAAAAGAGGTATTTGCCCCATTTCTCGTAAATACATCCGAACAGGACTATCACTCCTACTCCACTCCAAAAGCTCACGTTCTTTCATAAAATCAAATTCATCTTCAAGCTCTTCATCTAAAACTTTTCTTTTTTCTTCAGCTAATTTGATTTCATCTCTTGTATTAAGCTTTTTAGCTAATTCTGAAGAACTAACCAATGTTCTCTTATATTTTTGTGCAAGTTCTCTGATTCTCTTTATTTGAACAAGCGTAGGAGCTTTTTGGATTATCTGGGCTATTTTTTCATAAGAGACCAAACCGCTTTCAGTCTCTTTAAATAAATTTTCTAATTCCTGATTAACTATTTTTACAGACATTGATTTCCTTGTTTATGGAATAAATACGAGAGATTATTTTATATTCACAATATTGAGGTAATTGAAAAAGGATTATACCCAAATCTAAAATGCTTCCTTAAATAAAATGTTACAACTACCTAAAATTCCACTCTTTAACAAACTCCTCAATTTGTCTTTTTTCTATTTTTATACACAAAACACCTTCTTTTTCATTCAAACTATCTTCTATTTCTTTATTTGGCAATGCCACAAAACTATCCCCATAAAATTTCCATTCATAACCCTTATAATTATATTCTCCAATCCTATTAACCCTTACTATCATACAAGAATTACAAAAAGCCCTTGATTTGCATAACTCTCTCCACCTCTGATTTGATTCAAATGTAGAAACTGTGGGCAAAATAACAACATCTACTCCTATATTTTTCATCTTTAACCATATCTCATCAAAATGAATTTCAAAACCAAATAAAACTGCAATTTTTAAACCATCTTTTTCAAAAATATAAGGGAGCTTAAAAGATTTACTTTTAGGATTGGCAAAAAATGCTTCCTCATTCCAATCATCATATCCGATTAATTTTTGTTGCATATAAAAATCTGTTTTAGTCGCATCAATAATAGCAATTTTTTTGTATAATTTTTTTTCATCTCCACACAATACAGGTGCAATAATAATCAAATTATATTTTTTAGCCAATTTGCTTAATTGCAAAAGTTTACTTTGAGTCGTTTTATTAATAATATCTTTTGAAACCCCTTTAAGTTCATGAAAAAAAAGATTCAATACATACTCACCAAGAACAACAACAGAACCTTTTTCAATATTTTTCAGATAAGAAACTAATTTATCTTCTTTAAGTGGTAAAGAAGGTAATTGAAAAACTGCAACATTCATTCTTTATCCTTATCTTGAATGGCGTTAAATTTCAATTCTTCAAATTCGAGTTTAGCATCTTCAAGCATTTTTTGAGCATTCTCAAGTTCATTCATTCCTTCTTTGTAAAGGTTTAAGCCTTCTTTAAGATTAAGATTTTGAATATTAAGCTTGCCTAAGATTTCTTTAGCCCTCTCAATCCTAGCTTCAAAACTAATATCGTCCATAACAACTCCATTAAACATTGTAAGTTTTTTTATTTAAAGTTCCAAGTTCTTTATCTGTGCAAACAGCTGAGGTCATTGCACCAGAAACATTACTCATAGTTCGAGCCATATCCAAAATAGGATCAATAGCCAATACTATTGCTAATAACCCAAAATGTCCACCAAAGCCAATTCCTGTCAGCATAATTGAAGCAGCCATCGTTGCAACACCCGGAATCCCAGCTATACCTAAAGAACCCAAAACAGCAACGACAACAACCATAGCCATAAAACTAAAATCAACTGGCACATGTAACAAATTAGCAATAAAAACTGCTGTCATTGCCGGAAAATATCCTGCACAACCATTCAAACCAACAGTACTACCCAAAGAGGCTGTAAAATTTGCAGTAGTAGGATTCACACCTAACTTTTGTGTCAATGTTGAAATGCTTAAAGGTAGCATGGCTACCGAAGATCTACTCGTAAAAGCAAGCATCCAAGCATCCAAGCATTTTCTAAAATAAATCCAAGGATTTAATCCATGCAAAGTAATTAAAAGCAAATGCACACCCAACATTATCACCATCGCTAAATAAACCAAACCCACAAACAATGCAGCATCTTTAATAGCACCAAAACCATTTGAAACCAATGTATTTGCCATCAAACAAACTACAGCATAAGGCATAAATCGAATCACAAAAAGTGTCATCAACATTACAATTTGATAACCAGCCTCAATAACATCTGAAAAAGTTTTTGATATCCCTTCAAACTCTTTTTTCTTCGCTATACTCCTTGCACCAAATCCAATAAAAAATGTCAAAATGACTACACCAACAATATTTTCATTACTCATTGCAGCAATAGGATTGCCAGGAATGAGTCCTAATAAAACATCTGTAAAAGTTTTTACTTCACGGATCTGCTTATCACCTACATAAGCACTAAAATTCTCTCCTAAACCAAAAGTTACAGCCAAAAAAATACCCACACTAGCAGCAATAGCAGTAGTAAACAAAAGCCAAAAAATTGAACGACTTAGCAAAGCTTTTAAATTAATGCCATTATCAATATTGAGGATAACTCGAATCATAGAAAATAAAATAATAGGGATAACAAGCATTTTAATAAAATGCACAAAAGCCTTCCCAAAAAATCCTAGCCATACTTTCACCTCAGCAAACCAAGCAATATGTTTCATCTCATCTTGTTGAGGATAACCTGCTATGCTCTGCAATGCAAAGCCAAGCATAATGCCCATAAATAAAGCGACAAACATCCTAGCAGAAAAACCAAAATTTTTCTTTTGTAGGAGCCAAAGCAGATAAAAACATGCCCCTAAAACAATTAATACTCCCCAAGTTAAAGGCTCTGATAGAGCTAAAAAATCTCTAAGTAAAGCATTATCTTCCATTTTCTTGTTTCACTCCAATCAATAAGGTTGAAATACCTGCACTATAGCCTTTGACAAACTTAGTTCTGATGCCAACTCTAAGCAATTCATTTTTGAGTTTATCAACATTTAAAAACTCTCCTATTGAATGAGGCAAATAGCTATAAGCTTTGTAATTCCTAGATACTATTCCTCCAACAAAAGGAAGTATTTTTTTAGTATAAATTCCTGTTATTCTATCCAAAAAACTTTCTTTTTCTTTCTTTGTGAATTCAAGTATAACCAATACTCCATTTTTCTTTAAAACCCTTTGAAACTCATTCAATGCTTGATTCAAATCAACAACATTTCTAAGACCATAGGCAATAGAAAGAATGTCTATACTTTCAGATTCTACACTGCTTAAATTTTTTGCCTCTCCTGAAAACAATATAACCTTTTGAGATTCTATATAGGGCTTGAGTTTCTGCGTAGCCATCTCAAGCATACCATCAGAAGGATCAATACCAATGATTTTTTCAAATGTATGATTTGTTTTATGAGCATTTTTACACCAATGTAAAATCATATCTCCTGTGCCACAAGCCACATCTAAAATAACTCCATCTTTGAAGTCTTCTATATATTCAAAAGCTTTTTTACAAGCCTCTCTCCTCCAAGCAACATCAATGCCCAAACTTAAAATACGATTGGTAACATCATAAGTAGGAGCAATTTGATTGAACATTTCAATAATTTGTTTTTGTTTATCCATTTTTGCATCCATCTAACCATTTTTCAAGATAGCTAATTTGTTCTTTTGTCCTTATACTTGCAGTACCTCCTAAACTATCCCTTGCATTCATTGAAGTTCTTAAATTTAAAATATTTTTAATCCCTTTCATTTCAAAAGAAGCAATATCAGATATTTCATCCTCATTCAATTCAGTAATATCTAAACCTTTTTTTTCCGCAAAAGCTACAATTTTGCCTGTAATATGATGAGCTTCTCTAAAAGGTATATTTTTCTCTTTGACTAAAAAATCAGCCAAATCAGTCGCAGTCAAATGTCCTATATTTGCCATATTTGCCATATTTTCAGTATGGATACTCATCGTAGAAAGCACTTCTTTTAAAATATCCAACGAAATTATAGCAGTATTCACACTATCAAATACACCTTCTTTATCTTCTTGTGTATCTTTATTATATGCCAATGGTAATCCTTTCATTACGGTCAATAAAGCTATCAAATTGCCAAAAACTCTACCACTTTTACCCCTTAACAACTCAGGCACATCAGGATTTTTCTTTTGAGGCATAATTGAACTTCCCGTAGAATACATATCTGATAATGTAATAAATCTAAACTCATAACTACTCCAAAGTACTAATTCTTCAGCAATCCTAGAAATATGCATCATGAGCATTGAAATATCATAAAGCAAATCCAATGCAAAATCTCTTTGACTAACAGTATCCATAGCATTCAAAGTAGGAGCAATAAAACCTAAACTCCTTGCCATTTCTTCACGATTATTACCATAAGGTGTTCCTGCCATAGCACCTACACCCAATGGAAAATAATTATTACGTTCATAGCTATCACAAAACCGTTGATAATCCCTTTTGAAATTCACACACCAAGCCACCATATGAAATCCAAAATTTACAGGTTGTGCATGTTGGAGATGAGTCATCCCAGGCATGATAGTCTCTGTATGTTCTTTAGCAATGTCAAGTAAGATATCTGATAAATCCAATATCTTTTGTCTGATGATCTGATTATGTTCAAGTACATACATCTTAAAATCAAATACTATTTGATCATTCCGACTCCTAGCAGTATGAAGTTTTTTTGCTGTATCTCCTATGAGTTGGGTCAATGCAGATTCAATAGCCATATGGATATCTTCATCATATATTCTAAACTCAAATTCATTTTTTTTTATCCTATCGCTAATTTTTTCCAAACCATCAAAAATAGCAATGTATTCTTTTTCATCCAAGACACCAATGCCAAAAAGCATTTTTGCATGGACTTTAGAACCCAATATATCATATTCCCAAAGTTCTTTATCAAAACCAATAGAAGCATTAAAAACTTCTAACAGGTTGCTATTTTGCCCATCAAATCTCCCACCCCATAATTTTTCCATTATTATTCTCCTAAAACACTTTAGTAACCGCACAAACAACAATTACAATCAAACAAATTGTTGGCACTTCATTAAAAATCCTAAAAAATTTCCCACTGCGATTGCATTTATCGTTACATAACACTCTTACATAATACCCACATATAAAATGAAAAATCAATAAAATGGCTACAAACAAAAGCTTAACATGTAACCAAGCCCCTGTTGAAAATAACTGGGGTTGGATAAATACCATCAGAATACCTGTGATTAAAGTCAATGCCATTGCAGGCTGACCAATGAATACATAAAGCTTTCTCTCCTGAATTTTTACAACTCCTATATAGCCTTGATTTTGAATATTTTCAATATGATAAACAAACAATCGAGGCAAATAAAACAACATAGCCATCCAAGATACTACCCCAATCACATGCAAAGCTTTTATCCACAAATAATATCCACTTAAAAAATCCATCTTTTAACTCCTAATATCCCAAATCGTGCCGATAAATATTCAAAAAAGTATCAACTCCTTTGATACTTCCAGAAAGATTAATTTTTATTGAATTTTGCATAAAATCTTTTTTCTCTAGCATTAAATCTAAATTCTTCGCTAAATATTCTATTTTTCGAAGTATTTTATAAGGACATTGCAAAGAGATTGTCTTAAAAAATTCAAATGGAATCATTACTTGGGTCTTTTTGGCTAAATCAACACATAAAAGTATACTTTTGCCATAAGCTTTCATAAGTCCTCCTACTCCCAATAATACTCCTCCAAAATAACGAACAACAATCACAGCACTATCAATCAAACCCTCTCTCCTCATAATATTCAATACAGGCATACCTGAACTCCCCCTAGGCTCACCATCATCACTAAAACCCTCATGAATTTGTCCTGATTGGATTTTTCTATAAGCATATACAAAATGGACAGCTTTTGGATGAGTATTTTTAAGCTCTTTTAATTGATTATCATAAAAACTATAAGGCATTAAAAATCCTAAAAATTTTGAACCCTTGACTTCAAATTCTGAGCAAATAACCTTATTGATAGTATTCATTGAAGATATATTTGCATTTTACCATTATCTAATATCATACTAGTTTTATCTTGAGTAACTGTAAACATTCCATTAAAATTCCTCATAAAACGAAATTCAAAACCCATCAATTCATCTGGATCACACAACTTACGTGTCATTCCTGTATTCCCTACTTCAAGGTGCTTGGTATCTTTCCAAGTATAACTAGCAAAATAAGTATTACAAGCCGCTGTCCCATAGATACGATTCTGAGTTTGGTCAAAAACCATTGTTGCTACTTCCTTAATACTTAAAAATTCATTTTCCTTAATAGCCTCTTTATTAGGATTTTGAGGCATGTCTTCTGATTGAGGTAAAGCAGTATTTTCTTGAGGATTAGCTTCAGGTAAATAATTATCAAAACTATTGTCCTGTGTATTTTTTTCTTTTGCTTCTAGAACACTAATAGCTTGTGCTTTTAATGATTGTGGCGACAGATATTCTTTACCATCAACAACAATTTTCTCTATTTCCCAATTTGTACGTAACATATTCCCACCAACCATATTCCACAAAGAACAACCGCTTAAAAATAAAGCCAATCCTAAAACAAAAAACTTCATACTTTTTATAAGCTCCTTTTAAAATACCTTAATCCTTTATAAACCAAATCAAAAAAATAGCAAAATGATACCTAAACCTTAATAACAGAAGATGAAAAAATTCTTCGTATTTTTCTATTAGATTTATATTAAAATTAAAAATTATGGAATACAATTTGTTTATCTTTAATAAATAAAAAAAATACGAAATACCAAGAGTTTTATTGTGAAAATCCATCATTATATGATTTATATCATTATTATTATTTTATATCCTAATTTATTTTATGGATTCGAATATGATAAAGACACAACAAATAAAAGAATTCTAATTTATCATGGTGGGATAGATTATAAATCTATTGATAATGCCACCAATGACAACAAACTACTCAATAATGCAACACTCAATGAATATGCTACAACAAGTGGAACGAATGGAACAATTTCGGTATTCTATATTGGCAATACAATGCCCACAACTTTTAGTGGTGGCACAATCAATTTCTATTACGATGGCACTGCACTAGGTGGTAGCACCAGTCTTGGCGGATTATTTGTCGCACGACCACAAACTATTGGAGATGCAGGACCCATCACCTTTGATTCAAACATCTCAGTCAACATCGCTCCAAATTCAAATATGGGGAGAGCCTTTTTCCTTGGATTAGGAAGTGCAACAAGGAGTGGTGATTTTATCTTTAAGAAAAATTTGATTGTAAATGTAGATAATGCACTCCCAAGACTAACTTGCGATACAACTTGCGACCCAAGAACAGGCTGGCGTGTACGCTCTATCTTTGAGCTAGAAAATCAAGGAAATGCTTATGTTAATTATGATCCCACAACAGGACAAACCCTCAATCCTGATAACATCATCCAACTCAAAGGAGATATTAATTTTTCTGACACACGTGATTCAAAAAATTCAAATGTTTTTATCAATTTGAGTAACTCTGATTCTTTTTTGATTGGCATCACTAGGACTGCACGCAATGATCCTGCTAGTAATTCTTTTGCAAACCTCACATTACAAAATGGCGGAAAATGGTATTTGACAGGCAGTTCTATTGTAAATAATTTAAACATAAGCAATCCAAGCAAACCAAAATCCTTAGACACCTACACAGAAAAAAGTTTTTCTATTGTGGATCTATCTCATTATGATTCTAGCAATATCAATGGGGTTTATTGCCCCACTGGAGAGTGTTACCGCCTCATATCCCCTACCCCTTTTGCATCAAGAACCCTCAATGTCAATACCATCAATGGCAATAATGGAGTTTTCAGGTTGATGGCAGATGTGGATAGGGGCTTAATAGATACCATCAGGGCT
>NZ_MLAS01000016.1 GCF_002272785.1 Helicobacter sp. 13S00477-4 | reverse complement strand
AATGGCAAGCAAGTGATCACATATTTGTCAATGCTTCTGTTGGAACCAAACTCAGTGGGATAGCAAGGTATGGGAGTATCAATCTAGGATTCAAATGGAGGTTTTAAAACCTTCAAGGTTTTTGGATGCAATGGTGTTCCCGGTATCAATAGAAATGAAATCCGCAATGTCAAAATGCAATTCCCCCCACTAGAAACACAAGAAAATATTATCTCTAAAATCAATTATATAGAATCTAAAATCGACCAATTAAAAAATATATGCCCTAATATAGATATAATAAAAAATCAAATCATAAACAAATATCTCTCAAGCTAAAAAACTAATTTATTTTCTCCCACACACTCCCCTCAGGTGTATCCATCACCACAATACCTATAGCCATAAGCTCTGCTCTGATTTTATCAGCCAAAGCAAAATCTTTTTGTTTTTTTGCACTCAAACGTTCTTGGAGTCGCTGTGTGATAAAATCTTTTTGCACCTCACTTACCCCTAATTGAAAATATTCCAAAGCTTCCTTCCCACCTATTCCAAATACTTCAGTAACAAATTCAATATTGCCTGCTATTTTTGCTTTGAGTATTTTATCTTTGGGATTTTTATCAAGCTCATCATTAGCAGTATTTATCATTTCTTCCAACACACTAAAAGCTTTAGAAACATTCAAATCATCGCTCAATGCCTCCAATAAAGAAAATCTAAAATCTTCTCTTGCTATTCCAATCTCTCCTATGACCCTTTTTTTGAGACGATAAAGCTTATCAAGACGTTTTTTACTCATCAACAAATCTTCTTCATTGAAGTTCAAAATACTACGATAATGCACCCCAAGCAAATAATTCCTCAAAATCTCCCCATCATAGACCTTGAGTGCATCTTTGATAAAAAAACTATTGCCCAAACTTTTGCTCATTTTTTCACCATTGATATTGACAAAACCATTATGCATCCAATATTTAGCTATCTCTACATCATCTGCACAACGCGTCTGAGATGCTTCATTTTCATGATGAGGGAATAACAAATCCGCTCCCCCACCATGAATATCAATCTGATAAGGTTTGCCTTTGTAAGCAAGCATTTCTTCAATCATAGCTGAACATTCAATATGCCAACCCGGTCTTCCCCTCCCTAAAGATGTTTCATATCCAATATCTTCAATGCCTTTATACATTTTCCATAAAACAAAATCCCTTTCATTTTTTTTCTCTTCATTTTCTTCTACACGACTGATATTTTGTTCATTTTCCAAACCTCTATGGCTAATACTGCCATAGAGGTTATCTTTGCCTACATCAAGATAGATATCTCCATTTGAAGTTTTATACGCAATCCCTTTTTCCAAAAGTCTTTGTATCATCTTGATGATACAATCAATGCTCTGCGTTGCTTTGGGTTCTTTATTAGGTCTTTTTACCAAAAGGGCTTTCATATCAGCAAGATAAGATTTTATATAATACTGGGTAAGTGTTTGGATATCTTTATTTTCTTCCAAAGCTTTTTTAATGATTTTATCATCAATGTCAGTAAAATTTTTTACAAAATTTACCTTATACCCTTCAAGTTCCAATACCCTCACGAACAAATCAAAAACAATCGCACTCCTAGCATGTCCCAAATGAGCATCATCATAAACTGTAGGACCACAAACATAAATCCTAACTTCACCAGGCATGATGGAAATAAAATCAACTTTTTGTTTCAACTTGGTATCATAAATCTTCATCAATCGCCCTTCATTGGATATGAAAAAAATACAAAAATAATTTCAAAACCCCTATCTCTATAATCGCTACGAACAACAAACCTATCCAACCTCTAAAATAAGCTATTATATCCCAAAATCGCACAAGTCCAAACTCCCTAACACTAAGTATAAACAACATCACCCCACTCAGACTCCCTGCAAGTGCAAGCCCCATAGCTCCAAAATGCCACATCAATACTAATGAGCATATCACACCAAATATCAAAGAAAGGGCTGAAATCTTAGCAGCCCTACCCTGTAATCTATGAGCATAAAGCCATAGAGAAAAAATCCTAGATAGTCCAAATGGCAAAAGTCCAAGCATATAAGCTGCGAAAATATTTGCTACTTCTAAAGTATCTGATCGTTGGAATTCCCCACGTTCAAACAAAAGCCATATGATTTCATTTTTGAGCATTATACCACCTATCACACATACCCAAAGCATGAACAATAAAAACCAAAAAGATTTCTTCATATTTTTCAAGGCAAGCATCTCTTGAGAATTCTTTATCGCTTTAGCTATCATCGGGAAAAGTGCAGTAGAAATAGCAATGGCAAAAATAGCCAAAGGGAGTTGAAAAATACGATTAGCATAATACAAATATGAAATACTCCCACCAACCAAAAATGAAGCCAATAATGTATCAATGAATGAAGCAATTTGGGCTGTCGAACTCCCAAGCACAGATGGGAAAAATTGCGTAAAAAAGTTTTTCAAATCTATCTTTATTTTGAAAGCTAAAAATTTGGCTTTAGCAGATGGAGAAAACAATGCCTTATAAATCTGCCTCAGCCCTACAAAAAAAATCATAAAAAACTTCAATTTATATAATGGATAAAAATGCAATAAAATCTGTGCCACACCTCCACACAATACCCCATAGCTCAAAAAATAAATGATCTGCATCGAATCAGAATCTTTAGCCAAATATAATGCCCCTATCATAGATAAATTGAGCAAAACAGTGTTGTAGGCACTTACCCAAAAGCTATTTTTATACTGTAAAAAAGTACTCAAAAAGGTAACGATAAAAACAAGTTCTAAATACCAAAAATTGATTACAACAATTGGCTCTGCTAAAGCTATTTTTTCTTCATCAAATCCTGTTGCTAAAATCTTAGTCACCCAGCCTGAAAAACACCAAACAAAAAGAGTCAATAATAATAATATCAAAACAAACATCATAAAAGTCGCTACAACAAAAGCACTTTTTTTCTGACTAGCGATAAAACCAGGCAAAAAGCTTTGTGTAAACGCTCCTTCTGCAAAAACACGTCTGAATAAATTTGGGAATTTAAAAGCAACAAAAAAAATATCACTATACATCCCTGCTCCAAGTACAGAAGCCATATACATATCTCTAAAAAAACCAAATATCCTAGAACACATAATGCCACTACTATTAGTCAAAAAAGCTTTTTTTAACAAGCTGCCTTCCTTCAAAACAATAAAAACTCATTTTAATATCAAATATTGTAGAATATTTATTGTATTTTATCAAAAACCAAAAATTATATTTAAGGATGGAAAATCGAAATGGATACCCCCCATTTTATCCCACAAATCATCAAAAACTGTGAAGATATCAAAGAAGAAATCCAACGATTCTCCATCAATACAAAAATAGATTCTAAATATATTTGGTTTGATGTCATCCAAACACATACTTTTATCAAACTCCACGAAAAAGACGAATATCGTGCGATTGTCGGGAATGAACTCATCCAGTTTGAAAAAGATAGTTTTTATGCAAAAGAGGATTTTTTTGTCAAACAAACCTATGATATCCGCATCAAACCAAAAGCAAAAAATTTTGGCATCAAAATAGAAATCACACCTCTAGCCGATAAAGCTTCTCTATTATTTGATGAACATTTTACTATCATTGATGATGAATATTTTTATGAAGAAATATTTAGTTTCATTGATACATTGATGGCATATGAAAAGATTATTTTCAGGCAACAATATGAACAAAAAGAAAACCTCAAAATACAATTCCAAAAACTCAACAAACAAGGACTATACCCTCAAAAACTATTGCTAAAACAAACTCCTGATTTTATCCCATCTAAACCAGCTAAAATGAATTTTTTACTCAAAGAAGAATGGGAAAAAAATGGCAAAATTGCTCCAGAAAATGCACTCTTTGGCGTAGGTAAAGGTGAAGTCATAGCAGAATGTACCAATCCCATAAAAGGGAAAGATGGAAGGAATTTAAAAGGAATATTTATCCACAATGAACTTATCAATAATAAAAATGTTCATTTTTCATACAATACACTTTCTATCCAAAAAGAAGAAACACCTGAAAAAGTCATTTTCAAAGCCTTAGATGCAGGATATGTAGAGATTTCTAATAATACAATTTCATTGCACACTGATTTTAATTTTAACACTATCAAAACCATCAATACTCCTATGCTTTTAGGAGGTCTTAAAAGCGGTATTTCATTGAATATAAAATCTGAAGATGAACTCATTGATGCAATTGATGCCAATATGATTATTGAAGCAAGCACAATAAATATCAAAGGGAGCATTGGAGAAAATGTCATCCTTACAGGACAAAAAATCTCAATAGAAGGTCAAACCCATCAAAGCAGTATCATCTATGCAGAAGAAGCCAATATCACAACACATAAAGGAAAGTTTTATGGTGATAAGTTTTATGCAAAAAATCTCGATAGCGGATTCACACAATGCGTTGAAGCTATCATTGGATCAACTGCAGGAGCAACTATCTTTGCTAAAAAACTAGAAATCAAAAATCTAAAATCTAATAATAAAATATATTTTTCTCAAGAATGTATCTTGAAGCAAATGCAAGGGGGTGAAAATAAAATTACTATCAGTGCGAGTGCCCATACTAGCACAAAAGACACTATGGATTTTATCAATAAAAAAATATCATTACTAAAAACAAAGATGCAAACCATCATCAAAGAATACCAAACCCTTTTACTGCAAGCAAAAAAAAATAAAAATATCATCGATAAAATCAAAGCTTCTGATGTCCCTACCCAAAAAGCAATGTTGGCAGATAAAGATATTGAAAAGACTTATTATGAATATATTGAAGCAATCAAAAAACTCAAAATCCTAAAAAAAGAACTCATAAAATTTCAAAATGAAATCCACGATCTCAATCATAGTTTATTACAAATAGAAGATGAAACCCTTCGAGCAAAACTCATCACTCAAAGTGACTGGAAAATGGAAAATGAAATCGTCTATCATCGAGACTATCCAAAACCCTCCGATGAGAATCTTTTCATAGAAGATGGTGAAAATGTCGATATTATAATTGATCCAGCTACAAAAAAAATGATAAAAACCCAATGAAGGACAAATAAATGATCGTAGCAATGACTGGTAGTGTTTACAAATTAGACCCTACTTTTGCATGGCTTGAAGTCAATGATATTGTTTATGGTATCCATATTTCAACCAATACAAGCTATATACTCAGTGAATCTAAAGAAAAAAAAATCACTCTACTCATCACAGAAATCATCCGTGAAGATGCTCATTTACTATTTGGATTCCACCAAGATTTAGAAAAAATTACTTTTGAACGTCTCATTAAAATCAATGGTGTGGGTCCAAAAGTTGCCTTAGCTATCCTCTCAACTTACACGCCCAAAGCCTTTGGAAAAATCATCCAAGACAAAGACATTAAAGCACTCCAAAGAGTTCCAGGCATTGGTACAAAAGGAGCAGGTAAAATTATGGTAGATCTTGCAGGTTTCTTCTCTGAGATTATACAACCTCAAAATACCCTGTCAAAAGAAAATGAACGCAATGAAGCGTTTATGGCACTTCAAAGTTTAGGATTTAAAAATGCAGAAATCTCAAAAGTTTTTAAAGCCATCCAAAGTTCAAACACGCAAGAAATAATCAAAGAAGCTTTAAAAATGCTCAAATAGCTAATACAAATTACTTTAAGCATAATAAAAACTTTACAAGGAGCCTATATTGTTAGATAAAATCCAAATCATTGGTGCAAAAGAAAATAATCTCAAAAACATCTATTTAGAAATCCCAAAAAATAAACTCATTGTCTTTACAGGTCTGAGTGGTTCGGGCAAATCAACCCTTGCCTTTGACACACTTTATGCAGAAGGACAAAGGAGGTATATTGAATCCCTCTCAAGCTACGCAAGACAATTCCTTGATAAAGTCGCTAAACCCAATGTAGATAAAATTGAAGGCCTCACACCCGCTATTGCTATTGATCAAAAAACCACAAGCAAAAATCCCCGATCAACAGTGGGGACTATCACAGAAATTTATGATTACCTACGATTGTTATTCGCAAGAGTAGGCACACAACACTGCCATATTTGCGGCAAACCCATTTCTCAAATGAGTCAAACTGATATTATCCAACAAGTTTTAGACCTACCAGCCCAAAGTAAAATCATCATTTTAGCCCCTATCATAAAAGAAAAAAAAGGTAGCTTCACAGACAAAATCCAAGATTTAAGACAAAAAGGCTTTGTAAGAGCATATATTGATGGTGTAATGGTACGTTTAGATGAAGAGATCAATCTAAGTAAGACAAAAAAACACAGCATAAAAGCCATCATTGATAGGGTCATAATCCAAGAAGATAACCATTCTCGTATCGCTCAAGCCATCGAAAAATCCCTCAAAGAAACTTATGGAGAAGTTGAAATTGAAATCATCAATGAAGCAGGTCAAAACCGCTTTATCCACTATAGCGAACACCTTGCTTGCTTTGATTGCAAAATCAGTTTTGAACCTTTAGAACCACTTAGTTTTTCATTCAATTCTCCAAAAGGAGCTTGTGAAGATTGTGGCGGACTGGGTAGCAAATATAGCATTGACATCAAAAAAATTTTGAATAAATCTTTACCCCTTAATAAAGGTGGCATCAAAGTAATTTTTGGCTTCAACCGAAATTATTATGCTGAACTGTTCAATGGTTTTTGCCAAACCAATAAAATCAATATAGACCAATCCTTTGAAGAGCTTGAAGAACACCAACAAAATGCCCTATTATATGGGAATGGTTCTGAAGTCTCTTTTACTTGGAAAAATTCTTCACTTAAACGTCCTTGGAAAGGCATTATTCAAATCGCTTATGATATGTTCAAAGATGAAAAGGATTTGAGTGACTATATGAGTGAAAAACCTTGTTCCACCTGTAAGGGTCATCGCTTAAAAGCCTCTAGTTTGAATGTAAAAGTTGGAAAAAAGAGTATTGGAGATATCATTGATATGCCCATTGAAGAAAGCTACGCATTTTTCAACAATGACAAAAACTTTGCCTACCTTAGCGACCAATCACGATTCATTGCTGCTTCCATCCTCAAAGAGATTCGAGAAAGACTATTTTTCCTATATGATGTAGGCTTGAGCTATTTGAGTCTGGGCAGAGATGCTAGGACAATAAGTGGTGGCGAGAGTCAAAGGATACGTATTGCTAGTCAAATTGGCAGTGGACTCACAGGAGTGATGTATGTTTTAGATGAACCAAGCATAGGACTACATGAACGTGACACACTCAAACTGATAAAAACACTCCGCAGTCTTCAAGAAAAAGGCAATACTGTCATTGTAGTTGAACATGATAAAGAGACGATCAAAAATGCAGATTTCATTGTGGACATAGGTCCTGGAGCAGGTAAAAATGGTGGTGAAGTCGTATTTTCTGGTACAGTAAATGAAATGTTAACTAGCAATACACAAACAGCACAATATATCAATGGCACAAAAACCATCTCTTATTTATACAATCGTCCTCAAAAAAAATGGCTCTCAATCAAAAATGTCACGATCAACAATATCAAAGATATGAGCTTAAAAATACCTCTATCTAACTTTGTCTGCATCACTGGAGTAAGTGGGAGTGGCAAAAGTTCACTCATACTCCAAACCCTCTTGCCCGTCGCCCAAGAACTCTTAAATAATGCCAAAAAAGTCAAAAAATGCGATGGCATTGAGATTGAAGGACTTGATATGCTTGATAAAGTCATCTACCTAGATCAAAGCCCTATTGGCAGAACACCAAGAAGCAATCCTGCGACCTATACAGGCGTGATGGATGATATCCGTGTGCTTTTCTCTGAAGTTAAAGAAGCTAAAATTTTAGGATACAGTGTGGGTCGATTTAGTTTCAATGTAAAAGGAGGACGATGTGAAAAATGTCAAGGTGAGGGTGAAATAAAAATTGAAATGCATTTCTTGCCAGATGTAATGGTCAAATGTGACGCCTGCAATGGTGCAAAATATAATCCTCAAACCCTAGAAATAAAATACAAAAATAAGTCCATTGCCGATGTATTAAATATGAGTGTTGATGATGCGTGTGAATTTTTTTGCAAAATACCCAAAATTGCTTCAAAACTCAAAACTCTCCAAGATGTAGGTCTAGGCTACATAACATTAGGACAAAATGCTGTTACCCTTAGTGGTGGCGAAGCCCAAAGGATAAAACTTGCTAAAGAACTCAGCCGCAAAGATACAGGAAAAACACTCTATATACTCGATGAACCTACCACTGGACTGCACTTTGCAGATGTTAATAGGCTCACAAAAGTCCTCCATCACCTTGTTGAACTCGGGAATTCAATGATCGTCATTGAACATAATTTAGATATGATAAAAAATGCTGATTATATTATTGATATAGGTCCTGAAGGTGGTGATAAAGGGGGTAAAATTGTTGATGCTGGATCTCCGGAACATATCGCAAAAAATCATAAAAAATCAGGAAGCTATACAGGAAAATTCCTAGCTCTTGAATTGTAAATTTTAGATTTTACAAAAATATCAAAAAACAATTAAAGATTTCATTAGCATGAATCGCTCAAGGCGAATGCTCATTAAATAAAATTATTGATAAATATGTTAAAATATAAAAAGACTTACAATAATATAAATACGGATTTATTACCATGAGATTTGAAATGCTTTATAGCAAAATACATCGTGCAAAAATTACAGATGCGAATTTAAACTATATTGGTTCAATCACTATAGATTCAGATATTGCAAAAAAAGCAAACCTACTTGAAGGTATGAAAGTAGAAATCCTAAATATTAATAATGGAGAACGTTTTTGCACCTATGTGATACTAGGGAATAGTGGGTCTGGTGAAATTTGCCTCAATGGTGCTGCAGCAAGAAAGGTTCAAATAGGGGATATCATCATCATCATAGCCTATGCAAGTTATGATGAAAAAGAACTACAAAATTACACCCCTACAGTCGTAATGGTAGATGAGAACAATCAAATAATATCTGTAAAACATGAGGTGAAAAATGTTTGATCCCGAGCAACTTGGTAATGTTTTTGGCAATATACAAAAAGAATTTTCTGATTTGGAACAAAAAGCTAAAGATACTTGTATCACAGCAAAAAGTGGTGGTGGATTGGTGAGTGTAAGCATTAATGGTGCTGGAGAACTTATCGACATCGCTATTGATGACAGTTTGCTTGAAGACAAAGAGTCATTACAAATTCTACTCATCAGTGCTATCAATGATGCTTATAAAAGTGTAGAAGAAAACAAAAAATCAATGGCATTCCAATTATTTGGCGGGATGAATCCTTTTGGTGGAAAATAATGCCAAATCTTTTTTTGATTGTTTTTGTATTTTTTTTGATTGTTTCAAATCTTTTTAGCTATGATTTTTCTCATTGCGTCAATTATTATCAAGAAGCAACCACAAGTCTTACAAACAATCACCTTGTTTCTATCAAAAACAAAAACAAGAATGTATCTTTAATGTTTTCACGCACTCCTCCAAAAGGGCTTAAGATTTTAAAAGCTGATCCTTTTGTGGGATTATATATCATACAGAGTAACCCCACAAAATACATTTACAAAATTTTAGATATTGATAGCTATGCTAAGCAAAAAGAATTATCAGCCATAGGCTTTAAATACTCATCTAAAGGTAAAATCTTAAAAACCCAAAATGGCTTTACTGATTATGCACGATTTTCTACTAATATCCCGATAAATGGTGTAATAAGCAACATTTGCTACCAAATTTATGGTATTGGTGTAGGGGATAATCAATTCATTGATAAAAAATATATAGACAGATTCTTAAATCAAAAAACCTCTTATTATGGAGATATAGGCATCAGGGCAGTACAAAAAGACAAATATATCATTGTACGTCAAGTCGATCCATTTTTTAAAAATAATCCTTTTTTGCCCGGTGATGTCATCTTATCAATCAATGGAAAAACCTTTCAAAATTACGCAGATTTTGAATGGCTAGTCAGCAACCTGCCCTATCAAAAACCTGCCAATATAATTATCATCAGGGATAATAAAAAACAAAGCTTTAATATCAACACAGATAAACGTTATGGTGGATTTTTAATGCCAGATACTTTTTTAGAAAGATTTGGCATCGTACTTGATAAAGACCTCACTATCATACAAATAGATGAAGACAAGCAAAGTAATTTTAAAATAGGAGATAGACTTATTTGGATTGATAGAAAACCCATCATCAAAAATGAAAATGATTCATTCATAAAAATCACAGATTCTTTACGTAGTGCACTTTCACAAGCAGGCATCAAAAATAATATAGAGGTTTTAGTGATGCGCAATGGTTTAGAACTTTATTTGAAAATTTGAGGTTGGCAATATGGAGTTAAATTTTTATAAAAAAACCTGCCTTGAATTTGAAAATTTCTTATTACATTCTGCTCCAAAAATACAAACCTTTCATCCTTATTTCGAAACTGCATTTTGGGAAATGATGCTAAGTGGAGGTAAAAGATTTCGTCCTAAACTTTTGTTAGCAGTAGTGTGTGCTATAAGCCCTATTTTAAGTAAAAATGCTTTTTTACCGGCTTTGGCTATAGAATGCCTGCATACTTATTCTTTAATACATGATGATTTACCCTCAATGGACAATGCTTCCTTAAGAAGAGGGCACCCCACTTTGCATACACTCTATGATGAATCAACTGCAATATTGATAGGCGATGGACTCAATACCTATACATTCTATCTCTTGAGCAAAGCTAGGCTTGATAATGGAGTAAAAATTAAACTCATTGAAGAGTTATCTAAAGCTGGAGGTATTGATGGGATGGTAATAGGTCAGGCAATGGATTGTTATTTTGAAAACCAAAAGCTCCAAATAGATCGATTAAAAGAAATCCATTTGAATAAAACAGCAAAATTAATCGCAACCTCTCTAAAAATGGGTGCAATTATTGGCAATCTATCAAAAGAATTAACAGAAAAAATCTATATTTTTGGTTTGGAGCTAGGGCTTTATTTTCAAATACAAGACGACATTATTGATACCACACAATCAGAAAATCAAGCATTAAAAACAACACGACAAGATAATAACAAAAATAGTTACGTAAATCTATTAGGCTTGGAAGAAGCAAAAAATAATGCTAATGGACTTAAAAAAAATATTGTAAATAATTTAACATATTTTGAAAAATCACTACAACAGAATCTAAAAATATTGTTGGAAGATTATTTATAAGGAGCTAGAAAGAGGTGAAAAAAATATTATTGACTAATGATGACGGATTTGATTCAAAAGGATTATTAGCACTAAAAAATGCTCTCAGCCATATCGCTCAAATCACCATCGTAGCACCCTCTAGTGAAAAATCCGCCTGTGGACATGGTCTTACACTTACCAAACCATTAAAATTCATCAAAGTTGATGACGATTTTTATAAGCTTGATGATGGAACTCCTGCAGATTGCATTTATCTTGCACTGAATACAATTTATAGCAAAACTTCATGTCCTGACCTCATCATTTCTGGGATCAATTTGGGGTCAAATATGGGAGAAGATATTACTTATTCAGGTACAGCTGCAGGAGCAATGGAAGGAGTCATACAAGGTATTCCTTCTATAGCAATTTCTCAAGTAATGAAAGACAAAAATTTAGCTGATTCTTTTGATTTTGCTTTAGCAAAAAAAGTTATCGTTGAAATCGCTGAAAAAATTTTTAATGCTCAATTCCCATTAAGTGAACGAAAATTCTTAAACATCAATATCCCACAAATAAATCCTTCAGAATGTAAAGGTTATAAAATCACTCAAAAAGGCTATCGCCTCTATAGCAAACAAGCTCACCTAAATCACAATCCTAGAGGTCAAGAATATTATTGGCTAGGACTCCACCCACTTGCTTGGCATGAAAGAAAAGAGCCAAAAGGATTGATATCAGATTTTTCTGCCACTCATCAAGGATATGTCTCAATAACACCTATTACTTTAGATATGACAAGTTATTCAGATATTGATTCTTTGAAAATATGGTTAAAATGATTTTTGCCGATATGCTTTATAGATTTTGTTTTGGAGAGTTTTTATGAAAATTAAAATATTAATTTTTAGTTTGTTTGCATTATTTTTTTTAGGTTGTGCGAATAAAATAAATATGGGTTATTACTCAACAATTGAAAAAAATTATATTTTCAATGCTAATGCACCTATAGTAGTAGCTTATGACAAAAATGATCTTCTTTCAGCTTATTATATCAATCTGATTGTCTATGAACTCCAAAAACAAGGCTTCAATAGTGTTTATAAACAAGAAGATTTACCTATACACAAAGCCAAGAATGTGGTTTTTGTAAAATTATTCCACAGCGTCCGTCCTTATCCAAGCATTAATTATAGCTATTCTATGTTCAGTGATGGTCTTATGCAATCTTGCTATTGGTATGGGGAACAGTTCTATTGTAATGACAAACCAAATAAAACATATGTTTTGAGTGGATATTCAGAAAGCCTAAATTATCTTTCAGGTTACCATTTTACGCTTGATTGGTATGATTTAAATCTAAAACGACGTATTTTGTACATCAATGGAAGCGTGAATGGAAAAACTTGCGGTTATAATCTTTTGCTACGAGATTTAGTTATTCAAACAATTTCGAGGATTGATTTAAAACGTGCAGAAAATTATCGTTATTATTTTGACTTGCCTTATTATTGGGTTTGTCCTTAATTAAACAATAGGTTTTGGAGGTTTTTATGGTTATAAGACGTTCTTTTGGTTTTTGTGCTTCTCATATTGTCAGGAATTGCACATCCAAAAGATGTTCAAATAGTATTCATGGGCATAATTATAAAGTAGAAATTTTTATCAATGCCAATACTTTGGATAATGGAGGAATGATACTTGACTTTGGTATTTTTAAAAATCAAATTGCAGACTTTATTGATGGATTTGATCATGCTCACCATTTTTGGAATCAAGAAACACCTGATTTTATTAATTTCATTGAAAAAAACTCTGCTAGATATGTAAAATTATCACTAAACCCGAGTGCAGAAAACTATGCTTTATTATTATTGTTTTACATTGATAAAATTTTAAAAGCAACCCAATTCAATAACGCTGAAGGAAATGTGAAAGTAACATCTGTAAGGGTGCATGAAACAGAACACGGATATGCAGAAGCTTTTAAAGAAGATTTGGAAAATCCTAACTTTATGCAGCATATTCATTTGGATTCTATAGAATTTTCTGCACAAATTCAATCTGAATGGAAAGACCCAAATATGTTCTACAAGCTCAAATCTTATGAAAAAAACCCAAAGACAAAACCTTTTAATAACCCTATCCCTATCCATCAAGTCAAAATCTAATGTTACCTGTTTCAGAAATCTTTTATAGTTTTCAAGGAGAAGGTGAGTTTATCGGTACTCCTAGTGTATTTTTACGACTTGGTGGTTGTAACCTTAAGTGCATTGGTTTTGGGATAAAAAACTCTTATGAAGGGAATACAATACTAGGATGTGATAGTATTTATGCTGCCAATGGACATTTTTCAAAAGAATGGAAATCTTATGACTCCAGTCAAATACTAATAGATAAAATACAAAATTTTTCTTCAAACAAGTTTGATATAGTAATCACAGGTGGTGAACCAAGCTTGCATTTCAAAAACCCAGTTTTACTCAAGACAATAGAATATTTTTTACAAAAAGGACACCGAATATCCATAGAGAGCAATGGAAGTATTGATTTTGTATTCAATGATATTTTAAAAGAACTTCATTTCACTTTGAGTATCAAATTGAGCAATTCTGGAGAATCTTATTCAAAACGTATCAAAACCAAAGTAATCCAAAATATAATTGATAATGCCAAAAGTGTAGTGTTTAAATTCGTCCTCAATGCACAAATGTGCGAAAATGGTACTGCTTTAAAAGAAATTGAAGAGTTGCTAAAAACCCTTAAACTCAAATCAAATAAAATCTATTTAATGCCTCAAGGCATTTCTAGAAAAGAATTGGATGAAAATATTAAAAAAATATACCCTATTTGTTTACAAAAAGGATTTTGCCTTTCTGACAGACTTCATATTCGAATATGGGGAAACAAAAGAGGGGTTTAATCAACCAAATAACTTTCAAGATTCCAAACAATTAAAACCATTGAATCGAAAAAATCCTTATTTTTTACCCTATTCTATCATGCTCTATAAAAAAGTTACTTTTAGTATCATTATTTGCACAATATCCTATTTTGTGCTGACCTAGCTATCCAAATAAAGTCCATTCCTATAAACTATCCTAAAAAATATCTATTCAAAATCACAAAATTATTAAAAACACAATATGTATATGATAATATTTTAGGATTAAATAAAAACTACAAAGGAAAATCTATGAGCATCATTATTGGATTCCCAAGAATTGGGGAACATAGAGAGCTTAAAAAAGCTCTAGAAAGCTTTTGGTCAGGCAAATCATCTCAAAACGATCTGCAAAATGTAGCCAAAGAATTGCGCAAAAAACATTGGTCTTATCAAAAAAATCTTGAACTTGTAAGCGTGAATGACTTTAGTCTTTATGATAATGTTTTAGATCTAGCTTATATGCTTGGGGCTATACCAAAAAGATTCCAACAATACGATGGACTTGAGCAATATTTTGGTATGGCTAGAGGACTCAAAGATAGTCTGGCTTGCGAAATGACTAAATGGTTTAACACAAATTACCATTATGTAGTTCCAGAATTAAGCCGTACGGACTCCTATAAAATAAATCCAACAAAAATTGAAAATGAATTCAAAGAAGCTAAAGCATTGGGTTACCAACCAAAAATTAACCTCATTGGATTATTTACCTTTGTAGCACTTTCAAAAATTATTGACGATACAGATTTTGAAATCATATTTGAAAAAATCAAAAATGCCTATTTTGAACTCCTTGATACCATTAAAACATTTGATTCTAACCTCACTATCCAATTTGAAGAACCAATTTTCACCAAAGGTGAGGACAAAAGATTTTATGACAAGATCAAAGATATTTATAATCAAATTGCTGCCAAAGGATTCAAAACTATTGTTATAACATATTTTGAACATAGCACTGAAGCTACTGAAATCTTATGTGAAACAAATATTGAAGGCATTGGATTGGATTTTATATATGGAGAGAAAAATCTATCTTCTTTGCCAAAAATAGCACAAAGCGGGAAAACACTTTATGCTGGTATCATAGATGGACGTAATATATGGGTAGCAAATTTAGAAAACAAACTCAAGACTTTAGAAAAATTTTCTCAATATTTACCCAAAAATAAAATTATCCTAAACACTAGTTGTTCTTTGTTGCATACTCCATTTGGCAAAGACTCTGAAATTAAAATGGATAAAGAGATTCTCTCTTGGCTGAGTTTTGCTAGAGAGAAAATCACCGAATTAGAAATCTTGGAATCTGTTTTTAGGAATGGTATTTCACCCTCTATTAAAGAAAAATGGGAAAAAAATATCAGTATCAATCAAAATAGAAAGGTTTCTACTAAAATCAATGACAAAGCAACGCAAGAACGATTAAAACAACCTATCAAAACACAAAGAGAATCTGCATTTAAAGATAGGATAAAGCTACAACATAAAGCATTAGATTACCCTATATTGCCTACTACTACCATTGGTTCTTTTCCCCAAACTCCTGAACTAAGAGCCCTCAGACAAAGCTTTAAAAAAGGTGAGATTGATTCAAGTGTATATGAAAAAGGTATTGAAGAATATATCAAAGATTGTGTTGCTTTCCAAGAAGAAATTGGATTAGATGTTCTTGTACATGGCGAACCAGAGAGGAACGATATGGTGGAATATTTTGGTGAGCAACTCAAAGGTTTTGTGTTCAGTCAAAATGGATGGGTACAAAGCTATGGGAGTCGATGTGTTAAGCCACCCATTATCTTTGGAGATGTAAGCAGACCTGCTCCAATGACACTCAAATGGATTACCTATGCCCAAAGCCTAAGTTCAAAAATCCTCAAAGGAATGCTCACAGGACCTGTAACAATACTAAATTGGTCTTTTGTACGTGATGACTTACAAAGGAGTGATGTATGCAAACAAATCGCACTAGCAATAGCTGATGAAATCAATGATTTGCAAAATGCAGGGATTAAGATCATTCAAGTAGATGAGGCTGCTTTCAAAGAAGGCTATCCCTTAAGGAAAGAAAATATCAAAACTTATGAAGAATGGGCATTGTATTGCTTTAAGGCTTCTGTAAGCGTAGCTAAAGCAACCACTCAAATCCATACACATATGTGTTATAGCGAATTCAATGATATTATCAAAACAATTGAAGATCTTGATGCAGATGTTATCAGTATTGAAACTGCACGAAGCGGAAATGAATTGCTTAAAATTTTTGCTGATGTGGGTTATTCACACGAAGTTGGTCCAGGTGTGTATGATATCCATAGTCCTAGGATTCCAACCAAAGAAGAAATTATTAAACAAATCAGGCTATTACTTGAAGTATTGCCCAAAGAACAACTTTGGATAAATCCTGATTGTGGTTTAAAAACAAGAAAATGGGAAGAAGTCAAACCTAGTTTAAAAAACCTTGTTGAAGCTACCAAAGAAATCAGGAATAATTAAAAGGATAAAAATGATTGAGGAATGTATCAATAAGATACTCCATACTGATTTCTTAAGCTATGAAATCACACCTCCAAGAGAGAGTTACATACAAGAAGAACTAATCTTAGCACTAAAAGATTTTAAAGAATTTGACGCACTTGTATGTACAGATTCTCCTCTAGCAAAGTTTAGACCATCAGCAATACTTACAAGCCTAAAACTTCAAAATAATACAAAAAAACCTGTCATCTGTACTCTAAATATGCGCGATCGCAATACTATAGCACTTCAAGGAGATATATTAGCACTCAATGAGCTAAATATCAGGATGTTTTTAGCCCTCAGTGGCGATCCTATCAAGCTTGGGGATCACCCAGAAGCAAAAAGTGTATTTGAAGGCAATAGCAGTCTACTTATAAAAATCATCCAACATTTCAATCAAAACAAAGATATTTGCGGACACACTATAAAAGGAAAAATAAAATCCATTTATCCCTTTGGTGTTATCAATTCTTATGCGAACAACTTTTTAAGCTTAAAAAATAAAATGAGGAAAAAAATAAATTCAGGAGTCATAGCTCTTTTCACACAACCTGTTTATGATATCAAAAATGCTCAATATTTACTCCAAGCTTGCGAGGAAATAAACCAAGAACTCCATACAAATGCAAAGCTTGTATTTGGTTATTTTCCTATCCTCAAATACAAAACTGCACAATTTCTTTATTCAAAACTACCGGGTGTTTTTGTGCCACAAGATTGGCTAGAAAAGCTTGAAAAAGCGACAAAAAAAAGTGAGGAAGAAGAGCAAAAAATAGGATTTGAACTTAGCAAGAATCTTTTCACTGAGCTTAAAAATCTTCATAATAAAATCCATTTTATGAATTCAAATAACATAGCACTAGCAAAAAAAATCATTTTATAACAACTTATTCAATAAATATTACACTCTCTTTTAGCTCTAGCAAAGAAGCAGTATTTTATTTATTATTGTCTAGGTATCCAAATAGTACGCTCAGAGTCTGAAATATATTGGGGCTGTTTGATTGAAGTCAATGGAGCATTTTCTCCTACAAAAGCACAACCATATAGAAAAATACACATAAAGCTTGTCATTAAAATTTTCATTATGAATCCTTTATCATTTTATACTTAATGATAAAGATTATTTATTAATAATTATCAAATAATAATTATTATCTTTTATATTGAAGATTTTATTGTTCTGGTATCCAAGTAGTTTGTGAAGATGGCGAATGAATCTGTGTTTGGATAGTCAATAAGGCTGTTTTATCATTATTTTCAATATCAGTAGCACACCCAATAAGTATAAAAATACTCAATATGCAAATCATCAGTGTTTTCATTATGAATCCCTTTATAAGCAAATTTTGTGCTTGGAATCATAAGCTTTATTTATAAATACGAACCAAATAGCTTTACTATAAAAAAGAAAAAAAAGGGGGGGGGGATTATCTCTTGGTTTTATTTTTTACCATCTCTATCAAGCACAAGACATTCTCTCTGGGTAAATCTGGCAACATCCCATGCCCTAAATTGAAAATATGCCCACTTTGAATTCCCATTACTGATAAAATACTATCTACACCCTCTTCCATAGCATTGATATCATAAAGCCGTGAAGGTTCTAAATTCCCTTGCAAAACATATTTATTCCCTAAATATTTTTTTGCATACTCCATAGGAGTACTCCAATCTACACCAAAAACATCAAACTCTCCATCAATACGATCCAAATATCCTGCAATACCTTTTGGAAAAAGTATTACTGGAGTTTGAGGATGAGTTTTTTTGACAAAAGCAGAAATTTCTTTCATATATTTCCAACTGAATTCAAAATAAGCTTCCCGCTCTAATGCACCAGCCCAAGAGTCAAATACCATCACTACATCAGCACCTGATTTGATTTGCATATCAAGATAGCCTTTGAGTTCTTGTGTGATTTTTTGGAGCAAAGAATGCAAAAGATTAGGATCTGTATAAAGCATTTTTTTACTATGTGTATAAGTTTTACTCCCCTCACCTTCAATCATATAAGTTGCCAAAGTCCAAGGAGAACCACAAAATCCTATGAGTGCCTTTTGTTTTGAAAGTTTTTTCCTTACTTGAGAAATCGTATCATAAACATAAGTAAGCTTTTTGTAAGCACCTATTTCTAAATTATTAACACTAGTTTTTTCACGTACAGTCTTGGAAAAATGAGGACCTTCTCCAGCAATAAAATCCAAAGGGAGACCCATTTCCAAAGGCAATACTAAAATATCGCTAAAAAGAATTGCTGCATCTACATCCAGAATATCTACAGGTTGCAAAGTTACTTCAGTAGCTAGCTCTACACTATGACACAACTGCAAAAAACTTCCTGCTTGTTTCCTAACTTCCCTATACTCACTCAAATATCTCCCAGCTTGGCGCATCATCCAAATTGGTGTATATGGAGTCTCTCTCCTTTTGCAAGCATCAACAAAAACCATCAGAATCCTTTTTTGACAATATCAATCAAAAGTATATAAAGTTAATGTAAATTCACCTCTTCAAACCACTTTAAATTCATCAGGATGGTCAATAGCATAACGAAACTTGTCCATATCAATTTTTTTATCCCAAATCGATACAATCAAACAAGCCACGGAGTTTCCACAAAGATTTCCTACAGCACGCATATCACTCATAAACTTATCCACACCCAAAAGAGCTGCGACACTCACTGCTGGTATACTACCAGGTCCTTTACCCATTGCTTGGAGTGTACCAGCTAAGACAATAAAACCAGAGCCTGTAACTCCAACGGCACCTTTTGAAGCAATCATTAGGATTATCACCACACCTACATAGTGTTCAAAACTTAAAGGTATATTAAAAGCCTGAGAAAGGAAAGCAATGCTCAAAGAAAGATAAATATTTGTCGCATCTAAATTAAAAGAATACCCCATAGGGACAACCAACCCAACTGCCCCTCGATTCATCCCGGCTGATTCAAGTTTTTTCATCAAAGGAGCTAGAGCTGTTTCTGAAGAACTTGTTGCAAATACAATCAAAACTTCTCTTGCAATAAAACGCATGAATTTAAATATATTTACTTTTGCCAAAGCACAAAGGATTCCAAGCACAACAAAAATAAAAAACAAACAGGCAAACAACATCACAAAAAGCAAATAAGCCATATTAAAAAGTGTCTCAAATCCAAACTTTCCTATCAAAAATGCCATCGCTCCAAAACTCGCTATTGGGGAATAATAAATCAAAATAGTCAGTATCCTAAAAAAGAAATTTTGTAATTTTTCAATCGGTATAAAAATTTTTTCTTTGATATCTTTTCTAAAAAATGAAACAACAATAGATATAACAACAGCCATAAACAAAACTTGCAATGTATTCCCTGTCAAAAATGGTGTGAGAGGATCATTTGGAATAGCTCCTAATAAAATAGATTTTATAGAGCCAATGTGTTCGGAACTTTCGGAAGCATATTGAGCAACCAAGCTTGAATCAAGTGCATTCACATCCAAATTCATACCATGACCTGGCTTAAAACCTTCTCCAAACAACACACCTACTATCAATGCAAAAGTACTCATCACCTCAAAATATATGACTGTTTTTACACCCAAACTACCTAAAGTTCTTAAGTTTTCTAAACCTAATATCCCACAAATTATAGTTGTAAAAATAATTGGTCCTATGAGCCATTTTAAAGCCTTAATAAATGGATCAATAGTCCATTCCTTGGTCGATATACCAAATTGCGGAGCAATAATACCTACAATTATCCCCGCTATAATACCAACTATTACCCAAAATGCAAGATTTTTAGTAAGCCTCCGAGCAACTGTAGGCTTTTTTGAAGTTATCAATCCTTTTTTCACATGATCTCCTTTAAGTCTCCTCAAATATCCTACTATATTTTGAGAGTTTAAGGCAAAAAAAATTTGTAGTTGATAGACTCAAACGTTACTGCTTGTAACTATAATCAATAAAACAGGATTGAATCTCTCCAACCTTTGTATTTTAAATTCCAAAATCATAAAAAGTAAAACTAACCATCACCGCATACATATTAAATTTTGGATTATCATAATTGGCTGCTTGAGCACTCCTTACAATCCCAAAAGGCAAACCTGATCTAGCCTCAAGGCTCAACCCAAAGCCCTGAGCAACATTGACAAAAAGACCTATTGTACCTACTGCAGATTGGATATTATATAAACCAGAATCTTCTGGCAAACCTAAATGTTGTAGCTGATAGCCAATGGAGACTTTTGGTATCAACCATCCATCAAACAATCTAAGTGCAAAAACCCCACCAGCTGAAAGATAATAAGTATCTCCAGCACCAGCATCCAAATACCCTCCAAGCATTAGCAGTTTACTAGGACCCCCTACCCAACCCCTCTCAAGACCAAAATATGCATTATGTGAAGAAAGACGATAAGAATTTTGTCCATTTTTTAAGGGTATGGATTTAGAATATAAGTCTTGATAAACATAGCCAATCCTAAAAGCACCATAAGAATGAGTACTAGCAGGTATTGGAGCAAAACTAAACTCACCGTGATTGAGTTGTTTTTCTTCAATATCTGGAACTTTTTTATCACTTACTTCATCGATTGCATTTAAATAAATGCTACTGAAAATAAAAATCCATAACGCAATCTTCTTCATCATCTTCCCTTGTTAAATAAAAACTATATTTTATAATTTTCTGCCAAATTCTCCAATACCTCGCAAAATTTTTCAAATGCTACCATATCCAAACGTTCATTGACCGAATGGGGTGATAAGATTGTTGGTCCTATTGAAAGCATTCTGACATCATTCTTACCCATTGCTTCAAATCTTTCCTGCAAAATCCCACATTCTAATCCAGCATGAATCTGACCTATCTTAATAGGTTCTTTTTGGAAGGCTTTTTTAATAGCGTTTAAAAATTCATCTTCTTCTTCAATATTTCTACACCAAGGAAGATAAAAATCCTCTATTTGAATCTTTACATTTGAATCAATTTTTAAGGCTAAATTTTTGACTTCATAAAGATTTTTCTCCAAAAGCTCTTTTGTATTCGCACGTCCCATTAAAGAAATATCAATTTTATTTGTATTTTGTTTGACTAAAGAAACATTTAATGAATCCAATACATTATTTTCTTCTATTACCCTAACACCATTTTTAACCCCAAATATAAAATCCTCTAAAATATTTTTTTGATAAACAATCCCTATGTGTTCCAAAATTTCTACAGAAAAATTCTCATGGCTTTGTAAAACTTCATTTGTTTTTATAATCACTTGAGCAAAAACTGGAAGAGAATTACTTTTTTCACCTCCCATAAAAGAACATATAGCACATTCTATCCCACTAATGAATTCTACAAGACTCACAATCGCATTCTTGATACTTTTATGGATATCAACACCACTATGTCCACCTTTAAAACCCTTTGAAGTTATCTTATAACAATACTTATAGTAGGTATTGTCTTGTGGCAGTTCAAAAGATACATTCATATCATAACCACCCGCACATCCTAAAACAATCTCCCCAAAAACTTCACTATCAAGATTGATTAAATAATTTGAAGTAATTTTTAGTTCTAATCCTTTTGCACCCAAAAGTCCAACCTCTTCATTATTAGTGAATAAAAATTCTAAATCTTGATATTTTTGCATTAAATATAATTGTGAAGCGACCCCTATACCATTATCTGCACCTAAAGAAGAATTTTGAGCCTTCAAAAAACCATTTTCAATACACAACTTCAAGGGAAAATCAGCCTCTCCAACACCTACCATATCATAATGGGATTGAAAACAAAGTCTAGGAAGTTTAGAACCAAAAGCATAAATATTTTTTGCATTATCAGTTTTGATTTTATAAGCATATTGTTTGGCAAATCTACAAATATATTCAAACATTTCATCAGTATGAAAACTTTTATGAGGGATTTGTGCGATTTCTTCAAAAATTTCTAATACACTCTTATACATCACAATTCCAGTTTAATTTTTCTCTTGGATAATTCTACTATTTTGCCATGAAATCTAGCATAAATTTGTGATAGAGATAACCTATTAGCATAACTTGCATACACTTCATCTAAATTATCCCTAATACCATTTTCAAACCAAGCTTGCAATTCATCATAATCTTCTATCTCTATGCCTTGTGCAAGCAAAAGTTTATAAGTGTATTTGTCTACAACCATTACTTCTCTACCACAGACATAATTCAAAATAGAATCTGCACTTTCTTTCCCTATACCCTTTTGCTTTAAAAGCCATTCTCTATCAACACTAGATACAAATACCTCAAAACTACCAAAATCGCTTAAAATAGAAGTGCAAAGATTTATCAAACGAATACTCTTTTGATTGAAAAATCCACTTGAAACGATATAAGAAGCCAAAATATCCCTCTCAATACTGGCAATATTCTTTAAATTTTCTCCATTATCATCACCTAAGATATGGTTTTTCTTTAAAGAATATAAAGATTTTTCTACATTTTCCCATTTGGTATTTTGCGTGAGTATTACCCCTAATATAGTTTCAAAACTATGGGCATTAGGCCACCACCATTGTGAAGAATTTTTAAGTAAATCAAGTTTTTTTAAAGCCATCAATATATCAAAACTATCAAACATTTCTCAAATGCCTTTCTAAAATTTTTAACACTCCTGTCCAATCACCATTTTGTTCTTGTGCAATCCCTAAGACAGAATCATACCAATCTGATTTTATAGGATAAATTTGCCCAAGTTTTCCCCATCTCCAATCATACCTTTTATGTAAAAGCACAATGGTAGGTATATTATACATTCCTGCTAAATGAACAATAGCTGAATCTATACTGATTAACAAATCAAGCTTTTTTAATTCTATAAATGTATCTTTAAAATCTTTGATTTTATAAGATAAATCTTTCACTCCAAATTTTCTACAAATTTCTCTACTGATCCCTTCAGGCTGTAAAGAATAGATTTCAAAACCTTTGAGTGAATGCAAAAGTAATTCTACAGGAATGCTCTTTTCTTCAAAATATATAAAATCTGGATGTGATGAAAAAAATATACCAATTTTTTTGATTTGAAAATTTTTGGATTCTGGAGCTGATAAGCTGACTTCACTTGTGTTCAAAATTGCTGGCAAAGATAGCAAAGAAAAAGCATTTTCATAAGGAGTAATCTCATCAATTGAATACCTCAAATTCACTTTATATTTATCAGAAAAAATCCTAAAAAGAGGTTTTTGAATATAAATTTGAAGATTTTTTACTTTTAATTTATCAAGGAATCTAGAAAACATCAAACTATCCCCAAAACCTTGTTCATAATACACCAAAACATCTTTCCGTTCATAGTCAATATCTTGAATAACCCTCAAACCTTCAATAGGTAAAATATTCTTGAGCAAAAGCCTCTTTTGATAATAGGTAAAACCCTCTTTATAGCGACCTAGGCTGAGCAATAAATAAGCATAATTCAAATAAAAAATAGGATCGTTGCAAAGTGATAAGGCTTTTAAATACATCTCTTCAGATTCTTCAAAATACAAAGCATACCTAAGAGTATTGGCATAATTAAAGTAAAAATAAGGATCTTTAAGTTCTTGGATTGAAATTGTTTCATAAATTTTCAAAGCCTTTTGCTCTTCAAAATGTTTGCTGTATATAGAAGCAAGTTGCATCCCAGCATTTTCATAACCAAGATCAAAAGCCTTTTGAAACAAATTTATAGCATTTGTAAAATCTTTGATTCGAATATATTGATTGCCTAAATTATACATTGCCTCAACATCATTTGGAGATATTTCTAATACCAAAGAATAATGCTGAATCGATTTCAAAAAATCTCCAATATCACTATAAGCACGAGCTAAATTGAAATGGAAATCAATATTGTCTTTTAACTTTAATCCACAGAGGATTTCAATAGCTTTTTGAGGATTATTCAATCGACGATACATTTCTGCCAATACAATTTTAGATGGCACATCTTCACATAGATTTAAAGAATATTCTAAATATTCAATCGCTTTTTTGCATTCTCCTAATGAAAATAAAGCAAAAGCACATAATTTCCAAACTTGGGTATCTAAAGGACTGATAGATAAAATTTGAACACAATAAGAAATACATTCTTTATAATTAGATTTATCATAAGCATTTTTAGCAGAAGAAAAAAGTTTGAGCATAAATAAACCCCAAAGAGGGGAGGATAAATTTAGCTCAATAATCTTAAAATATTTTGTTGAACTGCATTTGCTTGGCTCATTGCATAGCTTCCTGATTGAGCAAGAATATTATATTTATTAAAGTCAGCAGATTCTTGTGCAAAATCAACTTCACGGATTTGAGATTCAGCAGCTTTTACATTCACTTGAGTGATAGTGATATTATTAACTGTACTAACCATTTGTCCCTGAACAGAACCGAGATCCGCACGAATTTTATCAAGCATTTTTTGAGCTGATTCAGCAATATCCATTACTACCATTGCACCTTTTAATGTAGTCACACCTGATCCCAAACTTGCATTACCACTAGCAACAACAGCATTATAATTTGCACCTGAAGCAGATTTTACAGAAGAGTTAAACGTACCTGTTACATCCCTAAGGTTTACTGTAGTTTGTGCAACCTGAGTAGCACCAAAACCAATACCTGAAAAACCTCCAGTTGTAGAATCTGAAGAAGATAAAACAACAATATCTCTAGCATCCAAGCGACTCAAAGACAAACGACCAAAGTTTGTAGACCCTTCTGCTGTAGTTGTATCTTGACCACCATTTACGGTTGAAAGTGCAGCAACAGGCGTTTTTCCATCCGCACCTGCTACTGGAGCAGTAGTTTTAAGACTGATACCACGACCATCAACACTTCTAAGATTCAAACGACCATTAACATCTGTATAAGCTTCTACTCCTGTTTCTGAAGTAACAGCATTAAAAGCAGCTACTAATCGTCCATCGCTATCATTTGCTTTGATTTCAACAATATCACCTAAAGAAATACCATTTAAAACAACACCTGCAAGATTACCCGAAACAACTGCCACATCTGAAGTTGTAATAACATTTGCTTGTGCTCTAACACCTGTTATATCAGTGTTTTTATTAATAACCTCTGCTAAAACACCAAGACCTGTCCCTGCAGAAGTAGAAATCTTTACTGACTCTAACTTGACATTATTCACACCATCAACTTGTTTGAAAACGATACCCATATCACCAGAAGCAGTTATCATAGCACCTGTTGCGATCCTAACTTGACCAATCTTATCAGATGTAGTTGATCCAATAGAAGCTTTTATACTTTGATTTGAGTAAGCTCCAACTTGAAATTCTTTGTTTGTAAATTGACCAGAGAGTAAAGCTTGACCATTATAAGAAGTAGTATTACCAATATTATCAAGCCCTTGTATTAAACGAATAATATCTGATTGGATAGCTTTCCTTGATGATGTAGTTTGACCATCTTGAGCAGCTTGAGTTGCCTTTACTTTGATAGTATCAAGGATTTTAAGTTGCTCATCCATTGCCTTATCAGCAATCTGGATAATCCCCATACCATCATTTGTATTTTGAATCGCTTGACCCAAAGCACTTGCCTGAGATCTTAAACTATCAGCAATGATCATACCTGAAGCATCATCAGCAGCTTTATTGATTCGTAAACCTGAACTTAATTTCTCAAGAGAGTCTCTAAGTTTTGTTTGTGTAAAGACAGATTGTGCATGTGCATTCATTGCATTAATATTTGTATTAACCTGAAAAGCCATTTTCTAACTCCTTGTTATTTTTATCCAAAGCTTCCTTGCTTGGTTGTAGGGTATATCGACCATTTTGAAATCAATTTAATACTTTATTGACACAAATTTGGAAAAAATACCTCACAATTCTACATAGATTTTAAAAATCCACATCTAGAATAAAAGGATTCTACATAAAAACATACGATGCAATCATTATTGGTTCAGGACTTGGAGGGCTTACTTGTGGAGCAACACTTGCTAAAGCAGGGAAAAAAATACTCATCCTTGAACAACATAGTCTTATTGGTGGATGTGCAACCTGCTTCAAACGCAAAGGGATGAAAATAGATGCTGGATTACATGAACTTGACTGGGGAAATCCAAAAACTGATATGAAACACCTTATATTTAAAAAATTGGGTTTAGATAAAAAAATACAACTCATAAAACTTCCAAATACTTGGACTATCAGGACGCAAACCAAAAATCTTTCTATACCACATGGAATAGAAAATGTAAAATCCACACTAAAAAATTTATTCCCAAAAGAGCATAAAGGAATTGATCTATACTTTAAAAAAATAAAATTTCAGGCTTTTTTAGTGCGTAAATTTCCTTGGGATATGAGCTTTATTGATTTCTTTTTTGCTCCTATTACAACTTTGATATTTTTCCTCAAAAATATGATTTTCAATCATTCTGTTGGTAAAATAATGGATTCTTGTATAAAAGACAATCAACTAAAACAAATCCTTAATATCAATATCTCTTATTACCATCACGATCCCTATAAATTTATCTGGAGTTTTCATGCTATACCACAAAAACATTACTATGATCAAGGTGTCTATATTAAAGGTGGCTCACAAAGCCTTTCTGATGCATTAAGTGAGATCATCAAAGAAAATGGAGGAGAAGTGAAAGCAAACTGCGAGGTTACTTCTATCCTTACAAAAAACCAAATAGCTATAGGCGTAAAATACTTGGACAAAAAAACCCAAGAAAACCTATCAATAAAAGCCTCAAAAATAATCGCCAATTGCGATCCTGCAATTGTTTATGATTCTCTTTTAGACAAAAATATTGATACGATATCAGATACAAAAAATACAAAAAAATTTCCCATCACAACCTCTTTAGTCTGTGCTTATATGGTATTTGACAAGAACATTTCTGAATTATATCCTGAAATGAGCTATAACACCTTTGTCACTGATGATAAAATCTTGAATTCATCATTCAAAGATATAAAAATCGCTGATATTCCTATCCAAAATCGCTCTATTGCTTTTATTAATTATTCCAAAATAGATAGTGGATTGAGCCAAAGAGATGATAGATATTTAGCAGTAGCAGCACTTTATAGTAATTTTGAAGAATGGGAAGGATTAGATCAAACCCAATACAAAGATAAAAAAACAAAGCTTTTAGGACAAATCCAAAATCGTTTAGAAAAAGTCTTTATGGGCATCAATACCCATTGCATCCATGCTGAACTTTCCACACCAAAAACGATACAAAATTATATAAAGACAAGAAAAGGGACACCCTATGGTTATGATCAAAATCAAGAAGGTTTTATTGGAAGGGAAAAATTTTACTCAAAAAATATCAAAAATTTATTTTTTGCGAGTAGCTTTGGCTTTCCCGGTGGTGGCTTTACAGGAGCTATTCTAGGAGGTTACCGCACTGCAAATAAAATCCTTGATCCTTATATGTATCCCAAAAAAATTGCATTAGCAGCGATTATAGGAGTAATAGCAGCAGAAATAATCAAGTATATTTTAAAATCATTCCCACCTTCTTAAAAAGAGAGCAATGAATTTTATTCAGCAAAAGCACCGTAATGCATTAATTTATCATAACGTTTCTGGATAAAATTATCTTCTTTCCTGATAGCCTCTAAATTAGTCAAAAAATATTCTTTGATCAAATTTGCCGCACAAATTTTATCGCGATGAGCACCTTTATTTGGTTCAAGAATAATATCATCAATCAAATGTGCTTTTTTAAGTTCATCAGGTGTTATTTTCATTGCTTTGGTTGCAGATTCTATTTTGCTTGGATCATTCCATAAAATAGCTGCACAACCTTCTGGTGAAATCACACTAAAAATTGAATACTGCATCATAGCAAGTCGATCGGCTACTGCTATAGCCAAAGCTCCACCACTCCCACCTTCTCCAATCACAATAGATATAGTAGGGACATTCAAAGCAGCAAAATCTTGGAGATTCTTAGCAATGGCTTCACTTTGTCCTCTTTCTTCTGCACCTAAACCCGGATAAGCACCTGCAGTATCTACTAACATTAGAATTGGAATATTAAATTTTTCTGCAAATTTAGCTGCTTTACGAGCTTTACGATAACCTTCTGGATTTGGCATACCAAAATTACGCATCAATTTATTTTTAGTACCCCTACCTTTTTCTTCACCAATGATTAATGTTACTTGATCTTCAATCCTACCCAAAAAACAAACAATAGCTTTATCATCACTAAAATGCCTATCTCCACATATCTCATAAGCATCTTTCAATATCAATTCAATATAATCAAGTGCATAAGGTCTATCAGGATGACGTGCTAATTGTAATTTCTGATAATCATTCATATTTGAATAAACGGATCGAATTTCTTTTTCAAGCTCAATTTCTAAAATATCTCTTGCAGCTCCATCACCACGAATAGCTGCCATTTCAATCTCATCTTGAATATTTTTGATACGTTGTTCAAAATCCAAATAAGTAGCCATTATAATTTTCTAATTTATTATATTTTTTTAAAGATGATGACACCGTTTGTGCCACCAAAGCCAAAAGAATTACTCATTACAGCTTTAACATCAGCTTGTCTAGCTATATTAGGGATATAATCAAGATTGCAATCTGGATCAGATGTCTCTTGATTGATAGTAGGAGGTAAAATACCTTCATTCATCGCCATTATAGAAATAACAGCTTCAATAGCACCTGCAGCACCTAAACAATGTCCAATTTGACCCTTTGTAGAGCTTACAGGAGGAACTTTTTCTTTTCCACCAAAAATATTCCTTAAAGCAATAGTCTCAAATAAATCATTATAACCTGTGCTTGTACCATGTGCATTGATATAATCAATCTTAACATTTGCCATATTCAAAGCTGCTTTCATTGCACGATAAGCACCTTCACCTTCAGGAGCAGGGGTTGTCATATGATTAGCATCCCCACTTTCTCCAAAACCAACCAATTCAGCATAAATTTTTGCTCCTCTAGATTTTGCACTTTCATATTCTTCCAACACCAAAGCACCTGCACCCTCACCCATTACAAAACCATCCCTATCCTTGTCAAAAGGACGAGAAGCCCTCAAAGGATCATCATTCCTACTTGATAGAGCCTTCATTGCTGCAAAACCACCAATACCTACAGGACAAATAGTAGATTCAGACCCAATGACAAGCATTTTATCTGCACCATTTAATATGATTGTTTTAGCTGCTTCAATAATTGCATGAGTACCAGCTGCACAAGCAGTAACACTAGAAAGATTAGGTCCTTTTATGCCATATTCAATAGAAGTAAAGCCTCCCAACATATTTACCAAAGCAGAAGGGATAAAAAATGGAGTGATCCTTCTAGGTCCTTTTTCAAAACAAGTAATAGAATTCTTTTCTATATTAATAAGTCCACCAATCCCTGCAGCAGAACTCACGCCAAATCGATCAGCTATGCCTTCATCACAACGTCCATCATTGCCCAAAAGGCCACTATCGCTCATTGCTTCTTTTGTAGCCTTCAAGGCAAGTTGAATAAATCGATCGGCTTTTTTTACCTCTTTGGGATTCATCACTTCATTAGGATCAAAATCAATTATTTCTGCAGCTATTTGCACCGGAAAATCATTTGTATCAAAACAGGTAATTCTTTTAACTCCACATTTAGCATCAACAATAGATTTAAAAGAATCTCCTCTATTAAGCCCCAGAGAATTTATCATCCCTAAACCAGTTACAACGATTCGACGCACATATACTCCTTATAGATTAAAATCAATAAGCCCCTCTAAAACAAAGAGGTCAATTATTTTTTATTATCTTCAATAAATTTTACAACATCTCCAACAGTTACAATTTTTTCAGCTTGTTCATCAGGAATTTCAATTTCAAACTTTTCTTCTAGTGCCATCACAAGCTCAACAACATCAAGTGAATCTGCTCCCAAATCTTTTACAAATTCAGCCTCTGGTTTGACCTGACCCACATCTACATTTAGCTGCTCAGCTACTACAGCTTGTATATCCTCAATTAAAGCCATTTTTTCTCCTTCTATTAAATTTAGAATTTGTAATATTAACTAAAGTTTTGATAAAAACAAATTAAAAATCAAAACTTACATATAAAGTCCCCCATTTACCTTTAAAACTTCTCCTGTGATATAGCTTGAATTATCACTCAATAAAAAAGCTACTGCATTTGCAACTTCTTTAGCTTCTCCTAGACGACCTAATGGAATATTCTTGACATAACTTTCTTTGACTTCATCTTTTAAAACATCTGTCATATCTGTTTGTATAAAACCTGGAGTTATGCAATTAAATCTAACATTCCTAGGTGCACCCTCATAAGCAAAAGATTTACTCATAGCAATCATCCCACCTTTACTAGCAGCATAATTACTCTGACCCGGATTCCCTCGTTCACCAACAATAGAAGCAATATTGACTACACTTCCAAACCTCTGTTTACTCATTATCTTTAGGGCTTCACGACATCCAATAAAAGCAGACTTCAAATTTGCCTCTATGACATTGATAAATTCTTCTGTTTTCATTCGAAGTGCAAGTTTATCATTAGTAATCCCAGCATTATTGACCAAATAAGATAATTTCTCATCAGATTCTTGGATAACCTTAAATGCATCAAGAAAAGCCTCTTCATCCCTAACATCAAATTTAATCAAAGCAGCTTTTCCTCCCTCATCTTCAATCTCTTTTTTGAGTTTATCAGCTATTTCAGGATTGCTACGATAATTTATCCATACTTTCAGACCAAAACCAGCTAAATTCTTAGCAATTTCAGCACCTATACTTCTAGAAGCACCTGTTATAAGAACATTCTTACCACTAAAATTCATTGAATGAAAACTCCTAAGTATGATTTAATAAAAAATAATATTAGCGAAAAAGTATTGAATTTAGGATATAAAGAAGAATATTTGAAGAAGAGTTTACCAAACCCAAAAAGGATTCTGGTAAATTAAAGTCTAGACTCGTAACGTCGTAACATATAAAGACGTTTGAGCATTTTTTTCTTTGCATTGATTTTTTGTTTTTTACGTTTTTCTGTTTTTGATTCAAAAAATCTTCTTGCTCTGCATTCAGTTACAACTAAATTGCGATCAGTTTGTTTTTTAAACTTTCGATATGCTTCATCGAAAGACTCACTTTCCCTGACTTTAATACCGGGCATTATCAATCACCACTTTCTTAATAAATTTAAATTTGGGTTTTTCAATCCAAATTTCAAATTATTATAACTAAAAATCATAAATTAACATAAAATTCAAATAACTTTTGTTAAAATACAGGCTTTTATGTGCCCATAGCTCAGCTGAATAGAGCAACAGGTTGCGGTCCTGTAGGTCGGGGGTTTGAATCCCTCTGGGCATACCACTAAGACAAATTCAAATACTTCAAATCCTAACAAATACTAAAACCTACAGATTGAATTACTTCAAAAAAATACAAAACCAAAAAAGTTTTTAAGCACTTTTTGATATAATTTACTTTCCAAAAACCTAAGATTGGGGATACATTCAATGGATGTCAGAGCAAGGTTCTTAAATTTTTTCCAGTCTAAAAATCATATTATTTATGAAAGTATGCCTTTAGTGCCTAATGATCCCAGTTTACTTTTTACCAATGCAGGAATGGTGCAATTTAAAGATATTTTTACAGGCAAAATCCCTACACCTGTTGATAAAAAAGCTGCATCAGCTCAGTTATGTATTCGAGCAGGAGGCAAACACAATGATCTTGAAAATGTGGGCTACACAGCCAGACACCATACACTTTTTGAAATGTTGGGGAATTTTTCATTTGGAGATTATTTCAAAAAAGAAGCAATATCTTATGCTTGGGAGTTTGTCACCAAAGAGCTAGGATTTAACAAAAACATCCTATATGTAACAGTACACCAAAATGATGATGAGGCTTTTGAAATCTGGAGTCAATATGTTAGCCCTGATAAAATCAAAAAAATGGGCGATAAAGACAATTTTTGGCAAATGGGAGATACTGGACCTTGTGGACCTTGCAGTGAAATATTTGTCGATCAAGGAGAAGAATTTTTCCACACTCAAGAAGACTATTTTGGTGGTGATGGCGATCGATTCTTAGAAATATGGAATCTTGTTTTTATGCAATATGAGAGGAAGGCTGATGGGACTCTGTGTCCATTGCCAAAGCCAAGCATAGACACAGGTATGGGACTAGAGAGAATCCAAGCTCTTTTAGAAGGTAAAAAGAATAATTTTGATTCTTCAATTTTTATGCCTTTGATAGAGGAAGTCTCCAAACTCACTCGAATGCCTTATATTCATCAAAAAGGTGCTAGTTTCCGCGTGATTGCAGATCATTCAAGAGCGGTAGCATTTTTACTGGCACAAGGGGTCAATTTTGACAAAGAAGGTCGAGGCTATGTATTGAGGAGAATACTCAGAAGAGCTGTAAGACATGGGTATTTGCTTGGTATGACTTCTCCTTTTTTATATAAAATCGTCCAAAAAGTATGCCAACAAATGGGTACATATTACCCCTATTTATTCCAAAAAGAATCAAGCATAATGGATCAATGCCAATCAGAAGAAACTAGATTTTTTGAAACCATAGAATCAGGTATGGATATGTTCAAAAAAGAACTCTCCTCACTACCAAAAGATGCTCCATTTAGCGGTGAAATTGCCTTCAAACTCTATGATACTTATGGCTTTCCACTAGATCTCACTCAAGATATGCTAAAAGAAGAAGGACGAAAATTAGACATAAAAACTTTTGAATTCCATATGGAAGAGCAAAAAAAACGAGCTAAAGCCTCTTGGAAAGGTAGTGGGGATGAAATAAAAAATGGAGATTTTCTTGAAATACTAAATGAATTTGGAGAAAATCAATTCAACGGGTATGAGCATTCTTCATTCACAAGTAAAGTCATTGCTTTATTGAACAAAGACTATAAAAAAATCACTCAACTCAAAGAAGAAGGCTATATTGTCTTTGAAACAACTCCATTATACCCAGAGTCTGGAGGACCTATAGGCGATAAAGGAGTCTTATATAAAGATGAAAAGAAAATCGCAGATATCTTAGATACCAAAAAATATTTTGGTATCAATATATCGAAAATCTTGCCTTTAAAAACCATCTCTGTAGGCGATACGCTCCATATTATTGCAGACAATGAACGTATTGAGACCATTAAACATCATAGTGCTACCCACTTGCTTCACTCTGTCTTAAAAAAAGTGTTAGGAGAACATATCGCACAAGCAGGCAGTCTTGTGGAACCTAATCGTTTGCGATTTGACTTTTCACATCCCAAAGCACTCAGCAAAAAAGAGCTTCTTGAGATTGAGTCGATGGTAAATGCCATTATTCTTCAAAATATACCTGCAACTACAGAATACTTACCCATCCAAGAAGCAAGATCAAAAGGAGCTATGGCTCTTTTTGGAGAAAAATATGGAGATATAGTACGTGTTGTGAGCTTTGCAGATGAGTCTTGTGAGCTTTGCGGTGGTATCCATGTTCAAAATACAGGCATCATTGGGAGCTTTTATATCACTAAAGAAAGCGGTGTGAGCAGTGGAGTAAGGAGGATTGAAGCAGTCTGTGGTAAAGCTGGTTATGAATATGGAAAAAATGCTCTATATGTAATCACTCAAGCAAAAGAACTCCTCAAAAACCAAGATATCTTCATAGGTATTTCAAAACTCAAAGAACAAATAAAAGAACTCAAAGACAAATACTCAAAAAATACCTCTGATAATGATTTGAAAGCATTTGAAGAAATAAAAGGAACAAAACTCATCGTGCAAAAATCCCTTTCAAGCAATATCAAACAACTCATTGATATAGCCAAAAACAAATATGAAAAAATTGCTATTTTACTCGTCTATGAAGAAGAAGATAAAGTATCTATTGCCTGTGGCGTAAAAAATGCCACTATCAATGCAAATGAATGGATAAAACAAATAGCAAAAATCCTTGAAGGTGCCGGTGGAGGCAGGGAAGACTTCGCGACAGCAGGGGGGAAAAATACTTCAAAAATCCCTGAAGCAATGCAAACAGCTAAAGATTTTGCAATAAAAAAAATTGAGGAGTTTACTTGATTATCCTCGCTTCTGCCTCGCCTATGAGGGCAAAATTATTACAAAAGTTTGGTGTGGAATTCATCCAAAAACCTTTGGATTTTGATGAAGATTCTATCAAAAGCACTGTCCCAAAAGAATTTGTCTATATTGCGACACTAGGCAAATTCAAAAATGCACTCCAACATTTTGGCAATGATTTACCTGTATTGGTCGCTGATACAGTTGTGAGCACATCAGGAAAACTACAAAGAAAAGCAAAAAATATTTCTGAAGCTAGAGTATTCCTACAATCCCAAAGCAATCAAAATATTGAAATATTCACTTGTATGATGTATAAATCCAAAAGTCTTGATTTTATTGATATTTCATCGACAAAATATACCTTCAGTGCATTCAAATCCAACCATCTTCAAGATTATTTAAATTCAAAAGAATGGGAAGGAAAAGCAGGCTGTGTGATGGTAGAAGGTTTTCATAAACATTACATAAAATCCCAAACTGGTCTTGAAAGTACAGCATTGGGCTTGTCTGTAGAAAAAATTTTACCTTTTTTAGGAATAATGTGAATACAAGTGTTCTGATTGTGATGCTTGTCGTCTCAATCATGATAGGTTTTTTAGGTCTTTTAGCCTTTTTATGGGGACTCAAAACAGGGCAATTTGATGATGAAAAAAAAATGACTCAAGGAGTATTATTTGATGGCATTGATGATCTGAATGAAGCAGCCTTAAGAGAAGAAAAACAAAAAATATTCAAAGGAACAAAGATGAACAAAATTTATGATGTCGCTATCATTGGTGCTGGACCTGGAGGCATAGCTTCAGCAGTAGAAAGTGTCATTATTGGGATTAAAGACACTATTATGTTTGAAAAAGGTGAGGAACATTCTAGCACTATCAGGAAATTTTACAAAGACAACAAACGAGTTGATAAAGATTACAAAGGACAAAAAGTTGAACTTAATGGGAATATTTTTTTTGATGATGGTACGAAAGAAAGCACTTTAGAACTTTTTTCTGAAATCATTCAAAACCACAATATTCAAACCCATTTCAAAACAGAAATAGAATCCATCAAAAAAGCACAAGATATTTTCACCCTCACTACCACAGACAACCAAATCTATCAAGCCCGATATATCGTAGTATCTATAGGTAAAATGGGGCAACCCAATAAACCATCTTATAAAATCCCCATTACCCTGCTAAAAAAAGTCGCTTACAATATCAATGACTGCAAAGAAGGGGAAAAAATCCTTGTCGTAGGTGGGGGAAACTCTGCTGTAGAATATGCCTGTTATCTAGCTACTATTACAGATACAACACTTAACTACCGCAGGAATGAATTCAATAGGATAAACGACTATAATGCACAAAACCTCAAAGAAATCATTGAACAAGAAAAGCTCAAAACAAAATTTGGTATTGATATTGAAGGACTTGAAGATATTGAGGGCAAAATAAAAGTACTTTTTACTGATAAAAGCAGTGATATTTTTGACAGGGTCATTTATGCTATTGGTGGTGTCGCACCAGTTGATTTCCTAAAAAAATGTGGCATTGAACTTGATGCCAACAATATTCCTATCATAAATGAAAAGCTTGAAAGTTCTGTAAAAAATCTATTTGTAGCAGGTGATATACTCTTCAAATCTGGAGGTTCTATCGCCACTGCACTCAACCACGGTCATCAAATCATCAAAGAGATCAAAAATAGAATATAATCTACATCATGTTTCATTGACAAAAATAGTCTAAAATAAAATCTAAATATAACTTAGGAGGAATCAATAATGTTTCATGAATATCGTGATGAAATCTCCCAACTCAAAATCAAAAATGCACATTTTGAAAAGATTTTTGAAGAACACAATCAATTAGATAAAAAAATAATTGAAGCAGAAAAAAACCCTTCTTCAAATCATCTACAAATCGAAGAAATGAAAAAACTCAAATTGAAACTCAAAGATGAAATTTATACAATGATTGTGCAACACTCCAAATCTCAAAAATAAGCATTTTTTTATCCAAAAATACCCTATATACAATGCAATTTTGCATTGTATACTAAACCAAAAAATCCTAAAAACACAAAATATTAAATACAAATCCTTCAAAAATTGATAATACAGTATATTAAATTTAAAGATTTTTAAAATTAAATATGCTTTAATTCTAATACTCAAAATTAACATTTAAAATAAGGAATTCAAAATGAAAAACAAAATACAATCAGTAAAAATCTCATTGGGGGGGGGGGCATTCATTAAAACAAAATTCTCCTTTAAACCCAAATCAAACCCTCTCTTGTAACAAATCCAAAAAAATCTCTCTTTATTTATTAGTCTCTATAACACTTTCTTCACTGGTTGTGCCTTTTTCTGTCACACTGGAAGCAAATACTGTAGGCTCTTGCCCTACTTCTTCTTCAACTCCTTGTATCCAAGCTTCCATTAATGGTAGCACAGCTACATTATCTTTAGAACCTATTGGAGACACTCATGATGAATCAAGGCTTAGAATCAATGGAAATATAGCTTCTGGACAAACACTAAGTCTCACTGCAAATCAATCCATATTACAATACAATGAAACAGATGCTAAATATATCATACGAAATGGTGCTATGATAAAAACGGATTTCAAAGATTCTGTCTTGACCGGGCAAATCAATATTACATATGGTGGATTTGCCAATACCAGCACTCTTAATTTTGATGGTTCTTATAAAGGAGATAGTGATAGCAACCTAAAAGGCTATGCCCTTTCAGGTTCTATAAATTTTGATGTCGGTAAAAATAATTTTAATTTCAAAAATGATGCCAATTATAAAGGAAATATTACACTAAACCAAAATCGAAGTGGGGCTTCCGCTCAAGGGATTTTTAATTTCACTAATTCTTCAATGGAAGGAAATATAACAAATACTGTATCAGCTTACTTTCCTCATAGTTCACAAACCCTAAACTTTTCTGGCAATTCCTCTAAAGGTTTTGCTTTAAAAGGTTTAGATGGTGTTTCTAATGCAAATGTTAGTGCTCAAAAAGATGTTATCAATCTGAATCTAGATAATGGTGCTAAAGCTTATGCTAATCTTACAACAAGTCTTAATGGTTATTCCGATAATTTTGTCCCTACTATCAATTTCAGTGCCAAGAATGGCTCTATTTTAAATGGAATTGTTACCAACAACACATATGGTAAAGTGTTTTTTGGCATAATTAATCTGGCATTTGATAATTCTGAATTCATAGGGAGTTTTAACAATTATAGCAAAGGAATCCTCACTGCTTCTAATAATTCTAAAATAGATACCATCAAAACCATTGGTGGAACTTCAAATATCACTTTGGATAACTCTACCCTTAATTCTTTTGTTATAGACAATGGAGGCAAAGCTATCTTATCTGCTAAAAATTCTACTATTCAAAATTTGAATAACAATTGGGGAAGCCTTCAAGGGACTTTAGATAATACAACCTTGAATGGAGATATTGTTTTTTCTGTTGGTACTTTCTCTGATTTGAGTGGCAATGCTTCTAATGGATTTACCTTCCAAAACAAATCCAAACTCAATGGCGATATCATCAACCAAACCTATCAAAATGCTTCTGTAGCTCCAACGTTTAGCTTTGATAATTCTTCAATGCAAGGAGATGCGATCAATAGGAAATCTTCTAATAATAATGCCAACAACAACCTAACCCTTCATTTCAAAAACAACGCAAGCTTAAAAGGAGATATTAAAGCCAATGCTTATACCACTAATGTTGATTTCACCAACTCAAGCTTTGAAGGAAAAATCACCACTGATAGCAATAATGGAGTCCTCAAAGCAAGCTTTGATAATTCTAAATTGAACATCAATTCTATCACTAACAACAATGTTTCTTCTACACTCTCCTTTATGAATACTACAAATGCTAATATTGGAGATATTCATTTCAAGGGTAATATAAATGGGGATTTTACAACTTCCAATATTGGAGATATTAAAAATGATACTTCAATCCTCACCTTCACCCTAGATGCTTCTTCCACTGGCAATATCACCAATACTAATACTTCCTCTATCCTTACTATCCAAAATACCCTACCTGCTAGCAGTCCATCTGATGTTGCCCCCGCTCCTGTATCTCCTGTGGTAGCAAGTGGAGATGGAGGAGATATTTCACCTACTGAAGATTCAACTACTCCATCACAACCTACTTTCAATCATACTTATGGGGATATTGACTTTGCTGGGAAATTGAGTGCTAGTGTGTCTAAAAGCTCTATCAAATCTTTGAATTTGAGCCATACAGACAATAGCATTACCTTAAAAGATGCTTCAGCACTCGGTAAGCTTTCTATCAATGGAGGTTCGACAATCACTACCTTGAGTGATTCTAGCATTGGAGAGATTCAAATCACTGGAGGGGATTCAAAAGCAAACCTCACTACCTCTATACTATCAGGCAATATCAATAACACTGGAGGGAATATGGATGCAACCCTGAGCAATTCAATCGCTTTAGGACTCATACAAGCCTCAACGACAGATACTTCCATATCAAGTATCAATAACATTGCCTTCAATACAGACAAAAGCAAAATGAGTTTAGTCGATGCTAAAACCTTCATCACTTCTATCCTACCAACTCCACCCACTGAAGATTCAAGTAGCTCAGCCACTCCGGATGCCTCTGCTAGCATCCCACTGAGCGAAGAACAAAAAGCCCAAAAGCTAAACCAAACCTTCCAATCTTATGTCTCTACGCTCTCTAGTGAGCAAAAAGGTGCTTTGATCTTAAATTACCTCAAAGATTCTAAAGTCTCTGCTTTTGCAGGCAACATCACCACTGCTGGAGGGAGTAATAATGTTGATTTCAAAGATTCTTTGTATTTAGGTGGCAATGTGAACACTTCTGAAGGGACAAGCAACATCACCCTTTCTTTTTCAGATGATTTCATCACTTCACTCAAAGGCAATGCTATCACTAAAGGTTTCTTGTATGAAGGCAATGGTCCTGAATTTGATGTCACCACCACTGGAGGGACTGCTAATATTGGTTTGAGTGGGAGCATAAAAGGGGTAGCAGCTATCAATTATGCTGGAGGGAATACCAACATCATCTTTGCTGACACCATTGCCAACCCAATAGCTCCAACAGGAGGGAGTGATGGGAGTAGCACCCCTAGTGCTGCTATCTTCAAAGGCGGGGATAGTTTGATCGCTGGTAATTCACAGAGTAGTGGGGATGGTTCTGTTTCTTCTACTCCCAGTGTGAATAAAATCAATGGCTACACTTATCAAGATGGCATTGTGGTGAAATTAGATGCGGCTAAAGCAGATGCTATCCTTTCTCCTTATCGCCATTTGTTCGCAACCAATTCCACTACTTTCTTCATCGATAAAATAAGTAACCCTAATATATATACCGCCACTATCAATGGTGCGATAATCGGAGAGGTTGATTCTTTAGCCAGTTCTAGCCCTTCTAGCAGGAGTGGAGATAGTGCCAAATCTTATGAAGCCATTTTCAATAAAGATTCTGTCTTCATCGGTAAACTCAACATCACTGATCGTAATGTTTCTGTCAAACTAGCACAAGGCAGTAAGCTTGTGCTTTCTGATGGTTCTAACATTGGCACACTTTCTTCTGATGGAAACTTAAAACTAGATACCAAAAATATCTTAGGGGATTCATTGCTCCAGAACAATACCATTGTAGATTTGACAACAGGAGGAACACCTGCAGCTTCTTCTGAAGGACAAAGGACAGTTTATTCTACTTTGAAAATCTTAGAAGCAAAAGATTTGAATAATATCCTTTTTAGGGTCGGTTATGATCCTTTGACTTCAGCTTCAAAACCCTCAAAAGAAAAAGGCGATCACATCATCATCCAATCAGTTTCTAATACCAACACCCCTACAAGCACTAGCCCAAGCACAACTCCTAGTGCTACCTTAAAGGGGGCAAGCACAGAGGATAGTTCCCCCCTAGCTTCTAGGGATTCAAGTGCTCATAACTACCTCCAAGCTTATCAAAATGTTTCTTCTCCTATATTAGGGGATTTGAGTGATAAAAATATTTTAGTGGCTTCGGTGAAAAAAGATACTACTAACCCAAATAACAATTTTGTTTTCAACACCAGCTCTTCTGTCCAACAAGGTTATGATGTCATCACCACAACCTTCATCATCAAAGAAGAATCTTCTGCTAATGGGGATGGATCTAGCACTCCTGTAAGCTCACCTGCTCCTGAGCTAAGTGGAGCAATTTTAAGTGCTGCTGATTCTGTCCCTGTTGATTCAAGTCGCACTAGCAGTGTTGCTGATAGTTCTCCTGCTTTATGGACTAATTATTATATAGGTTCTGCAAATGCTCAAATCGTTGATAAATCCAAATCCCTCACCCAATCAGCCATCAGTTCTAATTATGCTATCTTCTTATCCAATATCAATGATTTGAACAAAAGGTTAGGAGAACTCAGGACAAATCAAAAAGCACAAGGGGGATGGG
>NZ_MLAS01000043.1 GCF_002272785.1 Helicobacter sp. 13S00477-4 | reverse complement strand
AGTAATGGTCTCATTTGTTCGCTATAATCTGCTTTATGACTATAAGCTAAAGTTACTTGATTGCCTACCCTATGATCCAATATAGCTTCTTTGATCTCAAAAGAAGCATTGTGTTCATTTTGATGAGTATCTACTAAGCTCCTAAAAGTTCCTCTGAAAGAATGCACTGATTGTTTCCTTCCCCTTTTTTCATCATTGAATCCCATTATCCTAAGTGCTTTACTCAGTGAATCTCCTACCATTGGCTTTTTAGGATTACTAGCAGAATAAAATACCCATTCTCCCCAACCGCTAAAGACTTTTATTTTATTCAAGATATTAATAGCTTGATTGGATAAAGGGATTTTAAAATCAGGGATATTCTTATTGTTATCTTTCATTTCAGCTCTTGGAATACTGAGTGTCTTATTCTCCCAATCTATATATTTCCATTTGAGCTT
>NZ_MLAS01000042.1 GCF_002272785.1 Helicobacter sp. 13S00477-4 | reverse complement strand
TTATCAAAATAAAAAGGTGATTGATTGCCAATAATATCATCAGGTTTAGGACAAATCTTATCTTCATTCAAAATCCATTCAATATAATCAATAATAGAACGATGAGATACTACTACTCCTTTTGGGATACCTGTAGAACCTGAAGTATTGATAATATAAGCAGGGTCTGTATCGATCCTAGATTCAAAATTAGTTTTAATTGGCTGAATTTTTTGGATCAAATCTTCAATCAATAAAATCTTTTTATTTTCAATAATACCTTCTAATTTAGATTGATTGACTTTATCGGTGATGATAAAATCAGGATTGATATTTTCTAAAATAGATTTTAATCTTTCTTTAGGGCTTTTAATATCCAAAGGCATATAAACATTTCCAGAAAGTAAAATCCCTGCTATAGATAAAAGTGATTGGATATTTTTAGGGAGGAAAATGGCTAT
>NZ_MLAS01000015.1 GCF_002272785.1 Helicobacter sp. 13S00477-4 | reverse complement strand
AATGGCAAGCAAGTGATCACATATTTGTCAATGCTTCTGTTGGAACCAAACTCAGTGGGATAGCAAGGTATGGGAGTATCAATCTAGGATTCAAATGGAGGTTTTAAAACCTTCAAGGTTTTTGGATAGTGAGATAGTATAAGTTTAGTTCATTGAAAGATTGCAAATGATTGAAGGTTTTCCTTTCCTCACAAAAAATATAGACCAGCACAAATTATATTTTATATTTGAAGAGGGAGGGGATTTGAATTTGATTTGATTGGATTATTTGATTTGAATATCTATTACCCCGTTATACCTACCAAAAAGCATCATTTAATATTTTTTTGCTTGAGATCCTATGTTATTAATTAAAGGGAGGGGTAAAAAATAAATAGATTTGGATATAACAATGGAGAAGTTTAAAATGGCCTATATGGTTAATTTTATATCTCTTTAAATAAAGATGGAGAAGAAAAATCATTTTATCCTGATTTTATTTTTTGGTTACAAAAAGAAAATAAGCAAACAATACTTTTTATTGACCCTAAAGGAGATAGATTTAGTAGTGCTTATGATCATAAAATTGATGGATATAAAAAAGTTTTTTTAAATGAAATATTTAATGTTGGAAAAACTGAAATTGATGTTAAATTAGCCTTAATGAGGATAACCAATACAACGGTTGGGGATGGATATGAAGATTATTGGTATTCAAAAGATGATTTAATAGGTATCTTTAATGATATAACACAAAGAAAAAGGCTATAGTCTATGAAAATTTATATATAGTGTAAAATTAGTTTAAAACGTCATATAAAACATAAGTGATTTGAAGCTTAAAATCCAAGTGACTATATCTACTTTGTTTTAATATGCGGTTTTAGAACTTCTCTTGTGAAAATACTCCTTGTATTCTTAAAAAACTAATCCAATTAACTCCTTTTTTTGTATTTTTAAAATGGATTGCAAAATTTTATCAATTCAAAATTGTTACTATTTGTAATTTTTATTGAATAAATTTGTCCTAAAAATATATGAATCTGTATCAAAAATATTTTTTTCGGTTTTAATTGTAGCTATATAGGAGTATGACAATGGAAAATAAAAAAATAGATATTGATAATAAAAAAGAACATCTTGTTAGGGATATAAAATTGCGTCATCTTTTAATGATAGCATTTGGAGGTGCTATTGGGACTGGACTTTTTGTAGGTACAGGAGGGAATATCCATCAAGCTGGTCCACTAGGCACTCTTATTGCCTATGCTGTTGGCTCAATTGTTATTTATAGTATAATGCTTTCTTTGGGAGAGCTGGCTAGCTATTTTCCAAATACAGGGAGTTTTGGTGATTATTCTTATCGTTTTATTGGTCATGCAACTGGTTATATGATTTTTTGGCTTTATTGGCTAGGTTGGGTCATTACAGCAGGAGTAGAGTATATTGCTGTAGGGTTTTTGATGCAATATTGGTTCCCGGATATTCCTATATATTGGTGGGTCATTGCTTGTGCTTTTTTAGTGTTTTTACTAAATTCTTTTTCAGTAAAAATTTTTGCTGAAGGCGAGTTTTTATTGAGTTTTATCAAGACTGCTGCAGTGATTATATTTTTGATTATAGGTTTCATTGCCATTGCTTATCATTTTTATATTGAGGGGTTTGAAGCGATTTTTAAAAATTTTTATTTTGAAAAAGGTGGATTATTCCCTAATGGTATTTTTGCAGTTTTTGGTACTATTTTGGCTGTAATGTTTGCATTTACAGGTACGGAGATTATTGGTGTGGCAGTGGGAGAGACAAAAAATCCAAAACAAGTAATGCCTAAAGCAATTAAAGCCACTTTATTGCGATTGATAGTATTTTTTCTAGGTTCTGTTTTTATCATCTCTGTTTTTTTACCTATGAATGATTCTACTATCACTCAAAGTCCTTTTGTAAGTGTACTTGAAAGGATAAAATTACCTTTTTTTGAAAATGGCATCCCATACGCAGCTTCTATAATGAATTTTATCATTGTTTCAGCATTAATATCCACAGCAAATTCAGGACTCTATGGTGCTTCCAGGATGATTTATGGATTATCTGAAAAAAAAATGTATTTTGCATTGTTTTCCAAACTAAATAAAAAAGGCACCCCAATTTATGCACTATATTTTTCAATGGTTTTTTCTTTAGTGGCTCTTTTTACAAGTATTTATGCACCATCTAAGGTTATTGAAACACTTATATCAGTTATCAGTTTTACTGTTGTTATCGTTTGGGTGAGTATATTGATTTCTCAATATATTTTTCGTAAACATTATCTCAAAGATGGGGGAAAACTACAAGATTTGCCTTATAAAACACCTTTCACACCTTTGACTCAAATCATTGGCATATTAGGTTGTTTGATAGGAGTTGTGGGTGCATATTTTGATCCAGAACAGCGATTAGGTATATGGGCAACTATTGTATATATATTATTATGTTATATTATTTATTTTTTAACTAAAGATAAATTTAAAAAAAATTAAGTTTGATAGAAAGGTCATCATGTCATTGCAGTTAATAGGTGTATTTTCAGATATTGGTGCTTCAAAAAGGGGTTCTTCTAAAGGCGTAGACTTGCTAATGGAGCATTTTAGAAAAAATCATAATGATTTGAAACAGACAAGAATCATTAATCAAGCATTGCTTCAAAATCTTCAAAATTCACCAAAATATGCTAAAAATATCAAGGCAATTTGTGAATTTTTTGAAAATAAATTGATCCCAGAGGCAAAAAAAGTTATTGAAAGCGGAGAATTTCCTTTAATTTTTAGTGGTGATCATTCCAATGCTCTGGGTATTCTACAAGCTTTTGAAGAAATATATTATGAGGAACCGATTGCAGTCATTTGGATAGATGCACATTCAGATTTACACACTCCATATGATAGCAATTCTGGAAATATTCATGGTATGCCTGTAGGAGGGATTTTAAACATTGCTAAAAGTGGAGAAAATTGCTTAGAAGAAAGTGAAAAAAGTGAATGGGAAAAGCTTTGTACTTTGAGTACACAAAGGAATATAAAACCTCAAAATATCACATATATAGGTGTGAGGAGTTTGGAAAAATCTGAAAAAGACATGATTGAAAAGTTTAAAATTCCTCTTTACTCTGTCAGACAAGTTCGTCAAAATATCCAAAACGTCATCAATGAAGTTATCACTTCATTGGAAAAAACTCATCGCGTGTATTTGAGTGTTGATGTAGATGTGATGGATGGAAAAATTTTTACTTCTACTGGTGTCAGGGAAAATAACGGACTTTATCCATTTGAGCTTCAAGAGTGTATAGAGTTATTGATAAGAGGCTTAGAAAAGAAACTTATAGCTATAGAATTTACAGAATTCAATCCTGTCTTGGATGACTCAAAAACTGAGGATTTTCAAGTGCTTTTAAAGATCATTTCAAAGACTATTGAAGAATTAGAGCAAATCCATTGAAACATTCTTGGCTAAAACATCCTTTTGCACCAATTTATGATAAAAATTCTGAAATCTTGATTTTAGGTACTTTTCCTTCACAGGCTTCTCGTAAAGGGTTTTATTATGAACATCCACAAAATCGTTTTTGGAAAATCATTTCATCTTTTTTCCCTAATACTCTTTTAAAAGATAAAAATTCAAAAATAAAAGTTTTATTACAAAATCATATTGCTCTGTGGGACGTGATTGAAAGCTGCGAGATTGTAGGTTCAAGTGATGCTAGTATTAAAAATATTATTCCAAATAATATTGCTAAAATCCTTCAAAATGCTCCTATAAAAAATATTTTCACTAATGGAAAAAAAGCAGCAGATTTATATATGAAATTTTGTTATTCAAGTATTTTAAAAGATGTAATTATTTTACCTTCTACGAGTCCTGCGAATGCAAAATATAATCTAGATACTTTGAAAAAAGAATGGAAAATTATTTGTTTGGATTGATAAAAAAATTTTAGTTTTAGAAATATTTATGATTCTGATTTAAAATTTTTCTTAATTTAAAAATTTAGGAGTTATTTATGAAATACAAAGTTGTGATTAGTGCTGTTTTGGCAGGAACTTTAACTTTAAGTGCTTTTGGTATTCAAGATATGCCTAGTGTCAATAAACGCGTGGGACCAGATGTATCTGCAAATTCAGTTTATTCTTATAATGCCTCCATCAAGGAAGCAACTCAAGCAGTTGTAAATATTTCTACACAAAAAAAGATAAAAAATCAACTTGTTAACAATCCAATGTTTAATGATCCTTTTTTTCAACAATTCTTTGGTGATTTATACAATCAAGTTCCAAAAGACAGAATAGAAAGATCTTTAGGTAGTGGAGTTATAATTTCTCCAGATGGTTATATCGTGACTAATAATCATGTCATTGATGGTGCTGACAAAATCACAGTTACCTTACCTGGAAGCACACAAGAATACTCTGCTACATTGGTAGGTACAGATTCTGATAGTGATTTGGCTGTGATCCGTATCAATAAACAAAATTTACCTTTTATTAAGTTTGCTAATAGTTCAGATTTGCTTGTGGGGGATATTGTATTTGCTATAGGGAATCCTTTTGGAGTTGGAGAGACATTGACTCAAGGTATTGTTTCAGCATTAAATAAAGGAATAGGGCTTAATAATTATGAAAACTTTATCCAAACAGATGCCTCTATAAATCCGGGAAATTCCGGAGGAGCACTTATTGATAGTCGCGGGGCATTGGTAGGTATTAATACTGCTATTATCTCAAGAACTGGTGGGAATAATGGTATTGGTTTTGCGATACCTTCTAATATGGTCAAAACCGTAGCAACCCAATTAATCAAAAATGGCAAAATTGAAAGAGGATACCTAGGCATAGGTATTCAAGATGTTACTAATGACTTGAGGGATACTTATCAAGACAAACAAGGTGCCGTTGTTATCAGTATTGAAAAAGATTCTCCTGCAAAAAAAGCAGGATTGATGGTATGGGATTTGATCACTGAAGTTGATGGTAAAAAAATAAAAAATGCCACAGAACTTAAAAATCTTATTGGTTCTTTTAGTCCCAATCAAAAAATCACATTAAAATATATACGTGATAAAAAAGAAAATACAGTTATGATTGCTCTAGGTGAAAGGAAAAATTCAAATAAAAAAGAAGTTACTGTCCCTAAAGATAATACACAAGGTCAACTCAGTGGACTTAAAGTCGAAACATTGACTCCTCAAATCAGACAAAGGTATAAAATCCCCGAAAATATAAATGGGGTAATTGTAACTTCAGTAGCAGATAATTCGCCTGCAGAACAAGTTGGTTTTGTTCAAGGAGATATTATTTCTCAAATTGAAGATATTTCTATTAAAAGCACAGCAGATTTTACTAAAGCTCTAGATAAATATAAAGGTAAAATGAAAAGGATTTTAGTCTTTGGTAATAATGGTATTAAAACAATTGTAACAAAATAAGTTTTGTTACAATTGTTTTTTTGACTTAGATTGTTTGTGAGTTGCTTGCTTTATATGCAAAAAATATCAATAATATTGTAAGTGCTATGAATACTATCAATGGCACTTTCCATGATCCAAAGATATCATAAATGAAACCTAAAAAAATAGGACCTGTCGCAGCTATCAAATACCCTAAGGATTGAGACATTCCAGATAAACGAGCTACTTTTTGGGGTAAAGAAACTTTGGTAGAAATAAACAACAAAGCAATTCCAAATAATCCACCCATTGGAAATGCAAGGAGAAAAGTAGCTATGAACATCATTAAAATACTACTTTCTCCATAAAGGATGCCAAAAGCAAGCCCATACATCAAGCACAAACATGTACTAAAAAAGTGTTTATATTTATTGCGAACCCTAGAGATAACTAAAGGTCCAAATAAAGCAATAGGCATTGAGCAAATTTGATAAAGCAATGTCATATTTGACGCAAAGTGTAGATCAAAACCTTTATCAATGAGTATAGATGGAAACCAAGCAATTACACTGTAAAAAATTAATGATTGTGTCCCCATAAATAAAGTAATCCACCAAGCAGTTGAGTATTTATAAATAGGTTTATCATCTTTGATTGTTATTTTATTATTTTGATATTTTCTTCTACCTTTTAAATGTGGGTACCAAAATATTAGGGCAATGAATGCAATGAATGCCCAGATAGCAAGAGTATTTTTCCACCCTAATCCTAAAGATATGGCTATAGGCACAGAAATACCTGCGCCTATAGCTGCCGATATGACCAATATCAATGAATACAGACTCATTACCTTGCCAAAATTTTTTGGAAATTTTGTTTTAATGATACTAGGGAGCAAGACATTAGCAATAGCAATCCCTATCCCCATCATTAAAGTTCCCAAAAAAAGACCAATTTCTCCAAAATAAGAACGTATTACCTCACCAAAGGTTATAAGTATAAGCCCATAAAACATCATTTGAACGTATTTGAATCGAGCAACTAAAGGAGAAAAAACAGCAAATGCAAATAAAGGCAAGGTAGTAATGAGACCCGCTAGAGCATTTGAAAAATGATATTGTTCTTTGATGAGTTCAATAATTGGTCCTACACCAGTGATTGGACCACGTAAATTGAGTGTGATTAAAATGATTCCTATGAAAACAAAGCGATTAATTTTTGTTTTATTTTGCATAATCAAATCTCCAAATTAAAGCTTCTATTATATCAAAATCTATTTTTTATATTTTATTGTTGAATGATATCAATACCCTCTTTAGGAATAAAAATAAAATCTTTATCATTAATATTTGAATTTATCAAAACTTTTTTAAACTCAATATAAATTTTATTTTCAAGTTCATCTATAAATTCAAGTGAATAAGGTTTACCATTTTTTAATGTCAAAAAATAAGAATTATGACCAATATCAGATCGATATCTGCCATCTTTTTGTAAAGTGGCTTTTTTGAGTATTGAGAGAAAATCAGTTTTTTGTTTTAAATGTGAAATAGTTGCTTGATAAAGGCTAGGCTCATAAATCACAACATCCTCACCCCTGATAAAAATCTCTTTCTTTAATGGTTTTAAATAAGTCCATTTTACAAGGTTTGGAGCTTTTGCTTCAATATTACCACTATAAGAAACTTTTCTACCCTCTTGACTCTCAATAATTTGAGAAAAATCAGAACGAAAACTTTGAATATTTTGACCCCAGCTATATAATAAATTTATATATAATAAAAAAATGACCCAAAACTTAAATACACTCATTATGTTGCTACCTTAGAATATCATTCATACTTATGTTTAAAGCAATTTTATCGTAACTATGTTAGAATTCACACTGAGTAAAAATTAATTGAAAAAATGAAGGCAATGGAATGTTACAGACACTGATAGGAAAAATTATAGGCACGAGAAATGACAAACTCATCAAAAAATATTATAAACGTGTTCAAGCCATTAATGCATTAGAGTCAAAATATCAAAAAATGGATGATGATGCTCTCAAAACAGAATTTTCTAAATTTAAATCTATGGTTTTAAATAAAGAAAAAATCCTTGATGAAGTATTAGAAGATAGCTTTGCTATTACAAGGGAAGCTTCTAAGAGGATTTTAAATATGCGTCATTTTGATGTGCAACTTATCGGTGGTATGGTTCTAAATGAAGGCAAAATTGCTGAAATGAAAACAGGTGAAGGGAAAACCTTAGTGGCAACATTAGCAGTTGCTTTGAATGCTATGATGGGTAAAAGTGTCCATGTTGTTACTGTTAATGATTATCTTGCCAATCGAGATGCTGAAGAAATGCAACCTTTATATAATTTTTTGGGTTATAGTATTGGGGTTATCACTTCAGAAATTAAAGATGATTCACATAGATTAAAGACTTATAACAATGATATTATTTATGGCACAAATAATGAATTTGGTTTTGATTATCTTAGGGATAACATGAAATATTCTTTAGGACAAAAAGTTCAAAAAGAGCATTTCTTTGCTATCATTGATGAAGTAGATTCTATTTTGATCGATGAAGCAAGAACCCCCCTGATTATCTCTGGTCCAGTGAATCGAAAAATGCAAAATTATGAATTAGCAGATAAAGTTGCTAGTAAGCTCATACCTCAAGAAGATTTTAGTATTGATGAAAAAAATCGTGTCATCCTTATCAATGAAAATGGTATCAAGAAAGCAGAAGAATTCTTTAAGGTTGATAATTTATATAGTATTGAAAATGCTCCACTTTCTCATCACCTCGATCAAGCCCTCAAAGCAAACTATCTTTTTGTAAAAGATAAAGATTATGTGGTTCAAGAAGGTGAAGTAGTGATTGTTGATGAGTTTACAGGTCGATTGAGTGAAGGTCGACGTTTTAGTGAAGGATTGCACCAAGCTTTAGAGGCAAAAGAAGGTGTGAAGATAAAAGAAGAAAGTCAAACATTAGCTGATATTACTTTTCAAAATTATTTTAGACTCTATCAAAAACTTTCAGGTATGACAGGTACAGCACAAACTGAAGCAAGTGAATTCCTCCAAATATATAATTTAGAAGTTGTTTCTATCCCTACCAATGTTCCTATTCAAAGGAAAGATCTTAATGATCTTATTTATAAAAGTGAAATAGAAAAATTTGAAGCTGTTATCAATAAAATCAAAGAACTTTATAATAAGGGGCAACCAGTTTTAGTAGGAACTGCTAGTATTGAAAAAAGTGAGGTTTTACATCATTTATTACAAAAGCAACGTATTCCTCACACTGTTTTGAATGCAAAACAGCATACCAAAGAAGCAGAAATCATAAAAGATGCTGGAAAAAAAGGGGCTGTTACTATTGCCACAAATATGGCAGGAAGAGGTGTAGATATCAAGCTCGAACAAGAAATCAAAGATATTGGCGGTCTATATATCATAGGCACAGAGAGACATGAAAGCCGTAGGATAGATAATCAACTACGTGGCAGAAGTGGTAGACAGGGGGATCCTGGCACGAGCCAATTTTATTTAAGTTTAGAAGATCCTCTCCTTAGGATTTTTGGTAGTGATAAAATAAAAGGCGTGATGGAGCGATTGGGGTTAAAAAATGGTGAACATATTGAATCTGGTTTGGTCACTCGATCAGTAGAGAATGCACAAAAAAAAGTAGAAAATTTGCATTTTGAATCACGTAAGCATCTATTAGAATATGATGATGTTGCTAATGAGCAGAGAAAAACGGTTTATAAATTTAGGAATGAGCTTTTAGATTCTAATTATAATATTCACAATCGTATTGTTGAAAATCGCCAATATATGCTCAATCAAAGTATTTTGGGGGCTAGAATGTTTGAGGGGATAGAAAATATTGATATGCAAGGCATCAAATCAATCATTAAAGAAGATTTTGGAGTAGAACTTGATGATAGCTTATTTGATAATACCAATGAAGGCAATATTCAAAATATGATTTTAGAGCAAATCACAAAGATATATGAAGAAAAAATGTCTTCTTTGGAATCGGAGCAACGCAATGAGATTGAAAGAATTATATATCTACAAGTGCTTGACAATAAGTGGAGAGAACATCTCTATACAATGGATACATTAAAAACAGGTATAGGTCTTAGAGGTTATAATCAAAAAGATCCCTTAGTAGAATACAAGAAGGAAAGCTATAATCTATTTTTGGAATTGATAGAATCCATAAAAATAGAGGCTTTAAAAACCCTTCATTTTATCCAATTTCAAGCAGAAAATGTCAACGAAGAAGTCCAAGATTCTACACAAAAAATCTTAGAACAACTTGAAGAATCACAAGAGGATCTTGATTATAATACTGATGAGATAGAGTTTGATTTAAACCCTAAAAAAATATCTCGTAATGATTTATGCCCTTGTGGTAGTGGCAAAAAGTATAAAATATGCCATGGAAAAAGTGGTCCAAAAAAAGGATTATTGGCAAAAAACAATGTTTAAAAAATCAACCCTTGTATTATTCCTTATTAGGAGATATTTGCGATTTGATAAAAATCAACCTTTTATTTCTATCACTGCTATCCTTGCTTTTTTAGGTGTGGGTGTAGGCGTTATGGTCTTGATTGTGGCGATGGCGATAATGAATGGAATGAGCAAAGAATTTGAAAAAAAACTTTTTGTCATGAATTACCCTATAACACTATTTGCTACAAGCAACAAAGGTATTTCTGAAAATATCCTTCAATCACTTGAAGAAAGATTCCCAAATTTACTTTTCAGTCCTTACCTGCGTATCCAATCAGTAGCTAGAGCTAATGGTATTATGAGTGCAGGGATTGTTTTTGGTGTAAATATTGAAAAAGAAGCAAAAATTAATGAAGTTTTTGCAAAAGCACTTGAAGGGGTTGATATTGAAGATTTTTATCAAGATAAATTTTCTTTGATTGTTGGTGAAGGACTTGAGGAGTCATTAATGCTCCAAAAAGACTCCAAGCTTAGCTTATTTTTTACAAAACTTGAGCCCACAGGACTTACATTTTCTCCTACAATGAAGCGATTTGATGTGAAGGGCTTTTTTGATTCAGGTCTCAAGGCATATGATACAAGTTATATTTATACAAATCTTTCTGCTATCGCAGCTATAAAAAATATAGCACCAGGCATTTATGATGGAATCCATATTTTTTCAAAAGATCCCATGAATGATATTAACAAAATCAAACAAGCTCTCTTGGAAATACCTAATTTTGGAATAGAAGCTGAGGGTTGGTGGCAACAAAATGGTAATTTTTTTGCAGCAATGGCTTTAGAAAAAAGGGTTTTATTCATTATATTGATGTTGATTATACTGATGGCTTCATTGAATATTATCAGTTCTTCATTGATGGTGATAATGAATAGACGTAAAGAAATCGCACTACTTTTGAGCTTAGGAGCCACAGCAGTAGAAATTAAAAAAACATTTTTTTGGCTAGGAAATTTTATTGGTATAGGAGGGATTTTATTAGGCATAATCCTTGCAATGTTAGTTTTATATATCTTATCAACATTCCCAGTCATATCTTTGCCTGTAGATGTTTATGGGATATCTCGTTTGCCTATTGACTTATCCTTGTTGGATTTTTTTTCTACGATCATTGGGGCAATCATTATTGTTTGTATTTCTTCTTATTATCCAGCTAAAAAAGCTTCAAAAATTAACATTTTATCTGTTTTAAGGAATGAATGACTAGCATTTCAATCTTTTTTAAGCTTAAATACTCTAGTATAATAACCTTTAGTATGTATGTTTGAGTTCTTATTAGTTTTTCCACATTTCTGATTCCTCTGCCTACACATTAAAGAGTAAGTGTTTGTTGAGGTTTCACCTCTGATTTTTAGTATAATGGAGAATAGTTTGAAAAGTATTTATGTAGGAAATCTAGCCTATAGTGCGAGTGAAGAGGATATTAAACAGCTTTTTAGTAAATATGGTAATGTAGCTTCTGTTAAGCTTATCAATGATAGAGAAACTGGCAGAGCAAAAGGTTTTGGATTTGTAGAAATGGATGATGCACAAGCACTCCAAGCTATTAGTTCTCTTGATAATACAGACTTTATGGGTAGAATGATTCGAGTTAACGAAGCCAATCCCAAAGGAAGATAATTTTACAGGTAAGGTTTTTAACCTTGCCAATTCTTTTTTAATAATTTCATATTTTCTGCAATATTACCTTTCCAAATCCCACTAACAATAGCAATCATATCAGCTTCTTTTAATTGAATGATATTTTGATGATTAATCCCTCCAATTGCACAAATAGGTATTTTTATAACCTGTTTAGCTTGTATGAGTAATTTTAAAGATGCTTTTTTTGCTTGAGGTTTTGTTTGAGATTGGAAAAAAGCTCCAAAAGCAACATAATCAGCTCCTTCATTTTGAGCTTTTATAGCTAATTTCAAACTGTCATAGCAAGATACCCCCACCTTTCCTTCAAAATACTTTTTAACCTCTTTTAAGCAACCATCATCAGCACCAATATGTAGACCTTCAGGATTGACCCTAAAAGCCAAATCAACTCTGTCATTAATGATAAAAACTATATTATTTTGGTTGCAAAAATCTTTGATTTCTGTACACAACTGAAAAATCTCATTATCTCTATGATGCTTATCACGCAATTGAAAAATCTTCATCCCACTTTTGCTAGCAACTTCTAACATTTCAAAAATTTTATCATAAGGGGTAAGATTTTCATCGCTGATGCCATAAATACCTTTAAATTTATTCAAATACCATTCTTTCTGCTTGGACTAATAATTCTTTAGCATTTTTTTGGACAAAACGATGGGCTAAGATTTCTGCCAATTCTTCTGCTTTATGGATTTGACCTTCAATTTTATCTTTTAAAATTTTCGTTCCATCTGGTAGCCCTATGATTGCATTGAGTAAAATTTTATCATTCAATATTTCTGCATTTATACCAATAGGTACTTGACAGCCACCTTCTAAAATCTTTACAAAAGTCCTTTCAGCATTACAACAAATATTTGTTGGCTCATCATTTAATTTTTGGAGTGTGACAAACATTTGATTATCTTTCCTCATCTCTATCCCTAATGCACCCTGACCCATTGCAGGAATCATCATTTCTATCGGTAAGGGTGTGATATATTTGACTTGTTCTATATCAATACCCAAACGATTTACACCTGCTTTTGCTAAAATAATCGCATCAAAATCATTATTTTGCAAGCGTTTTAGCCGTGTTTGCACATTGCCTCTCAAACTTTGAGTATCTAAATCAGGTCGAAATGCTTTTATTTGCATTGAACGTCTCAATGAAGTTGTGCCAATCCTAGCTCCATTTGGCAGACTATCTATTTTTGAGAAATTTTGACTCAAAAAACAATCCCTAACATCTTCACGTTTTGTGATGCAAGCAAGTCCTAATCCATCTACAAAATCAACAGGCACATCTTTAAGAGAATGAACTGCTAAATCAATACTCCCATCAAGTAGTAATTCTTCAAGCTCTTTAGTGAACAATCCCTTCCCTCCAATTTTTGTTAATGGCACATCTAAAATCTTATCACCTTTGGTTTTGACAATTTTTAGCTCACTTAAGATATTCAACTCATTTTCTAATCTTTTTTGAATATATTCAGCTTGCCAAAGTGCTAAAATGCTACCTCTTGTGCCTATAATAAGCTTTTTCATTCTTTATTTTTGCCTCAAGTTTTTTCTTCAGGGATGATTTCTACATCAATAATTTTATCATTATTTGAATCATATTGAGATTTTTCTTTATGTTTAGGGAAATTCAACATTAACAATCCAATGCATTCTAAAATGATTCCAACAACATCACTTAAAATACCGGGAAATATCAAAAAAATAGCCCCAATCAAACAAATAAAATTCGCACTCAAAAATGCCATAGGACTCAAATTTTTTTGGAATAATTTCGAAAAATCATTTGAAATTTTCAGTGGAATCCTTACCAATATTAATATTCCTAGAAATGCACTACCAATCATTTCTAAAAGAACCCAACCTATGCCAAACAAATCAATACAATACAAAACCAAAAATATTTCTAATATAAAATAGAAAATTCCAATCATATATAAAAAAGGCATATCAATCTCTTTTTAAAATTTCAATTATATTTTCAAGCAAATTTTCAGATGGCACTTCAAATTTTTGTAAGCCTTCCCTTCTGATTATTTCAACTTTATTATTTTCAAGTGCTTTTCCAATAATCAAAGCATACCTAAAACCAATCAGTTCAAAATCAGCCATTTTAGCCCCAAACCTCAAATCCCTATCATCAAGTAAAACATCAACACAGGCTAAAAGTAATTCTTCATAGATTTTATATGCAAAAGATATTTGTTGCTCATCTTTTGTATTTGAAATGATAATGCTAATATCAAAAGGAGAAATTGTTTTTGTCCATACACAACCTTTTTCATCACTTTTTTGCTCTAAAATAGCAGGCAACAAACGACTCACTCCAATCCCATAGCAACCCATTTCAAAAGCAACACTTTTGCCATCTTTATCAAGAAAAGTAGCACCTAAGTCTTGTGAGTACCTCTTGCCTAGTTTGAAAATATGTCCAACTTCAATTCCTTTTTTATGATCCAAGCTGCCATTACAAAAACAACACTTATCTTTTATCTTGACTTTGGTTATATCTTCATAACATAATCCTTCAAAAGTGCTTAAATCCACACCAATAAAGTGATAATCTTCTTCATTGGCACCACAAATTAAATCCCCCTCATCTTTTAAATCTATATCAAAAATAATATAGTTAGCATTTGTAAGATTTTTTAAAGCATATGGACCAATAAAACCAGGCTTCAAACCAACTTCCAACAATTCACTCTTTTGAGCTTCAATCAGTTCTAATGCTTGAGCACCTCTTTTATTTAAAGCATTCAAAGCTTTTGTTTCTTCAAGCTCATCATCTCCTCTTAAGAAGAAATAAACTAATTCAGGAATTTTTTTGCTCTCAATATCAAAGATTATTTTTTTAACCACAGCTTTGAGGGTAAAAAAACTATCCACTTTGAAAAAATCAGCTAATTTTTCAATACTATTGATACATGGAGTATGGAATTTTGCAAAATTAGCTTTGGGGGCAATATAATTAGGAGTTCGTTTATTACGTTTTGCTGCTTCTATATTGGCTGCATAGTCACATTTTTGGCAAACCACAATGACATCTTCACCACATTCTGCCAAAACCATAAATTCCTTGCTTCCACTGCCACCAATAGCACCACTATCAGCATCTACAACCCTAAAATTTAATCCAAGATTATAAAATATTTTTCTATAAGCTTTTTCCATCAAATCAAATTCTTCTTGTAAACTTTCTTCATCTGTATGGAAACTATAAGCATCTTTCATTATAAATTCTCTGCCTCTAATTAATCCAAATCTAGGCCTAATCTCATCACGAAATTTTGTATGTATTTGATAAAAATTTACAGGTAATTGTTTGTAACTTTTTATATAAGCTTTAGCAATTTCTGTAATATTTTCTTCATGAGTGGGACCTAAAACAAACTCATTTTCTTTTCTATCTTTGAGTCTCAAAAGCTCTTTGCCATATTTTTCATATCGCCCACTTTTTTTCCATAACTCTGCAGGAGTAACAAACCCCATTATTATTTCTTGAGCACCACAGTAGTTCATTTCTTGTCTGATAATTTTTGTGATTTTGTCCAAAACTTTTTTACCCAAAGGCAAAAAATTATAAATCCCACTTCCGATTTGATGGATATACCCTGCACGGATTAAAAATTGATGGCTTTTCAGGATAGCATCTTTTGGATTTTCTTTGATAGTAGGGATAAAAATTTTAGAAAATAACATTTGAATCCTTTTTGATTTTAATTAATGTAAAATTGTGTCATATTCACATTTGTATCGATTTATCAATACTACCTCATCATTAATGTCAAAAATAGTTTTAAGAGCTTCAATGATAGGATCGGCTTCTTCTTTGTCTGAAATTTTTTTGAGATTGATAGTAGGTTGGTGTAAAAATACATTGAATGCACTATGTAAAATTTTTGCAACATTTTCTTCATATTCTTTAGGCAAAAATCCTTTTTTTATAGAGCGTTCTAATTCTTTTAAAGAAGCATTTTTAGCCAGTTCGCGAAGCTTTTTTATGAGAGGGTCTATCCCTAGACTTTGGAGCCATTTAGAAAAATCTAATGTATGTTGACCTACAATTTCATAAGCTTTAATTGTATTTTTTTTTCTGCTTTCAAGATTTTCATCAGCCACTTGTTGTAAATCATCAACATCAAACAAATGGATTTTATCTATTTGAGGGTTTTGGATATTTCTAGGCACAGAAAGATCAAACCAAAAACGTTTAAAATCCACATCCTCTACCATAGAATCCAAAATAATAAATTGAGTCGCAGAAGTCGCACAAAACAATAATGGATATTGATTGATGAGCGTAGGTAATTCAGAGAAATTTTTTACTTCTATTTTATCGTTATATTCACTATTTAATTCTTCGGCTAAAACAAGAGCTTTTTGTTTATTGCGATTGAGCAATAAAATACGATAACCATAATGGAGCAAATGTTTGCTCGTCAAACTCCCCATTTCGCCTACACCTATTACAACTGCAATTTTATCTTTTATGCCATTTTTTTCTAACAAGGAATTAGCTTCTTTTGCTGCTAGAGAAGCTACCGATATAGAATTATTTGAAATTTGAGTAGAATTCCTTACTGCAGCTGCACATCGAAAGGCAAAATGGATAAGACGAGTAAGATTTTTGCCACACAATTGATTGTCAAAGCAAAATTTATAAGCACTTTTAAGTTGTCCAGCAATCTGAGTTTCTCCTACTACAATACTATCTAAACTACTAGCTACACAAAAAACATGATGGATGGCTTCTTGATTGGTATAAATATCAGCATTTTTTTGAAGTTCTTCAAAATCAATAGATTTTTTTTTAGATAATTTTGTTATCACAAATTTTTTTGTGTCTTCAAATTCAGGAGTATAAATATAAATTTCTACACGATTACAAGTTGAGAGCAAAACAACTTCTTGAATATTTTTATTTTCAATTTTTAAGTTTTGTAAAAAAGATTTTATTTCTTGAGTTGTACTGAAAGCAATTTTTTCTCTTATATCAATTTGAGTACTTTTATGCGAAAAGCTAATCGCTAAAAACCCTGCTAACTGCTCCATTAAAACTCCCTATATATCATTTTATCAACTATTTCTTCAAGCAAATGATTTTTTTGGTCTTTAATCGAAGCAATAGCTAAATCACCATATCTTATTGCTTGGTCAATCACTGAATGTATGATATTGTATTTATTGAAATGTTCTTTTAACCATTCATCAATTTTTGGACTATCTTGTCGGAAATAAGAAACTAAGATTTTCTTTTGATTTTCAGGGAGATTTTCATATAAAAAGATATATGGCAACGTTGTTTTTCCTTCTTTAAAATCTCTCATTGAAGGTTTTCCTAAAGTTTCCCTATCCCCTTTGACATCCAAAACATCATCAATGATTTGAAATGCAATCCCTAAATTGATCCCATAGTTTTTATATTTCACATCATCAAGTCCAGCTAAAATAGCACCACATTCTGCACTTGCACCAATCAAAGAGGCTGTTTTATCCCTGAGCATTTGAAAATATTTTTCTTGACTAGGATTGAAATTTTCAGATAGATATACATCATCAATTTCACCTCTTGAAAGCTCAATAACTGCATTTGAAATACTTTGTGCAATTCTTTGATCCATTTTTGTGAGTTCAAAAAATGCTTTAGAATAAAGAACATCACCAAGCATAATAGCATTTTTATTTCCAAATGATGCGTTTAAAGAAGGTTTGCCTCGACGAATTTCAGATTCATCAATCACATCATCGTGTAATAAAGAAGCACTTTGTATCATTTCAATGATGGCACATAGTTCAATAACTTTAGGATGATGAGGACATATAGCTAAGATAAGTTTACTTCGAAGCATTTTTCCAGATATGATTTGTGAAAAAAGTTGTTCTATATTTATATTGGCAATTTCTTGCATAAAATTTTGTATTTTTTTTTCTATTTGTCCTAACATTATATCTTATCTCCCTATTTTGATAAAAAATTAGCTTCCCCAGAAATACCTATCCATAATGAAGCTGTATTTGCTTTTTGATCAAAATCTTTGAATGAAATATATAAAAATGAAGTTTTGTCTGATCCATTATTTACAAATAATGGAAGTTTGAAAGTATCCCTTTGGTAATCTTTATATAAGATAAATTGATAAGGGAATTTATCATAATTCAAAAGCACTACAAGACCATTATTTTTATACAATGTCCACCTTAAAATAAGGGGCTTTTTTAAATTTTCTTCATAAGCAAAACCCTTATAAACCTCATCTTTTTTTAGAATGATATTTTTATCAAAGTTCCAAATAGGTTCTTTACAAAAGCCAAGCACTGCAAAAAAAACTAAAAAAAATATTTTACTCATTTTCACTTAAAATCTTAGCCATTGATTCAATAGCAATGTTGTTTTTATGATGCTTTACTTTTTCTTGAAAATCAGACTCCTCTTGTATCCTCATATACATTTCTTTGAGTTTTCCTTCAAGTTGGAATTCTTCAAACATCAGCTCATAAATAGCTTGTAATTCAAGTAATCTTTCAAGCTCCATGCTTGCGAGGTTACGGCTTGCATTGAAAATAACATCCTTCCATTTTTCAATAGGACTACCTTCTAATACTTCAAGATTATCAAATTCTTCCCACATTATTGCTCCTTTATTCTAGCTAAAATCGCTTTTTGATGTGCTCCAAGTCCTTCTAAATGAGCCAATTTAGCACAATCCTCACCAAACTCCAAGATAGCTTGTCTTGAAAAACTAATGATAGAGCTTTTTTTCATAAAATGCTCTGTGCTTAAAGGAGAAAAAAACCTTGCTCCACCACCTGTAGGCAAAGTATGATTAGGACCTGCAAGATAGTCTCCTATAGGCTCAGGGGTATTTTCTCCAAAAAAGATTGCACCTGCGTGTTTGATTTTACTCAAAAGCTCAAAAGGGTTTTTGGTGAGTATTTCCAAATGTTCTGGTGCAAGCTGATTACTTAAATCTATACATTCATCCAAATCCTTTGCTATGATAATCATAGCACGATTTTCAATGCTTTTTCTTGCGATATTTTCGCGTTCTAAAATAGGGAGTATTTCATAAAGATTTTTAGTTACTTCTGTTGCTAATGCAGTGCTTGGAGTGATTAGGATTGAACTTGCCATTTCATCATGTTCTGCTTGAGAAAGTAAATCATGGGCTATATATTTAGCATTTTGATCTTTATGAGCGATGATGGCAATTTCACTTGGACCTGCAATCATATCAATAGAAACTTCGCCAAAAACAATTTTTTTTGCGGCTGCAACATATATATTTCCTGGGCCTGTGATGACATCTACTTTTTTTATCCCATCAATTCCATAAGCCATAAGCCCAATCGCACTCGCTCCACCAACTTTATACATCTCTTGAATTTTGCAAATATAAGCTGTAGCAAGTAAAATTTCATTGGGTTGATTATTTGGCGTGGGGGTACAAATTAGGATTTCTTTTACTCCAGCGACTATTGCAGGTATTGCATTCATCAACAAAGAACTTGGATAAGCTGCCTTTCCACCCGGAATATAGAGTCCTGCTCTATCTACAGGGGTTACTTTTTGACCTGTCATGCTTCCATTTTCTTCTAAATCCAACCAAGTTTTTGGTTTTTGTTTTGAATGAAAGGCATATATCCTTTCATAAGCTGTATGCAATGCTTTTTGTGTGCTTTTATCTAGTTTTTCATATGCTTTTTTGCATTCTTTAGGATCAATGGAGATATCTTGGATGTTTTTAGGATTCCAGCTATCAAATTTATTGATATGTTCAATCACTGCTTGAATACCTGTATTTAAAATCTCATCAAGCAAACATTGTGCTTTTTGAGTTGCTACTTTCATATCAAGTTTGCCACGATTTAGCAAAAGTTTGAATTGTTGTTCAAAATCTAAATCATCAGTATTCAATATCCTTATCATCGCATACCCTATCAAGCTTCATTGGAATTATTATAACACAATAAAAATGATAATAGAGGAAAAAAAGGGGGGGGGGGGTATTTCTTAAACTTTAAAAAATCAATTCTAGGAATTAAGAAATAAAATGGGACAAAGTCCCAGAAATTAACTCAAATGTGCTTTGAGCATCCAAATAGATTTTTGCAATTTTGCTGTATTTTCATCAGCATAAGCAGCTGTTACTTTATCATTATCTTTATCTGCATGTTCAGATAGCTTTTTGAACTCTTTTTCAAGATATTCATAATCTTTTAAAATGTCTTTAAAAACTTCATTGGATTTAAAATTTGTTTTGGTTTCTTCTTTTACTTTGGCAGTTTTTATAGCTTCACTTAGCGTTACTACAGGTTTTTCGCCCAGTTGAACAATCCTTTCAGCAATATCATCAAACATATCAGCAAACTCTTCATAGATTTTTTCAGTGGCTTTATGTGTATGATAGAAATCTGAACCTTTTACATTCCAATGAAAATTATGCACTTTCATAAAAAGCACAATAGAATCAGCTTGGAGTTGTTTTAGTAGCTCAATAGTTTTCATTTAGATTCCTTATTTGGAAAAATTTTATCATTTAAGATAATTATTTTATAATATATTACAATGGTAAATAAATTGGTTTCATAAGCAATTTGGAATCTTGATTTGAAAAACTTTATCTTGATTTTCTAAGAGTTCAATACTGCCCCCATGAGCCTCTGTGATTTGTAATGATAGTGCAAGTCCTAAGCCATTTCCTTTGAGTTTAGTTGTTTCAAAAGGTTCAAAAAGTAGTTTCTTATTTTCCACAGCTTTGCCATTGTCTGTAATATTAAAAATAATACACCCATCAATGATTTTTGCCTCAAGTTTGATTGTACCGCTCAAAATATCTGCATCTTCAATCGCATCAATGGCATTGTAAATAAAATTTTGCAATACAATACCCATCAGATTGAAATCAAAGAATGCCTCCTTTTCCTCAAGGTCAAATAAAAATTCTATTTGTTTAGAATAAGTGTATTGCTCAATAGCTTCTTCAATATCACCCTGTAGTTCGGATAATCGATGTAATGTTTTATGAATATTTACCCCTTTAGAAAACAATAAAGTCGCACTTATAATCCGTTCGACTCGCCATAAGGCTTTTTGTATTTCCAGAATAATGGGCTTAGAAGAATTTTCAACTTTTTTGATTAAAGTAGAAGTTAGAAGAGAGATCGATCCAATAGGATTTCGAATCTCATGAGCTAAATGGGCAGAAACTCTCCCCATAGCTGCTAAACGTTCTTGTCTTTTTTGGATACTGATATCTGTAGCAGTTATGACTTGTTTGTTTTGAATTCTATTGCTTTGAAATAAATAAGTTTTCTGTTCATATTCAATTTCTCCACTAAAATCTTGTTTTTGTGCTTCTTGGAAAGTCGCTTGGATTTCATTGGCTAGAGTATTTTTATAAAAAAAACTCTCATCATCGTTCCTAACCCAGATCGCTTGGGGTAAAATCTCAATAACCCATTCATATAATGCCTTATAGTCTTTGAATTCTTTTTCAATCTTATATGTTTGGAGGATGAATTCATTTAGAAGTCCAAGTAACTCGCTCTTGTCATGAGAACTGATTTTTTCAAGTACATCTTTTCCTATAACTTTATCTTGGCTTTCTTTATCTTCTTGAAGTTTGATTATATTTTTATTTTGTGATTCATCTTTTGCCAAGTTGTTGCTCTTTGAGGAAATTGAACAATAATTCGCTGTAGCCAAAACTTCCACTGAGTTGTTTTGAAAGGCTTTCTTTATACATCGATTGATAGATTTCACCTCCAGCTTGCTTTGGATAAAGGGGGTCATCAAGTTTTAAAGAAGTATCTAAAAGGAATTTTAATACTAAAGACTCAAAAGCATCAGTTTGTTCTTTCAAAACCTTATCATCGCCTTTTAAATCTTGGTTTTTTAATACCTTATCTACATTATAATTATTATAAAGCATCCCTGCATCAATCTTGTTCATTATATAACCTCAATTTCAGCACTTATAGCACCACTTTTTTTCATTGCTTCAAGGATAGAAATCATACTTTTTGGACTCGCTCCCATTTTTTGAAGGGCTTTTACTACACTTGAGATAGTTGTAAACTTACCATTTGAACTCAAAATATTTTCTTGAGGATCAAAACTGTTATTGGTGTCAATCTTTTGAGCTTTTTTATCATCTAAAGGTTCTTTGGTGATTTTAATAGTAATATCTCCACTTGTAACCACTACAGGATGAACAATTATGCCAATGCCTGCTACAATAGTTCCAGATTTTTCATCTATGATGATTTTATCTCGATTGGAATAATCAATATTGACCTCTTGAACTAATGCCAAAAACTCTATCATACTCAGATTAGCAGGACGAATGATTTTTATCGTCCTTGGATCAATAGCAATAGCAATATCTGAGCCAAAGATTTTATTAAGGGTATTTTGAATCTTAATAGCATTTTGAAAATTTGTCTTTTTTAGACTCAAAGTCATCCCATTTTTGTCATAAAGATCATAACTGATCTCACGTTCTATAGTCGCACCATTCACTACAGTACCAGAAAGTATATTTTGTGAGCTTCCCAAAGCCACTGCACCTTGTGCGATGGCATAGATATTTCCATCGACTGCTGTCAATGGAGTCATCACTAAAGTACCCCCTTCAATAGATTTTGCATCTCCTATAGAAGAGATTTGAATATCTATTTTATCTCCTTGTCTTGCAAATGGAGGTAAAGAAGCCGTAATCATGACTGCAGCAACATTTTTTGATTTGATATCATCAGGAGAGATTTTTACATTCACACTTTCAAGCATATTTGCAATGGATTGCATTGTAAATTTTGAGCTTGTCTTATCTCCTGTACCATTTAGCCCTATGATCAATCCATATCCTATAAGTTGATTGTCCCTTACGCCTACAATATTAGCAATATCGCCAATTTTTTCTGCATAAAGATTCACATTAAAAAAACATAAAAAAACCAAACCAATAGCAAAATAGCTTAAATGCTTCCAAAGCTGCATTCATTCTCTCCTTAGAATCCTAAACTTTAAGATAAAATAAAGCAAAAAATATTCCATATATTATTATGTTTTAATGTGAAAATTTTCAATTCCCTTCTCTAATTTCGCATTGGATTTTAGAAATTTTTAATGATATAATACGCATTCTCTTTGTTTACGGAGTATGGCGCAGCCTGATTAGCGTGCACCCTTGGGGTGGGTGAGGTCGTGGGTTTGAATCCCGCTACTCCGACCATCTTTTTACCACTTATATTAAGATTTAATTAAAAACATAACTGTATTATCATTTTTTAAAATATTGCACAAGGAAAGCAATGCTAAAAACTATTTATCTTGCTGGAGGCTGTTTTTGGGGTTTACAAGGATATTTTGACCTTATTGAAGGTGTGTGTAAAAGTGAGGTAGGCTATGCCCAATCAAATATCCCTAATCCAAGCTATGAGCTTGTCTGTACAGGCATGAGCAATGCTGTTGAGACTGTTAGAATTGTTTATAACGATCAAAAGCTAGATTTAGAGGAGATATTGCAAAGGTTTTTTTCTGTCATTGATCCGACCTTACTTAACAGGCAAGGGAATGATATCGGCAGTCAATATCGAACAGGCATATATACCCAAAATAATGATACTTTAGAAAAGATCTATCGTTTTATCCAAAGGATTCAATATTATTATGATAAACCTATTCAAACTGAAGTCAAAGAACTCAAAAACTATTATCCTGCAGAGCCATATCATCAAAAATACTTGCAAAAAAACCCTCAAGGTTATTGTCATATTGATATATCCTTAGCATTCAAACCACTCAATGAATTGAAAACAAAGGATTGAAAATAGAATTGAGTTAAGTAATTACAAACATTCACACAAAAGATGAAAAACAAGCAAAAGAATACCTGCATTTAGAGGTTTTAGTCAAAAGGCAAGCACAATAATCTTGAGAATGCAGAAAAATAAATTTTGAATTAAAATCTAAATACCTTAATGATTAAAGCAGGAATATTATTAAATTTTATCCTTTTGATAGGCATAATGTAATTTTCTTTTTTTACAAAAAAATCCATTTTGGTAACCATTTTTTAAAGACTGCAATAGGTTATGATAGGTATATCATATGTAACCATATGCAATTTGATTAAACTATATTTAAGAATAAAATACCTGAATGAGGAAATTTGAAGATAAAAATATGTATCAATATGTAGTGAAATGTATATGAAAAGAAAGTTTTTGTGGTGGAGTGTAGGGGGTTCGAACCCCTGACCTCAACGCTGCCAGCGTCGCGCTCTCCCAACTGAGCTAACACCCCTAGTATAATGATTATCAGATTATTTTACTGTAAAAAATATAAAATAAAACTAAGAATTCATATCCCTATAATGCTGAAGATAGACTTCTTGCATTTTTATTTCTAATTCTTTATACCAATCACTCCCAATTTTTGGATTAAAAGCATCTAAAATCACTATCCTTGCAGTATTTGATGTAGATTCAATTGGTTTAGTGTTATATACTTTACGTGTATTGACAAGGACAATAGGCTGCACTTTGAGATTAAATTTTTCTGCCAAAAGCTTTGCACCCGATTTAAAAGGTAAAAATTTTTCTTTTCCAAAACTCCTTGTCCCTTCAGGAAAAATAATCAAAGGTCTTTTTTGTTCAATCTTCTCTTTTGCACTTTTTAATAGAAATGCTAAACCTTTTTTATCTTCTCTATCAATAAGTATCATTTCTGGACCCTTAAGAGCATAGCCATAAAATGGGATTTCTCCGAGTTCTTTTTTTGCTACCCAACAAATATTTTGGGGATGCAAGCCTTCTAAAGAGATAATATCAGCAACACTTTGGTGATTCATAATGATCAAAGTAGCACTTTGGTCAAATTCACCAATTTTTTCAAGATTAAAACCACAAAATGGAAAAAATAGTCCACAATATTTTCTATAACGTCTAGCATTTTGATTTTTTTTATCAAAAAAAATCAAACATACAATTGCAGCCAACCCTATAGCTATCACAAGTGTAGCGTAGATGCCTTTGATTTTATTTAATATCATTTTTTTCCACCCATCCTACCCGTTCATCAGGGGTAACAATTTTATAATAATTTTGATGCTGTCCAATTATTTCAACTTCAACATTTGTTTTGCTCATTTCAAGAATTGTAGAATTATAAGTGGGCAAAATACGGATTGGTTTATCTGCAAGCAAAACACCACTAGAAGAGAAAAAAATCTTCCATGATAAATAAATAATAAGGACTCCAAACACAACTAAAAATATCTTTTTTTTATGGAAAATAAAATAAAATATCAAAGATAAGACAATTAAAATAATCAAAATAATATTAGAAAAAACTAAAAAATTATTTTTTGGTCTAATATCATCTTGAGTACTAACCGTATCATCAACTGCTTTAATAGGTATTGTAATATCTTTAAAACGATTTTCTTTCAAAGAAAAATATTCAAATGAGATATTTTGAACATTTTTTGGCAAAATACAATAATAAATTCCATCAGAATTCTCTCCACCAAAATGAGTACTTTCAAATCCTTGTTTAAAATCCTCAGGGATTTTTAAATCTTCTAAATTTGAATTCTTGGCTTCAACCTCAAAAACCAAAATATTGTTCAAATTATCGTAAGTCTTAGCTTTATACCCTAATATATTGAACGAATCAGCTACGACACCCACATACTTTTGATTCTGATGTAAATCAATCACATTCAAGCTAATAGCAGGTGCGATTGAAAAATCTGTGTAATCACCATCACTTGAAACAGCCATTACTTTCAAAGGAGGTATAGAAGCATTGATTGCTTTGATTTTATATTCATATATAGCCTGATAAGACCCATCACTAGAAAGATTCCATTTTGTATTAGGATTTTTTAAAACCAATTTAGCACTATCAATCCCTCCAACAAATTCTGTACCAACAAACCTAGCATTAGAAAATAATAACAAACTATAAACAATGCGGATAGTTTCACCCACATAGACAGAATGATTTGTATCCTCTCCTGTACTTGATATTTTTACATAAATAATTTTAGCTCGATTGCTTTGATTGTCATCTTCAGCACCCAAAAAATTAGATAATAAAAATACAAAACAAACAAAAGTACATAAAAACCTATTCATTATTGATTTCCCTTTTATAATAATGAACGCAACATTGCCAATCCATCACATCCTCCTAAAATAGATTCAACTGCACGTTCTGGATGCGGCATCAACCCAAAAATATTTTTTTCTTTATTGCATATTCCTGCAATAGAATTTACAGAACCATTAGGGTTATCAACATACTCAAATAAAATTTGATGATTTTCTCTCAAAGACTCTAAAGTTTCTTTATCTGTATAATAGCTTCCATCAGCATGGGCTATTGGAAGTGAAATGATTTGGTTTGAACTATATTCAGACAAAAAACGATTATTTGTATTGATGATTTTTATTTTCTGTTTTTTTGATATAAAAGATAGATTATTGTTCCTTTTTAATACACCTGGTAGAAGCTTGGCTTCGCTCAAGATTTGGAATCCATTACAAATCCCTAAAACTAATCCTCCATTTTGGGCATATAAAATTGTATTTTTCATTACTGGAGCAAATCTAGCAATCGCCCCACTCCTAAGATAATCGCCATAGCTAAAACCTCCAGGAATAATCACAAGCGAAGTATCATAAGGCAATGCAACTTCTTTATGAGAGACAATAGCTGTTTGTGCACCCAAAAGATTTTTATAAACATATTCCATATCTTTTTCGCAATTCGTGCCTGGAAACTGGAGTATCGCTACCATAAATATTTAGACTTTTTCTAATTCAATAAAGTAATCTTCTATGACTGTATTTGCCAAAAGTTCTTGTGCCATCTTCTGTGCTTCTAAAAAAGCTTTTTCTTTGTCATCACATTCAAGTTCAAGTGTGATTTTTTTGCTCAATCTTAAATGTTTTACATCTAAAAAACCTAGAGCTTTAAGTGCCTGCTCAATAGCCTTTGCTTGCGGATCTAATACACCTTCTTTAAGACTTACATTTATATCAACAATCATTTCAGTCCTCCTAATTAAGTAATTATGCGTCTGAGTACTTCCTCGTAAGCAAACTTTACATCACCTAAATCTTGCCTAAATCTATCCTTATCAAGTTTTTCATTAGTATTTTTATCCCAAAATCTACAACTATCAGGACTGACTTCATCAGCAAGGATTATATTACCTTTAGTATCTTTACCAAATTCAAGCTTAAAATCAATAAGCTTGAGATCTTTGGAATCAAAAAAATCTTTTAAAATCAAATTAATCTTTTTAGCTTGTGATTTTAAAAATTCCAATTCTTCTTGGCTATTAGTGATGCCAAGGATTCTACAATGCTCATCGTTGATAAGTGGATCACCCAAAGCATCATCTTTATAATAAAATTCAACAAGACAAAAAGGCAAAACACTCCCTTCTTTTATGCCCAAACGTTTACTCAAAGAACCTGTTGCAACATTCCTTGCTACAACTTCAATTGGGATAATCTTAACTTCTTTACACAAAATGTTTTGCTCATCAAGTCTCTGAATATAATGGGTTGAAATACCATTTTTTTCAAGCAATTCAAATAAAAATGAACTGATTTTACAATTCAGCTCACCTTTCCCAATTTCTTTACCTTTTTTTTGGGCATTAAAAGCAGTTAAATCATCTTTAAACTCAGCAATCAAAACAGATGTTTCTTCAGTACTATAAAGCTTTTTGCCTTTCCCTTCATAAAGCATTTTTATTTTTTTCATCCTTGAACCTTATTTTTCACATTTGATTTAATAATATTCCAAGCTTTAAGTGCGTCTATAGCAGATTTTAGTTGAATATCATTATTGATATCTTTTTGAGAAATAATTTTTTGTTCTTGAGGTTTTTTGTCATCTGATTTTTTATCAACTTTATCAACTTTTTGAAGCTCATTTTCTAAATGATTCCTCAAATCAGCCTCTTTAATTTCAAATCCACTATCATTATGAGGGACAGCACCAGGATGAACAATAATATCAGGCTTTATACCTACTGCTTGAATAGTCCTACCACTTGGAAGATAATATTTTGCAGTAGTGAGCTTAATAGCTTCAGTTTTATCAATAGGCAATACAACTTGCACACTACCTTTTCCAAATGTATCTTCACCTAAAATCAATGCTCTATCATGATCTTGCAAAGCACCTGAAACAATCTCACTTGCACTTGCAGTCCCTCCATTCACAAGCACTACTATAGGAAGAGAAGAATAAGGAGCCTTACCATCAGCTTTGTATTCAATATTCTCTTCTTTTATTTTCCCTCTTTGAGAAACAATCACTCCATTTTTAATGAATAAATCTGATAAATCAACAGCTTGATTGAGCAATCCACCAGGGTTATTCCTTAAATCTAAAATAATCCCTTTAAGATTACCTGCTTTTTTCAATTCAGATACAACACTATCTGTTACATTCTTATCAAAAGAATTTACTCTAACATAAAGGTATTTTGTACCTTCTATTTTCCTTGCGTGCACAGATTTTACTTTAATGATATCACGGACAATATTGAATTCAAGAGGTTTAGCTTCACCCTTCCTGACTATTGTCAATTTTACTGAAGTTTTAGGTTTACCTCTCATAATATTGACAGCATCATCAATGCTCATATTCAAAGTACTTTCATCATTGATTTTTAAGATCACATCTCCACTCTTAAGTCCTTCTTTTTCTGCAGGGGTATCATCCAAAGGAGCAACAATAGTCAAAGCACCATCTTTCATACCAATAGTAATACCTAATCCACCAAATTCTCCATCAGTTTGAGCTTTTAGATCTTTGAATTTTTTTTCTGTCAAATACGCAGAATGAGCATCTAAATTTGATAAAAGACCTTCAATGGCTTTATCAACAATATCATTAATACTCACATCATCAACATAATAAGCTTCAATAGTATTGATAACCTTCGTCAGCTTGTTATAAGCCTCTATTCTCTGTTGTTGTGTTGCTTTGCTATTTTCTTCTTTTGCATAAAGCCCATTGAAAAGAAGAGATACACTTAAAATTGAGAACATAATACCTGAAATAAAATACTTATTCATCTTGCCTTACCTAACAACTTAATTTTAATCCCTTAGTTTATCTAAAAATTTTGTTGTTTTAGTTAAATAATGGGCTATCTTATTTACAACAAAAAAGTTTTAGTTTTATTCAATAAGAAAACTTGACATTATTAGACTAAATTTATATAATGCTTTAGCATATAACTTAAATGCATGATGTTTTCTTTCAAACCATATAAGGAGTCAATCATGAATCTATTTGAAAAAATGACCAATCAACTCAAAGAAACACTTGATCAAGCTGCTTCTCTAGCCTTACACACCAAGAATCAAGAAGTAGATATTATCCATCTTATTTGGGCAATGCTAGCAAACACACAATCTATCCTCAATCAAGCCTTAAATAAAATGAATACTGACAAAATTGCTATTGAACTTGAGACTAAGAGTCTTGCAGAAAAATTACCAAAAAGTTCAAACATATCCAAAGAAAATATCACTTTGAGCAAAAATTTGCAAGAAAGCATTTATGAAGCTGAGGGATTAAGTACAAAAAATGGAGATCAATATATCGCTGTTGATATGTTTATCCTCGCCAATATAAAATCTGATATCTTTAAAAAGATTTTTGGAAAATATTTAGACTTGACAGAACTCAAAAAAACTCTTGAAAGTATCAGAGGGACAACAAAAATTCAAAATCAAAATGATGATTCTAATTTAGAATCTCTTGAAAAATTTGGCATTGATCTAACCAAAAAAGCTTTGGAAAACACTCTTGATCCTGTCATTGGCAGAGATGAAGAAATCTCAAGAATGATGCAAATTCTAATCAGGAAAACTAAAAATAATCCAATACTTTTAGGAGAACCAGGAGTAGGAAAAACTGCAGCTGTAGAGGGATTGGCTCAAAGGATTATAAAAAAAGAGGTTCCTACTTCATTGCAAAATAAACGCGTCATTGCCCTTGATATGAGCGCATTGGTTGCAGGAGCTAAATACAGAGGAGAATTTGAAGAAAGGCTTAAAAAAGTTATTGAAGAGGTTAAAAAAGCAGGGAATATCATCCTTTTTATTGATGAAATCCATACAATTGTAGGTGCTGGAGCATCTGAAGGCAGTATGGATGCAGCTAATATCCTTAAGCCAGCTTTAGCACGTGGTGAATTACATACGATTGGAGCGACTACACTAAAAGAATATCGTAAATACTTTGAAAAAGATGCTGCTTTAACACGAAGATTTCAGCCTATAAATTTGAATGAGCCTTCTGTAAATGAAGCATTACAAATTTTACGTGGGTTAAAAGAAAAGCTTGAAGCTCATCATAATGTTAATATAACTGATTCAGCCCTAGTTGCTGCAGCAAAACTTAGTAATCGCTATATTACAGATAGATTTTTACCTGATAAGGCTATTGATTTGATAGATGAAGGTGCAGCAGAACTCAAAATGCAAATAGAATCTGAACCTATTGAGTTAGCTAAAATCAAAAGACAAATTCAAAGTCTTGAAGTAGAAAAACAAGCCCTTAATATGGAAAAAAAAGAAAGCAATACAACTAGACTTGGAGAAATAGAAAAAGAACTCAGTAATGCAAATGAAGAAAAAACTCGTTTGGAAGCACAATTTGAGAATGAAAAAAATGTCTTCAAACAAATCGCACAAATCAAAACCGATATTGACAACCTCAAAAGAGAATCAGAACTCGCAAAACGCAATGGGGACTATAACAAAGCTGCTGAAATTGATTATAGTAAAATCCCTCAAAACGAAACCAAAGAAAAAGAATTGAATGAAAAATGGAACAAAATGCAAGATGCAGGCACTTTGTTAAAAAATGCCGTGACAGAAGAAAGTATTGCAGGTATTATTAGCCGCTGGACACAAATACCTATCAAAAAAATGCTCCAAAGTGAAAAAGAAAGAATCTTAGCCGTAGAAGATGAACTCAGGAAATCCGTTGTCGGACAAGACAAAGCCTTAAAAGCAATTTCACGCACGATAAAAAGAAATAAAGCTGGGTTAAGTGAAAATAACAAACCTATTGGGAGTTTTTTATTTTTAGGTCCTACAGGGATTGGCAAAACCCAAAGTGCGAAATCTTTGGCTCAATTCCTTTTTGATAGTGACAAAAACCTCATCCGTATTGATATGAGTGAATATATGGAAAAACACACTGCTAGTCGACTCGTAGGAGCTCCGCCAGGATATGTTGGGTATGAGGAAGGAGGTCAACTCACTGAAGCTGTTCGTAGGAAACCTTATTCTGTAGTGTTGTTTGATGAAATTGAAAAAGCACATCCAGATGTTTTTAACATTTTGCTCCAAGTGCTTGATGATGGACGACTCACTGACAACAAAGGAATAACGATTGATTTTAGAAACACTATCATCATCCTAACTAGCAATATTGCTAGTGATAAAATCATAGAACTCAAAGATGAAAAACAAATACAAAAAGCCGTCAATGAGGAATTGAAAAAATATTTTAAACCTGAATTTTTAAATCGCCTAGACGATATTATAATCTTCAATCCTCTAGATTTAAAAGGCATTGCAGAGATTGTCGATATTATGTTTGCACACATATCTAAAAAAGTCTCAGAAAAAGGCATAAAGCTCCAACTGACTCAAAAAGCAAAAGAATTCATTGCAAAAGTTGGATTTGATCCTGTTTATGGAGCTAGACCATTAAAACGAGCTCTTTATGAAGAAATTGAAGATAGGCTTGCGGAGCTTATTTTAGAAGATAAACTTAAAGAAGGCAATAATGTTACTTTTGATGTCTCAAATGAGGTTATCACTCCTTTGATTAGCTAAAAATTTTATTCAATGAGGCATTTATGGTATTGACTATACTCTACATCATTGGCATCACTGCTGAAGGGATGAGTGGTGCACTTGCTGCTGGTAGACATAAAATGGATTTATTTGGAGTTATGTTTATTGCTCTAGTAAGTGCTATCGGGGGAGGTTCTATACGGGATATACTTTTTGGACATTACCCACTCACTTGGGTAGCCAACCCTTATTATATCCTCATCATTTGTGCAGCAGCTATTTTAACAACCAAAATTGCCTCTTTAATCACCAAACTAGAATCTTTATTTTTATTTTTAGATTCTTTAGGGCTAGTTCTTTTTAGTATTATTGGAGCAGAGATAGCTTCAAAAATGGGTTATGGATTTATCCTTATTGTCTGTAGTGCTGTTATTACAGGGGTTTTTGGTGGAATTTTAAGGGATATTTTTTGCAATCGTATCCCTTTGATATTCCAAAAAGAACTCTATGCAGGTGTATCAATGATGACAGCAAGCCTATATTACATCTTGATAAAATATGCTCATATTGAGATTTTTGCAGCCAGCTTGATTACCTTGATTTGTGGTATAAGCTTGAGACTTTTAGCAATTTATTATAAAATTGGCTTACCTATTTTTAATTATGAAGACAAAAAACACTAAAATGAGGAACAAATGATTTGTGTATTCGATATAGAAACTGTCCCAGATATTGAATTATTGATAAAAAATTACCCTGAATTAAAAGAAAAATCTCCATTAGATATATGCCAAAAAGCAATGGAAGATCAAAGAGAAAAAAACGGAAGTGATTTTCTACCAATTCATTTACATAAAATAATTTCGATTGCTAGCGTTATTCTTGATGATTATGGACATTTTATAAAAGTTGGGAGTTTTGGCAAAACAACAAAAATTGATGGCAAAAATAATATTGAAGAAAATCTTATTTTAGATTTTTTGAAATTTGTCAATAAATCACAACCCAAACTAGTGAGTTTCAATGGTAGGGGGTTTGATCTACCTACTATAATGCTACGGGCTATGCGTTACAATCTATCAGCAAATGCTTATTACGAGCAAGACAACCCTACATTTAACAAAAGCAAGTGGGAAAATTATCGCCAAAGATTTTCTGAACGTTTCCATACAGATTTGCTTGATAGTTTAGGACATTTTGGGATGGTGCGTCAATTAAAACTAGACTCTATTTGTTCAATGCTAAATATTCCGGGCAAATATGATATGAGTGGGGATTTGGTTTATAAAATCTACTATGATGAAAAAATGGATTCAGATACAAAAATGACAAAAATTGACGAATATTGCCAAAGTGATGTACTCAATACTTATTGGGTTTATTTAAAATACGAGCTACTAAAAGGAGAGCTCTTATTGCAAGATTATTTCAACATTCTAGATGAATTCAAAGATAAAATCCCACAAAACAAAAGTTATACTGATGTATTTATCCAAGCAATAAAACAAGAGTGTATGAATGCAAAATGAAGAATATATGATAAATGATTACGGTGAAATCATCACTAAAGACAGCCTAATTGAAGAAATTCAATCCTTGCTCAATCATCTAAAATCCTCCCAAACAACAATCTTAAATCCCAATATAATGAAATCTTTAGACATAACAAACTTAAATACAATCCGTGATAATCTTCTAAAAAAATCCGGAAATGAAATTGAAAATAATTTAGAATGGCTACACTCTTTAAAAAATAAACACTGATTTATCAAAAAACAAATTAAAATGATTATAATAAAAATCTGATTTACAACCAGAATTACAACCAAATAAACTAGGGAGACTATTATGTTTGAATTAAGAAAACTACCTTATACAAAAGAAAGTATGGGCGACTTTTTAAGCCCAATTACATTTGATTTCCATTATGGGAAACATCACCAAACCTATATCAACAATCTCAATAATATGATAGGCAATACAGAGTTTGAGAAGAGTGATTTATTTGATATTGTCACTAGATCAAATGGGGGTATATTTAATAATGCTGCACAAGTGTATAATCACGATTTTTACTGGGATTGCATCGCTCCAACTAGCTCAGAGCTAAGCTCAGAGCTAAAAGATACTCTCTGCAATGATTTTGGTTCATTGGAGTCTTTTAAAGAAGCTTATCTAAAGTCTGCAACAGGACTATTTGGATCTGGATGGTGCTGGCTTGCATACAACACTTCCATACAAAAACTTGAAATCATCCAAACAACGAACGCTAATACACCGATTACAGAAGGAAAAATCCCTATATTAGTTGTTGATGTCTGGGAACATGCTTATTATATTGATCATAAGAATGCAAGAGCTGTTTATTTAGAAAAGTTCTACGAACATATCAATTGGAAATTTGTTTCTGAAGCTTTTGAGTGGGCTAAAAAAGAAGGGATGAATTCTGTAAGATTCTATATGAATGATATACACAAAAAAGCCTGATTGTTTAATTTCTGATTTTTTCTGTTATAATTCCGCATATTAATAGTTCATAGCTAATGCGGGATTATTATGCTTTTTTCAAATAATTGCATATACAACATTTTTTTAAATCACTTAGGATAAAATACACAATGAATATACAATCCTCTAATCCAAAAGCCAAAAACATTGATAGTCCTCTTTTTAAGGCAGCTCTCTTTTCTATCTCTGCAACCACTGTTTTGGGCAGCACTATCATTGCCCCTTCATTACCTGCACTTGAATCGCATTTTTCAGATGCAAAAAATATTGAGCTATTATCAAAACTTATTTTAACTTTGCCAGCACTTTTTATCATGATATTTTCACCTATCAGTGGTTTTATGTTGGAGAAATTTGGCAGATTAAAATTGATTTATCCTGCTATTATTATTTGGAGTTTAGCAGGAGTCAGTGGATTTTTTTTAGATAATCTTTATTTACTATTAGCCTCCCGTGCAGTATTTGGAACAGCTACAGCGTTTTTGATGACAGGAGTGGGGGTACTTCTAGGTGACTATTACACAGGAGTAAAAAGAGAGAAAGTACTTAGTATGCAAGGCTTTTTTATGGCTTTTGGAGGGACAATTTTTTTAATTTTAGGAGGCTATTTGTCCAATTTAGATTGGCGATATCCTTTTCTAGCATATTTGCTTGGTTTTTTGATTTTATTTTTAGCTTTGGCAATGCTTTTTGAACCAAAACACCATTTAGATACAACAAATCACATACAGAAGAGTAAAAAAGCTAATATCATAAAATTTATCCCTGTTTATCTACTCGCCTTTTTCTCAATGGCAATGTTTTATGTAGCACCTACCCAACTTCCTTTTTTTATTACCCACACACTAGGAATGGAAAGCTCTTATGTTGGTGTTTCTATGGCAGTTGCATCTATATCTATGGCTATATTTTCATTATTTTATAATCGCTTGAGGAATTACCTCAATATTTTTAAAATCTATTTTATAGGTTTATTTTTAATTGCAATATCTTTCACTATTATTGCAGTATTTCACAATTACATAGCTGTTTTAATCACATTTATTTTGATGGGTGCAGGTCTTGGATTTATCATAGTCAATAACAGTTCTTGGCTTTTTATGCTTGCAAAAGATTTTGAAAGAGCTAAAGCTTATGGATTTTTGACTGCCTTTCTTTTTACAGGACAGTTCATCTCACCTTTGATCAGTCAGCCAATTGTAAATGCTTTTGGGATGATTGGAATGTTTTATATCTTTGGAGGGATGCTCTATATTGTAGCTTTGATCTTTTTATTTACAAAAATGAAACAAAATAACCCAAATTAATGATTAAAAATAGAATTATTATTTACAATGCTATTGATTTTATCTTCAATTCCAATTATTTCATCTCTATTTTTTGAATTATGTGCTAATAATGATAATAATGCTAACTCTTGATGCTTTATATCTTTCTTATCAAACTCTTTTATAGGAACCTGATTAACCATTTCAATTGAAATGCCCCATTTGCTTTTACTCGATTTTAAAGAAAATAAAGCCTGTGTTTTTTTAGAATTAAGCAATGCACAAATATAATGAGCTTCTTTTTCATTATCTATTGATATATAACCAATTGTATTATCTGGAATAAAAAGTTTTTTTCCAATTAATCTATCATTTATATCAGAAACTACTGAAAAATTTGGTTGATAACTCATGCAACACCAAACTATTTTATATTTTCTAAAAGTATATTCTCCAATACCAAATAATGAATAAAATGGCTTGTCTCCACCATAAAACCATTTAGATTTTCTTGTTCTAAGTTCATTCCTAAAGAAATTTAAAAAGCTATAAGTTTTAGGTACACTTATCCTCAAATCACTTTCATTATTTTCTCCTGCCTTGAATTGAGGAATAATCATGTACTGATATGAATCAATACCCCATTTTTTTATATCTTTAGGCTTAATGAGTGGATATACGGATTCCTTTTCTATAATCTTTGAAAGTATCTTAATTTTCTTTTTTCCCTTATCTCCTAAGTTTTTAATTCTTACTAATTCAGTATTAATTTCATCAAGTATTTCAATAATAAAAAGGCTATTTAAATCATTAACTACACCATGTCTTGCTTTGTAAAAATTTTTAGCCTTTGAGATTTTTGGCAAAGATTCTCCATAAGGTATAGTTATCCATGGTGCCGTAGAAGAACTTGTTGTTGGGTCAGGATAAGCAAACATTTTAGTTATGCTACAATTTTTTTTAACAAAATCTCCATTATCAGTTTGTTTGAATCTATTTTTTATCTCCTTATTCCAAATATTATATTCAACTGGATATAGATTTTTTTTATTCTTTTCTAAGACGACAACTGATGTTTCTTGTCCTTGTCCAAATGGATTTAATTTCAACATATCATGTATTTTTACACATCTTACAGGTATAGTTTCTTGTATTTTTTCAATAGCAAACCTCCTGAATTGTTCTCCAGCTATTGACTTAAATAAAGTTTGTTTCAAAATAAAAGTTAATCGACCATTTTTTACTAAATATTTATCCATAGCAATATATGTAAATAAAATAGAAATATCATCATGTGCATGCCCAAGTCCAGCCTTCATCCCCTTGTGAGAAAATAATTTATATATTTTTAAATATAAAACACTTAATTTTTTTCTATAATCTTTTGATAAAAAATCCCATTTAATCCATGGTGGATTACCCACAACATGAGTAAAATTACTATGCAGTAAAGGTGCGAATGAATTTAAAATGATCTTAGCCCAAATTTGATTTTTATTTAATTTATGTAACTCAAAAATTTTATTATAAAAAAATTTTATTTGATTTTCTTCAAATTTATCTAAAAAAATATTTTCTTTCTTTAATAAAATATTAAAATCTTCGAAAGGATAAAAGTGGAAAATAGTCTCTTCAACAAGTCTTAATATTTTATTTAAATAGTTTTTATCTAATAATGATTTAGGAATCGAAAATTCACCTTCAACTGTTGATATTTTATAAGAACTATTTTGAATTTTACCACTGCCTTCTGTAGTTGGGGTTATGATTGAGTCTGCTAGATAAATTGGTATTGTTATAATTTGAGCATCTTTCTTTATATATGGACTTATTGCTATTAAATAATTTGTTCTTGCTGTTAAAATAGCTACAGGATTTACATCAAAACCAATAACTCTTTGACTTATATATTTAATAGTTTCCTCATCTGTTAAATTTTTATCTGCCAAATAATATTTAATAATATTAATAAATTCAACAATAAAAGCACCAGAACCACAAGCCGGATCTAAAGCTTTTGATTGAAAATCGCCATTAAACTCACTTTCTTGAATCGAAATCTGTGCCAACCAATCAGGAGTATAATACTCTCCAAGATCATGCCTGATTTTTTGTGGGACAATATCTTCATATAATCCCTTTAATAAGTCTCTGGATTGTTTTTCTTCAGTAAAAAAACTCATAGGTTCATATTCATTTATAAGGCTTAATATACTTTTTATTGATTCAATCATTTCATCATTAAGACATTCAAGATACCACGAAAAAAAACCACCTTCAATATAATTATCAATATTAGAAATATCTCTAAAAAAATGTCCATCTTCAATATACAAAAGAGATGTCTTTAGATCGTCTGAGTTTTTTATATATCTAATTGGTGTTTCAGGGGCAATCTTTAAATTAGCACAAGCAATTTCACTAGCGAATAACTTAACAATAAATGCATAATATGTATAAATTACAAATAAAAACTTATCAATTTGAAAATCTTCAAAATTTATATTTGAATTTGATTTAAATATATCCTTAATAATCTCAGATAATGACAATTCATCTAAAATTCCTCCATATACGTATCTAAATGTTTTATCCCACTCATTAAAAAGCATTTTAATTCTTTTATTTTGAGTTGATAAAATATTTTTATACATTATAGTAACAAAAGAAAGTGGAATATTTTTATCTAAACAAAAATCATTTTTTAATGAAGTGCAAGAAACTTGTTTTTTTGATGAACCACTGATATATAAAATCCATTCGTAAAGACTTTCTTGCGTAAAGCTTTCTTTATTGTATGACCAATTACCTTTAATGTAATCATATTTATAAAAAATAATTGTTTTCCCATCAAATAAAATTCCTATATACCTACGCTTCGCATCAAAAGAAATTTTTTTTAAATACTTATCTGATAATTGACTTAATGCCTTATTCAATTCTTTTTGGGTATCCAATAATCCATATTTTTTATATTCTATTATCACATTCCCATATAAAGCATCCACTCTACCAGCAATTTTCGTAAAACCAACTTCTTGAGATTCATATTCAACAGTATTGGTTAAATTAATTCCATAATTTTTTAAATACTCTAATATCCTTCTTTCTACTTCTATTTTTAATTTTTCTTCACTTGAATTTTTTGAACATTCTATCCCATACAATACATCATCATAGAATTTTTTAAAATCATTTCTGATCGATGATATATTAAAATTAATCATTTTTCCTAAATTCCTTTTTATTTTTTATATATTACTGAGTGGATATTTTAATACATTGAATAATACTTTTAATCTCTTTTATTTCAAATAAATATTGATCCATTTGACTAATTTTAACCCTTTTACATTTACTAAAATTCGCTCAAAAAATCTAATCAACTTTGATATAATGCAAAAATTAAAGTATTGCAAAAGGTATTAAAATGCCAAAAGATGAACTAAAAATAGGTAATAAAATATTTCAATCAAGGTTGATTGTAGGGAGTGGCAAATACAAAGATTTTACAACAACAAAAGAAGCTACTTTGGTTTCAGGCTCACAAATCATAACCGTTGCTGTGAGGAGAGTCAATATCACCAATCCTAATGAAGAAAATCTTTTAGATTATTTTAAAGATACTTCAATTAAATTTTTACCCAATTCTGCAGGCTGTGTAAATGCTGATGAAGCCATCACCCTTTTCCGCCTAGTGAAGGAAGCTGTAGGTATTGATTTTATCAAGCTTGAAATCATAGGTGATACACAAAAAACACTTTATCCAGATGTAATTGAAACACTTAAAGCCTGTGAAATCCTATCAAAAGAAGGTTTTTGTATCCTTGCTTATACTAATGATGACCCCATTATTGCAAAAAAACTTGAGGAAGTTGGAGCCGCTGCTATAATGCCTTTAGCTGCTCCAATAGGAAGTGGTCTTGGAATCCAAAATCGATATAATATCACTTTCATCAAAGAAGCTGTGAGTATTCCCGTAATAGTGGATGCAGGGGTTGGATGTGCTTCAGATGCAGCTATTGCTATGGAATTAGGTGCAGATGCTGTACTGACCAATACTGCCATCGCAATGGCACAGAACCCTGTAATGATGGCAGAAGCAATGAAATATGCTGTCATTGCTGGGAGAAAAAGCTTTTTGAGTGGTAGGATTGAAAAGAAAAAATATGCAAGTCCGAGCTCTCCAACATTTGGATTAGCAAAGCTCTAATGAAAGATAAACTGTTTTCAATCCCTCCTGTAAAGCAATTTGAATTTGATGAAGGTGTTGCAAGTGTCTTTGATGATATGGCTATACGTTCAATTCCCTATTATTCAGAAGTACTCAGATTAAATGTAGATTTTAGTCTGAATGCACTCAAGTCAAATACTTATGTATATGATTTAGGTTGCTCGACTGGAAACTTTCTGCTTGAGCTAAGCAATAAATTTGAAGATGAATCTATCCAATTAAAAGGCATTGATAATTCAACTGCAATGATAGAAAGAGCAAGATTAAAAGCCAAAGCTTATGGTAAAAAAATTGATTTTATTCATCAAAATTTTTTAGAATACCAAATCCAAAATGCCTGCGTCATAACAGCAAACTATACAATACAGTTCATCAGACCCATACAAAGAAATCTTTTGATTAAAAAAATTTTTGAAGGACTATGTGATGGTGGGATATTTATCATGAGTGAAAAAATCACAACTAATGATAAAGTACTTGATAAACAAATGATAGACCGCTATCATCTCTATAAAAAAGAACAAGGATATACCCAAAATGAAATCACCACAAAACGTGAAGCACTCGAAAATGTTTTGATACCTTACAGCTTAGAAGAAAATTTTGAAATGCTTAAAAATGCAGGGTTTAAATCTGTTGAAATCCTCTTTAAATGGATAAATTTCACCACCTTGATTGCAAGAAAAAATTAGACTTCAATATATTCACACAACCTCAAATCAAATCCACCTAAGGCATTATATTCTCGTGTATTATCTGAAGTAATAAGCCTAAAATCCTTTATATTGAAGAATTTCAATATCTGTGCACCAATGCCAAAACTTTTAATCACATCGGTGTTACGAGTATTATCATTGATAAAAATAAGATAACCACCTTCATGTTTTATCCTATCAATAGAACGTAGCAAAAAATTATAACCTGATTCATCACTAAGTAATTCATAATCACTTTTAATTGTATGAAATTTAACAATAGGCATTGAACTACCATTACAATCAAATCTAAAAGCAAAATGCTCTCGTTTTAGATGATCTTGAAAAGTGATTTTTTCACATTCAAAACCTAGAAAATCAACTTTTTCTTCTGAAAGGATTTGTAAGAGTTTTTCATTTTGCAAACGATAACTGATCAAATCAGAAACATATAAGGTTTTAAGATTGTATTTTTGGGCAAATTCACTAAGAAATTTATCTCCTCTTTTAGCCATTGAACCATCTTGTTTCATGATCTCACATATAACACTAATAGGCTTAAGTCCAGCAATTTTACAAATATCAACACTCGCTTCAGTATGACCAGTCCTGACTAAAACTCCTCCATCCTTTGCAATCAAAGGAAAAATATGCCCTGGTCGGACAAAATCCTCTCCAGTCGTATTTTCATCACACATCAATTGGATAGTAAGATCGCGTTCAAATGCAGAAATACCTGTTTTAGCTTCTTTTGCATCAATTGAAACAGTAAAAGCAGTTTCATGATTGGAACTATTGTGATTGACCATTGGAGGTAGATCAAGCTTTTGAGCAATCTGCTTGGTGATAGAAACACAAATCAAGCCCCTTGCTTCTTGAGCCATAAAATTAATCTTTTCAGGGGTAGAAAAAATCCCAGCCATCACAAGATCTCCTTCATTTTCCCTATCTTCATCATCCATAATAATAATCATTTCACCATTTTTAATAGCATTGAGAGCTTCTTTAACGCGTTGAATATACATAAATAAATCCTTAACTAAAAAAGTATGATTATACCTTAAGTTTGTTTTTATTGACAATAATCAATAAAACCATTATAATTGCACCCCTGTATATTTTAAGTATTGGGGTATCGCCAAGTGGTAAGGCAGCTGGTTTTGGTCCAGCCATTCAGAGGTTCGAATCCTTTTACCCCAGCCACTTTTTAATACAAAAAAATCTAAATGTCGCGGGATAGAGCAGTCTGGTAGCTCGTTGGGCTCATAACCCAAAGGTCGGTGGTTCAAATCCCCCTCCCGCAACCAAAAAACAACCTCATTTCAAAATTCAATATCTTAATTTCATTCTATATATTAGCTATACTCTCCAAAAGCAATAAAATTTATCAAGTTATAAAAATTTTCAGTATTTTTTAAGGTCACTCTTATTATCATAAATAATAATTTTTATTATTAAAAATCTAAATCCACACCTAAGGAGATATAAATGAATTCAAAATTACTTTCATTGCTTCCTCTAATCATATTTGGGCTCTTTAACACTTTATCTGCAGACTCTGTACCTCAAAAACTTACCGACAAGCCCATAGACAAATCAATCCATATCAAAACTCACGATAAAGGTAATTATTGTTATGCTCCAGTATTCACTAAAGGAGAAGCTTATATTTATATTGATGATTGTTCTTCAA
>NZ_MLAS01000014.1 GCF_002272785.1 Helicobacter sp. 13S00477-4 | reverse complement strand
CACTCTAATGCTTGGGTATCTTTTACTTTAGCATTCAACACATTAGCTAGGCTTTTGAACGCAGGGACAAACTTATCATCTAAATTTTCAATAATTAAAGTCATCTCAAAATCCTTTTTTAGCTTTTAAATATTATACAAAAATACCGACCTTTTTTCCTAAAGTAATAAAGATTGCTTTGAGTTGTGTTTAGATATTCTTGAGATATTTTCAATTCTCTACTACAAAACAAAGATAAGTTTTTAAAATATTATTCAGCATTTTCTATATCTCCATTCTTGGTTTCAATGATTTGATAAATGTTTTATTTTTATTCTTTAGTTCCTGCACCAAGAGCCTTAGGCTCCTCTTTTTTAGGTTCTTCTTCTTTGATAACTTTTCCTTCTATCTCTTTATTCAATTCCTTTTTCAAATTCATTGTTGTATTGATGATAGATTCAACTGCCTTATCACTTCCAATGCTGCCACCTTGAAGAAAAATATTTGTCAAATCTTCAAATTTATCAGCAGGGAAGCATTTGTCTTTTTGTGGGTCTTCTCCTTTTTCACATTTTTTAATACTGACATTATTCAAATCATCAATACTGATTTTATCACATTCGCCTTTATTTACATTCCTTCCAAGCTGCTGCATAAATCCTTCAGCAAAAATCTTAGTGATTTTTTGATCATAGCAACAATAATAATGCCTTCTCCTTTCTCCTCCAAACCAATCTGTTTGTAATATCCCTAAAGAAGCTGGATTTGACATTATTTCTGTATTGTCCCTTCTTACCTCAAAGCCCAAGAATTTACTTGGTTTAAAATTAGCAGGTATACACAATCCTGCCTCAAGACGCAAATTTGTCTTCAAATACTCTTTCCCATCTTTTCCTCCCTTATCTGCTCTTTCTTGCACAAATCTTTTATCATCTTCTGAAAGACCACAAGTATTGCCACTAGACATTGTCCTTGCTATATCCACAAAAGCAGAAGCTATCATATTAAAAGGAGGATTAAATCCACCAGCAATTGTATCTGCAACCTGAAATCCAAGTTCTTTAATAATTTTGCCTGTATTGTCAGTGCTAACTGAACGACTGCTATCAGAAGACAATCCAGGTAAATCAGGCTCTGGAGTTTGTCTTTTTACTTCAGATTCAACGCTTGGATGGGAGAGATCAGGATTTAAAAATCTCGCACCATATTTTCGACGAATATCTTCAATCACATCTTTTCCCCCACAAACTGTTTCAGCTGCTATGAATAAATCCTCAGGAGCCAGAGCATAAAGATTATATGATGTCTTACCATTAGCATCTACAACCTCATTTAAGCTATACCTGGCATAAAAATAATCATTAAGGTGTTCTACATCTACAGTGCCATCATCTTCTTTAGCAAAAGCTTTCATCAATACAGCAACATCATCTGCACTGATATGATACGGTTCAGTAGAAGTGTATAATATCCTCTCTTGAGTCTTCTTTTCTTCAGGAGTTAAATCATCAAGATCAACACTTAATTGATAATTAGCCAAATCAGAGTAAGTTAATTGAAATGTACTTGTCATGCATTCAACATATTTCATAGCCTTATAATCATCATTATCTAATGAACCTTCCATTTCTTTATAACTCTTGATGCTTGAATTATTTTTTATGCCCACACTCGCACCATTTGTAATGAAAGCTGCATTATTTTTTATCCCTCTTTGAGAAGGGCTTTCTTTATGCCCACAATCATCTTTTTTGCTTGTATGATCACAAACATCTTTTACAGCTTCACTAAGAGCAGTGCTAGCAATCTTAATGGCAACACTTTTGAGTACTTGTTCTGTTGAATAAGTAAGGGATTTACTTAGGAATTCACTTGCAGCTTTCCCTATACCTTTCTTTACGGCATCTCCCAAAGGAGTAAAAACAACCCTGAATGTATCGGTGCCAAATTTAGCAGTATTGGCATATGGAGCACCACCACCAGTTACTTTAGTTATTGATTGAGTGTGAGTATTTTTTATAGCATCAGCTCCAAAATCATAAGCAGCCATTGCCAACATCGCTCCATACTTGATAGCCATATCCATCACAGAAGGATTGTCTATGAAAAGCCCAGAATCACAATAATCAGATTCACCAGAAAAAACATGGATACTCTGTTCTGCAATAGAAGCCTCTCCCAATACTTTAGTTGCCTTAGAAAAATCATGCCTTGTTAAATTCTTTTCTAATTTTGGTATATTCTTCAAATAACTATCTGCTGAAGGAAAGGTGGTTGTTTTTTCAGTATATTCTCTACAACCAATTTCTACCTCTCTGCTTTTTTTACAAACCTTAGTAACCTCTTTTGACAGATAAATCGTTTTACCATCAATATCAGTGATTGGATTGAGCGGTTTTTCTTCAACCACACAATCAGAATCATCACCACTCAAGGTAGTTTTATTGATCTGACAACTTATTGGAAGAGTGCATTGAGCTTCACAGCTCTCTTGTGAAGAGAAAGCATTCTCCCCTCTATCACCTTTTGCAGAAATGTTATAAGGACAAGTATAATAGCTTTCTTCTCTCTTTAAAATCGCATTGATTAGAAAATTCTTATCCCAAAAGCCATCGTTACTCTGAATAGCATAGGTAGTTTTTTTCAAATCATCTCCATTGATAAGACTGATGAAACTTATTTTTTTTCCACCAATATTTAACTCATTGACCGCCCTACCCTCATAATTAGAAATTTTTTCTCCTTCAAATTTAGAACCTACTTTTTTTACAGGGATAGAAATACTATCAGCACCTATTTTAATCTCTACTCCCTTAGGTGATTTTGTTATGCCTAATGTGTCATAAAAATCAATCTTTCCATCATATATCTTTTGGCTTCCATTTTGTTTGACTGATGTGTTGCCTTCTTTAGTATATTGAGCAGAAATACCTTCTGAAAACATGCTATCTTTATCAATATGAATAAGCTCCTTGTCTCCTTTCAAAGCAAAAACAGAAAACACATTATCATCAAAGACCACTTTAATGCCATTTTTTTTCAAATCACTTTTTTTGATAACTGGAAAGAGATTTGTAAAAGCAATAGGCTCTTTACCTTGCACCAAAAGAACTTCTATACCATTGACCTTGATTTGAAAACCTGTTATTTTACCTTTAAGATCACTAAGATGCTTATTGAGTGCTTCTATATCAAGAGAATCTTTTGCTTCAATAAGTAATTGCCTATTTGCAGCAACTTGCATTACAGTGCAATGATTTTGGACTCTGCAACCTGTTTCGCAAACATCTTGCGTGCTGTAACCAGTTGCTTTTGATAAATCTGAAGTCAATCCTTTTTGGTAGTCTTTATAATTTTTATCTAATGGACAATACCATGTTTGTTTTGAATCTTGAGCATTCAATCCTATGGATATAATGAGCAAAAAGCTAAATATTTTTAATGATTGTCTTGATAAGCTGAACAACATTTGTATTTCCTTTCTTCAACTGATTTGAGGTATGTAAAATAGATTCGATTTAAAAATGGCATTGGATATGTGAGTTTTTTAACAGTTCTATCGCCTGTTTCTTTATCTATGACTGCTATAGAATAAACAGAATAATTGCGGATATAGTTCATGCTTCTATTGAATGGACATGATGAAGTTCCATTAAAAGTCTCAATGCCAAATAATGTTCCTCCGCCTACAGGAGAAAAAGGATCATTGCTACAACTTCTAGGCAATTCATCTTTGAGTTCATCTTGTAATTCTTTAAGCTCTTTTTCTAATTTTATTAATTCTTTTTCATAATTGGGCTGGTAATATTTACAATCAACAATAGTATTTTTGCCATTATTTATAAAATAATCAGAGCCAGGAATAGGGATTGACATATCATCAATAGGTTTTCCATTGCTATCCAAAACGAGTTCACAAGTATAATCCATATCATTATCTATATCATCATTCCTTTCAGCCTCTTCTTTGCTTTCATAATAGAGATTCCAAGTCTCATCTTGACTAAAATCATATTTACTTTCTGATTTACAATGATAAAGCTGCTTTCCACTTTTTTTATATTCCAAAGGATGTCTAGGGACATCATTGCGATCAAATTTAGAAATACATATATCATCAATATCCTTACTATGTCCATCGCTATTATTATTTGCTAATGAACAACTTCCATGACTTAATTGAGAAAATGGAACCCCTTGTGATGACAACCGACCAATCAAATCATAAGCTTTTTTATCTATTGATTTTTTAGCTTCATCTATCTTAATCTTGTCATCAAAATTATCTTCTTTAAGTTCTCCATTGATCCATTGTTCATATTGTGTAAAACCAAGAGTATTGAACCAATGAGTATCATCAACACCATTAAAATTTTCAAATGTTATTTCATAGCCAATCGGATACCCCCAATTATTTGACTCCTTTCCCCATCTGCTGACACAAAGTTCTAATTTACTAGGACCATTGCCACCATACCAAAACCCCCAATCATTAGTTCTCCCTGTCTTTTTTCCAATATCAATATTTTGAGCATGTTCGTTGTATCCATAAGCTATTGTTTTTATTTTTTTGATCGGAGAAAGTTGCGTGTATTTTTCTTTCAAATCTGCTATTTCTTTTTCTTTGGCTGGGATAAGCTTTTTTTCTAATTCATTGGCTCTTGGAGTTCTTAATTTTGAGACCAACGGAAGGGCTTGAATAAAACCAGCTGGAAGTGCAGTTACTTTTGTTCGAGGAATATCTTCTTTGGCAATCACTTTCCCATCTTTATCATAAAAATAAAATTCATAATCAGAAGGGGTTGGGAGGATAATATTCAATCCTAGTGTTGCATTGTTGTAAACTTTTAGAGCCTTGAATGAGTGATAAGGACATTTATAGTCATGAGGTGTTTGTGTTTTATACCAATCGCAAAAATTTGAAATACAATGACAATCCCAAGGTTTATCAGGACTATTTGCCATTATATTATAAAGCTTGAATTCTGGCTCAAACCACCTGCTTGTCTCAAAATTATAACTGCTCACTTCTGGCATGAGCTGGATAACAGAATAACCTACCATACCATTCAAAGCTTCAGAAGAAAAATCCACATTTGCCTTATAGCTATCCTCTATCAAGGTCATCAAAGGATCATTATTTTCAATACTGCGTTTCCAGCGATATTTATAAGGCTCAAATAGTTTCCAATATTCATTTGAAAGATTCAAAAGCCCACCTGCTTGTTCTGCCATCGTATGAGGTTTTGGTTTTACAACATCAACATCTGGAGTGGAAGCACCTCCATTTAATTCACAAGAATCTCCACTATGATCACCATTCACAGCTATTTTTCTTCCCACGAAATCTCCACCAACGGAAAGTACATATATTTTTCCTGTTGTGCTTATTATTTTTTGTATTTCTTTAAATTCCTTATCTGTAAGCAAAGCATCAAAATGATAAAAACTACTTGAGCCTCTTCTCCCTCTTCTTACTTTACACTTATACTTTCTTTTCTCTGGTATTTTAATATCTGAAACAGATGTATCTGATTGTTTAGTAGGAAGATGCACTTTAACATCTTGTTCATAAAGCGACTTGATGCCAGAAATAACCCCTCCATTGCTTAAAACCCCTATTTGTTCAGCAAAAAGGATTTCTTTAGAATCAGTTATCGTTGAGGTAAAATTCATCACTTGATGAGCATTATCGCTGCAATCAGAAGGCAAAAGAGAACTTTTCACCCCATCGTATTTACAATATTCTATCTTTTGAGTGTCTTTGTAATTTTTAGAAACAATGAAAGTCCCCCCTACTTTATTGTTTGAAAATGTTGCACTCACAATCCCTTTCCTAGAATCAGCTGCCGTATTCATTCTCAGACAAGTTGGATCACTAGCATAAATATCTTCATCACCTTTCATTATATTGACAGATACATCTTTGCACTCTTTTTGAATCTCTTGAGTTTTTACATCATCGTATAACTCGGTTTTAAAAATTGGAAGCACACATGTCCTGGTTGTCCTTTGGACTTGATTGATACCACACACAACTTCTTTTTGATTAGTTGCACAGGTGCCTTTAAAGCCTGTCAAATTACCCAAAGAATCCATAATAGGACGATTGGTATCACAATAAGTGTAATCGCTTTTAAGTCTTATTATATCGCCTGCTATTTTGCTTTTATCTTCTTTGCTGAGTTCTACTCCATCTTTTCTAATATCACTACAGTCTGCTGGATTCATTGTTACTGTTTCTGTCTGGAGGCATACCTGATTGATTTCCACATCATTCACAGCAGGACATTCATAGGTATAAGTTTTGAGAGCTAAACGGGTGCCTTCAAGTTGAATTTCACTATTGTCTGCAGAAGATTTGTCAGGCACACTTATTTTAGTTTTCAAAGTTGCCAACTCATTACCCTTTTCATCTTTTTGACCAAAATCAAGAGTGCTTTTAAGCTTACAATTTTGCTTCACTTTGATTGGGCAATTATCTACAAAGCATTTCTTTTGCATAGGGTTAGTAAAACAATCCTCTCCAGCGAGTTTGTTGTAATAACTGGTGCAATTAAGCGTTGTAGGAGTGTCTTTATTGAAAAATGAATTTGCATTTGGATCGATCTTGGTGCAAACTTCTACCATTTTTCCAACCATTGGGACTACCAAAGCCCTCATTGCTTTTTGAAATCCTTTATCAGGTATGATTTTGTCTATTTTTTCATCATATTCTCTTTCAATCCTCCACCACGGTAAACAGATTTTCTTCGTAATGCCACCTGCTGTAAACACCTTACAATCGGAACTAGAATCGTAATCTCCACTACCATACCCAAAATTTAATTGTTCACTTGCCTTATCAGACATATCTTTATCTTCAAACAAAGGAATCAAATCATATGAAGGCGAAAGGTGTTCATAATAAGCAAATGGTTTTTTATCACTTGGAGCTAAATTTAAAATGCTCCCTTTATCCACATCTCTTTGATTTTTACCCCACCATAAGAAAGAATATCCACTTTCTCTAATATCACTTTTATCATCTTTGCCATTGACTTCACCATTCTTAGGTCTAAAAGAAGCATATGCAGAAAGCTTTTTTAAATTACCAGTCAGATAGATAGATACTAATTGATTAGGTTCTAAAGCATCATCTCTAAGGATTGAAATATAATGTTTTTTATCATCTAAATAATTATAAATTAAATTTTCACCTGTAGTATCCCTATAAATAAGGGCATCTGCAATCTCTTGATATGTGAGTGGCTTAGAAGAAGCAAGTACTGAAATTTCATACTGCATAGGAATATCACCTACCGACCTCACTAATTTCTCTCCACTATTAAGCGATCGGATAGAGCTAGGAATATCTTTATCTGTTTTCATAGGATAATAAAACTCTCCAACAACTCTAAAATGTTCTTCAGCTTCACTATCAGGATTGGTATTCACAGAAAGATCGCTATAATCATAAGATACTGCATAGACTCTACTTTTGACAGGACCTTCAAGCAAAAGAGGAGCTACCTTATCATCAATCAATTTTTCTTCAATAAAATACTTATTTTTTTTGACACTGCTTAAAACATTATCATAGGCTTTAAAAATTTCTGCCTTTTGATTTTTATCCAATCCATTCCATATCTTAGAAACAGAATCAAAATGTGCAAATTCTTTTTTAGAATTATCCATATTGTTTGAAACATTGTAACCATTGCTCAGGAAAAAAGAATGGAACTTACCTGAATTGTCTGCTAGATAATAATACTTGTTGTCTAAAGTCAATTTGGATTTTTGACCTGTCTTATCAACTGTTTGTAAAGCTAACATCACATAAACATACATTTTTTTATCATAAAAATCATCACTGGGCTTGATTTTAATAAAGATTTGATTTTTCTTTGTCTTGATGGCATAACTTGTTTTCCTACTTTTGGAAATAGGCGTTATAGAGGCATATTGCTGGTCATTGATCATATTGATATAAGCCCTATCTTTGCCTTCAGTTTCAATAGTATTTTCATAATCAGTGGGTTCAGCTATGATTCTAGGTCTTATAGTTCCAGCAACCCTGCCTCCATTCACAATAGTTTCAACTACATTCCCCTTTGCATCAAAAACCCTCTCATTCAAGATAGGTGCTGCATTGTTTCTAGCTTCTTTACAAGTTTCTGCAGAGCAATTTTTTGTGCCTTCCAAACAACCTTCTTTTATATTGAAAAAACTCTCCACATTCAAAGCAGGTTCTCTTAAAGTGCAAAATCCTCTAGTAAAAGAGCTTGCAGAACAAGTTTTTTCATTTGAAAATGTTCCATCTTCATTGTCTCCAGTGCTATTGGTCTTACAAATTTGAAAATTCCTTCCATCAACTTTCAAAGTAACCAAATCTTTTTTAGAGCAAGCATTCTTTAGGGCAGGCTTATTAAAAATATCCATCCCTTCAGATACGAAACGATTGATTTTTGGAATCAACAACTTTGGTTTTATGATAGTTGCGATTAATTTTTTATCTTCATCATCATATTGATCTAAATCTACTTTGTCAGAAATATAAAATGACATTTTTATAGACTTGACTTTATTGTTGATAGTATATTTTTTAACAAGCCCTCCATCTGTAATAGTCTTTTCATCTTGAGCTTTCAATAAAAGCCCACGAGCAAGTATCCTTTCATAACCACTTTCATCAGTATATGAAAAATCAAACCTCATGTCTGCATTGTTCTTGATAGTAAAAATAAAATTTTTAGTCTTTTTGTCTGGCTTAAAATTCTTTTCAATTTGTTGTTTGGGATTTTTCTTTGAAAGCACAATCGCATCGGTTATAATATTTTCTACATCTTCTTTTTGAGTATCCAAAGGGTTAGTTGCCACCACACATTTACTTGGGGTGATACAAGTTTCTTCACATCTTTTTTTAGCATTCAAAGGAGAATCAACATCTCCACTACCCTTAATTGGAGTGGTGATGCCATTTATGGAACATTGATATTGAAAAAAGTTTTCTCCCCTTGCGATGTAACAAGTTGCCCTACCTGTCGATTTAGCAATATTACCTAATTTATCAACAGTTGTTGTAATCAATTCTTTTCTAGTCCCTTTTTTCTCTGCTTCTACAAAACTGCTAACTCCTTTTGAATCCTTAAATTTATCTCCAACTTCTGCATCTTTAAAAGAATCTGGATTTTCAGAATTAGCAGCATCAAGAACATCTTCTGAAAATATTCCATTCAAAGTATCTTGAACACTAAAATCATTGGGATTTTGAGGTGTATTTGCTTGTGAATTATTATAAAAATCTCGAATATTAAATTCTTTCTTTGCTAAACCTATACAAACAAGCAAAACCATTAAAATAAATACAATTTTTTTCATCATTATTCCTTCTACTCAGGTCTTATCAATGTAAAATAATATTTGGCATAATCTTTATCATAATCACTCACGATAGAAAAAAAATCACTTAAAGTAATGTCCCCAGTGGCTACAAATTTATTATCGCATTCTTTAAAACTAAAATTTTCCCCAACAGGACAATAAGACAAAACATATGCAGGGACTCTATTGACATGCAAGGTTGAAAATATTTTTGGATAGATTTTGATCTTGCCTTTAGTGCCTTCTTGATAAACATTCCTTATGAAAGTCGTCATATCTTTAGGGAACCCTCTAAAAACAATCTTCCCCTCAACCTCTTCACCTCTTTGATTGAGTTTACTCACAGAAGCATTGAATCGCTTTGCACCTAAGAATACTGATTGTGTTGTCAGATAAAAGATTGTTAATTTTTTTTGTTGACCTTCTTTCAATAAAGAAAGGCTATCCTCATAGGTCTCAAATTGTCTAGGTGTCAATAGACTTTTAGCAATTTTAGGGTCTAAAATTTGCTCTTGTATTTTTTCTAATGATTGATGTTTGTCAACACTAGCATTTGAAACTTTAACTTTAGCCCATATATTTACATTCATAATACATAACGATAAAATTAAAACCCATATCTTTATAGTTCTCATTTTAACCTCCTATTTTTTAATTATTTACAAGGCGTCTGCCCCATGCAGTAATCCCTTTTTCTCCATATCCAAAAGAAAAAGGCATCTTTATCCTTAACTTCTGATTGAAAATCATAATGAAGCCTTAAAGCTCCAAATCTTTTAGCTTTTCCATAAGCAAGCTGTATGTAATATTGATCCTTGATCAAAAGCGGGAAAATCTTATCTCCACACATGCTATCAGGAAGCTCCCGATTCAAAAAAGAAAAAGAAGCATTGCTTGTTTTTAAAAGTTTCATTGTTTCATGCATGACTGAAAGCTGTCTGAGTGCAATCATTTCAGAGTTTTCAATCGGATCACCTATTTTGGTATACCCTGTATTCCCAGCCCCCATATTCCCACGACAACCATCACACCAATAAAGACTATTGATAGGGTGTCCTGCCGTTGCAGCCACACAATCAGCAAGGCAAGCTAAATCAGCTAGTGGACTTTTAAAAAATGCCCTTCCAAGAGGATTCATTTCAGCAGTGGCGAGAGCTAAAATATCACTTTGATAAGTCGGATCAGTTTCGCTGATATAAGAAGCTGATATTTCAGTATTTGACCTATCAAAACAAACCGCATCTGGAAGGATAAAATTTATTAAAGCCATCATAGGAAATATGAAAAAATTTGATTGCCTGAATCCCGTTGTCTCTACTGTCGTATTGGTTCCTGATCTTGAAACACCCTCTTTCCCTAAAGCATCACCTCCAATCTTCACATTTAATCCCATAAAATTCATCGTTTCATTTGAAGATGAAAAACCCAAAATAGGTTCAACCAAGCTAGCTTTAAGTCCAACAGGCAACTCAGAAGCATCACCAGTTGTATCGCACATGCAAATATCACCTAAACTTATTTCAAATTTATCTCCAAAGAATTCCCAATCTAGCGAATTCATAAAATCAAGCATTGGAGATTTTGAAGTAGTTACATTATCTCCTGTAGGTTTTGCATCATCTGCTGAACTACCAGTATAATCTTGATCTGCATAAACAAAAGCTACTATCAAAAAACAGATAAACATAATCTTTTTCATTCTTCTACCTCTTTTTTCCGATCAATTTTGTATTCATGAATGATCAAATAGCCATCTTTGATCTCAAATGTTGTCGGAGTGCATTTAAGATTAAAAGAATCTTTTAATCGATCATTCAAGAGGTATTTTTGTGGGTAGTTTTTGAGTTTTAATAAATCCCCCTCGCTCACCAAAACATTTAAATTTCCATTCTGTCCCTTAAGCCAAAGAAGTTCATGAGGAGAATTTACATTGATGAGTCCATAGTGAAGGTATTCTCCATTATAAAAGCTTGACATAGGTGTGCCTGCTTTAATATGGACATCTGCTTCTGGAATATCAATATCAAAAGCAGCTTTTTGATTATTAAAAATATCTCGCTTTGTTTCAGTGTTTTTTTGACAAAAAGGCAATGATATCTTACCAATCATTGCTCTTCTGACAGATTCTTCCATTTGTTGTTTGAGTTCTTTGGTATTGGTATTTTTTGCTGCATTCCTGATCTGAATGAGCAAATCTTCTTCTTGGATATCATAAGTATTCCCAACAACTCCAAAATCTTTATAAGCCCACAAAATTTGATTTAAAGCTAACAATGCGATAAAAATAAAATACTTCATTCCCTCTCCTTTGGTGATTGTAAAATTTCTTTTAATGAATTCTCATAAAGAGTATTTGAACAAATTTTAAGGGCTTTTTTTGCTATGTTTTTAGCTGCTTTTTTATCCTCAATCACTCCACCCATTCCATAAAATAAATAAGTGGCTTTCCTCTCCAATCCTTTACAATTATTTTGTCTAGCTAAAGGTTCTATTAAATTAAAATATTTAATTTGATAAGCAACATCTCTTTTTTGTCCTGCCATTTCCATTAACTTAGTAGCTATGAATGCAGCAGCTAAATTTTTTTCTTCATTAAAGCTTTGGATAAAATAATCAAGGGCTTGTTTATAATCAGGCAAACGCACTTCAATTTCTTTATCTTTATCAACTGGGTCTTTAAGTTTTTCTTTTTTAAAATGAGAACTTAAATATATGGTTTCAAGCCCCTTGATATATAAAGGTGTTTTGCGTATTTTGATATTCTGTGCGTGATTCCAAGATTGAAGGTATTCTTTTTCATAGGGAAAAATTGGTTTATTTGATTCTTCTTTTGCATTGATTATTGATATAGAAAAACCTATAAAGAAAAAAAATAAAATCATTTTAGAGACTTTTATCAATGGTGTGTAATGGTGCCTAAAATAAATACAATTCTTCTGCATACCAATCCTTTTTATGTTATAATCACTGCGTCTAAGCTGATAACTTGGATAGATACAAAAAATGGAAGCCTTATTTTGGATAAGCCTGATTGGATTAAACCCAGTCAGGTTTTTTTTTGGTTTTTTGGGACAGGGGTGGGAAATCCAAAATAAGGAGTCCATAATGGAAACCTTAAACATTTTCATTGCGATTATCGCAGTGTGTATCACACTTTTTAGGGAGGAAATTAGAGATTTTATCTTTAAGTTCAAACCTAAATAGATAGATTGCCTTCTTCCATTTCCCTCAATGGACTTCATCAACCCATTGAGGGTTTTTTTATGAATACTCTTCATCATTTTTATTTTGAACTCCCCTATATTTTTATGTTATAATCGTTGTGTCTAAGTTGGTAACTTGGATAGGTGAAAAAAGACTCGCCTACATTATAGATTTGCCTAACTGCTTTAAAAAGTGGTTAGGTTTTTTTTTGGCTATACGGGACAGGGGTGGGAACTCTATAATGTAGGAGTCCATAATGGAAACCTTAAACATTTTCATTGCGATTATCGCAGTGTGTATCACACTTTTTAGGGAGGAAATTAGAGATTTTATCTTTAAGTTCAAACCTAAATAGATAATCGCCTGAGTCTTCCTCACAACAAGATTCACCAACTTGTTGTGAGTTTTTTTATCAATACTTCTAATTATTTTCATTTCTTGACTCCTTGATTTGGATTTTGATATTTCTCTTTCAATCTCCCTAACATTTCTTTCTCTTCAGGATTAAGATGCTTACTTATTTTTTCAAGCTCTTTGATTGCTTTTTGTTTTTGAGATATGGAGCTTCTTGAAGATAGGGTTTTTTCTATGGATTGGAGTTTGGGAGTAATTAGTGTTTTTTGTTCATAGTATTGAGAGACTAAAGGATTTTTAAATTGCATCCTTTCATTAAGATTCAAGTACATTCATGTTTACATACACACTTTCCATAAAAGCAAGTTCATGTTTTTTAGAAAAATCACAAACACTTAGCTTTTCACCTTGGAATAAAAGTTTTTTGCCTTTAAACTCTTTGATTGCATTTTTAATAATGAGTTGGACATCTTTATAGAATCTTGTAGGAAGAACTGGTTGTCCAGTTCTTTCATAAATCCTTTTCTCAAAGATTTTCAGTTTTGTATAGTCTTTCATTTGTAGATAAAGCAGATCAAATTTTTTATATTTGAAAGAAATCAATCCTAATTTCTGAAGGTGTTTTAACCAATTTTGGATTGTCTTATCAGTTACATCAAAATTGTATTTGTTTTCGCTTTGATTGATTACAATGAGTCCTGTTTGCGGTTTAAGTTTTAACGTAAGGTATGCAAGTTCTTCATAGAACATATAGACTTTTGGATTTTTATAAACTTTGAAAAAACTTCGAACTCCAAGTTCACGCAGTGAATTGGAATCAAAAAGAGAATAATTAAAATCTGACATGTCAGCTCCTTGTTGAAGCTTATGTCTGACTTAATATTAACAATATTTACAAATTATCAAAACTCATATTTTTAAATTAATTATAAGAATTATTATTATATATTAAAATTTATCTAAAAATAAGAAAAAACCTCTAAAGGAATTTTATGGATTATCCCATTTTGAAATATAAAATTTTGCTTGCATTTGGATTACTATTTTCAATCAATATGTTGTCAAAAGCAACAAATCAAGAACCAAAAGATTATATATTGAAAAAATCTGTAGTCTCTGCTTCAGGTTTTCTTCAAGATTTTAATCAAGCTCCTGCTTCTATAGATTTACTCACTCCGGAACAACTTGCAGATAGCCCTTATCGAGATTTAGGTGAAGCAATCTCGCTCATACCCGGCGTCAGCACTAATCAAGAAATCACAGGTGCAACAGGTTATACCATATCCATAAGAGGAATGCCACCACAATATACCTTGATCTTAGTAGATGGTAAAAGACAAAACATCACTCCTGCAGCATTTCCAAACGCATATGACAGTATTTTTTCATCCTTTATGCCTCCATTAGGAGCAATTGAACGTATTGAGGTTATCAAGGGTCCTATGAGCACCCTTTATGGAAGCGATGCTATTGGTGGTATTATTAATATCATTACCAAAAAAAATTTTACTTCTTGGCATACCAACATTGACTTATCCACAACAATCCAAGAAGACTCTGCTTTTGGGAATCTGTATAATATCGGTTTTTGGCTATCAGGGCCTCTTGATAAGGACAAAAGATGGGGATTGTCTTTAAGAGGAAGAGAATCTTATCGTGCTTTTGTATCTGCAAAAGATTTGACCATTATCCCCACTCCAAGTGGTATTGAAAAAGAGGTTGGCAGGACAATGATAGTAGGAGGTATGGAATCAAATGTATATGATATAGGTGGACGAATATCTTATAGTCCAAGCGAAGAAAATTATCTCTATTTTGATTATGATCGATCCTCTCAATGGCTTAACAAATATCCCGGCACTGGAGCATATGCCTCCCCAGCAAATCCACAAACCTTCACGCGTAATAATTATATTTTTACTCATTTAGGTGATTATGCCTTTGGTAAAACTGATAGCTCTATTCAGTATAATTCTACAGATTATAAAGGAAGATTTATTCCAAAAACAAAATCTGATAGAGGTCTTGCAGGTAATGATTTTTTAGTAAATACAAAATTAAGTCTACCTATTGGTATGAATCAAGTTACACTTGGTGGTGAATATTGGTTTTCTTCTTTGAACGATAATATTTTCAAACAGACCTTAAAAACTAATTTTATCTATCAAAATAATATTAGTTTGTTTGCAGAAAATGAACTTCCCATTACCCAAAACCTTATATTAACATTAGGGATGAGAGAAAACTACAACTTTTCCTTTGGTTTTAACACTTCTCCAAGAGCCTATCTTGTTTACAATATAACTGATTACCTAACTTTTAAAGGTGGATTTTCCACTGGTTATAAAGTCCCTACACCTGCTCAACTTGTCGCAGGACCAAATGGAATAAGCGGGACTAGCTCTATCACAAGGATTCTTTATGGTAATCCAAACCTCAAACCCGAAAGTTCATTGAATTTTGAAATATCTACACTCATTCAAACAGACTGGTTTGATAGCACCCTCACAGGGTTCTACAATAAATTTAATGACAAAATCATTGATGGCAAAGAAGGGAAAAAACTCAATGTGGGCGATAATCTTCCTATTGACAACCTCACTTGCAGCACTAAAGGCTTCAGCACTTCAGGAATAACAAATTGTTTTTATCCCATCAATATTGATGAAGCTATCACTTATGGAACAGAGGTAACTTTAAGCCTGCACCCCATCAATATAGCTATAGGAAAAATAGGGTTCAATATCAATTATGCCTTCACAAAAACCAAACAAACTAAAGGTAAAGATAAAGGAAAGCCCCTTATAAATATCCCTGAGCATAATCTAAATGCTTCTTTAAATTATTTTTTTAGGGATTTACTAAGCCTTTATTTGCGTACAGAATTCTATGCAAAACAGCCAAAATCTGGACCAGGTTGGCTACTTACTTCAGATTATGGAGTATTTAATTATGATCAATTAAAAAAAGCTTATCCCTCACTCAATCCTTATTTTAACAACTATTTTTTATTCCATGTTGGTGGAAGTTACCAGATAACAAAAACATTCAAAGCACATTTTGGAATTTATAACCTACTGAATGAAAAGTTTTCAGACTGGATCAATGTCAAAGAAGGAAGTAGCACTACTCAAGTAAATAATTTCAATTATATTCACGAAGGTCGTAGATATTTCATCAGTCTGAATATGGATTTCTAATAGCAAATATCTATATTCAGATTTCTAAAACATATTCATCGTTTGAATAAATAAACATAATCAAATGGCGACCCCTGAAAGATTTGAACTTCCGTTCCCACCTAGAAAGGGTGGTATCCTTGGCCACTAGATGAAGGGGTCTTGCGAAAAATACCTTATTATCAATAAATCTATTTTGATAGAAAATCTAAAAGAAGTTTAGTGTGGCGGAGCGGACGGGGCTCGAACCCGCGACCCCCTGCGTGACAGGCAGGTATTCTAACCAGCTGAACTACCGCTCCATATATCCCAATGGTGGTCGCTACAAGACTCGAACTTGTGACATCTACCTTGTAAGGGTAGCGCTCTACCAACTGAGCTAAGCGACCTATAAGAACTACATAATTTAGCTTAAAAGACAATTTAAGAAGTGGTGACCCCTAGGGGACTCGAACCCCTGTAGCCACCGTGAAAGGGTGGTATCCTAACCGCTAGATGAAGGGGCCACTTCTATTTTAAAAATGGTGACCCGTGTTGGATTCGAACCAACGGCCCATTCCTTAAAAGGGAATTGCTCTACCAACTGAGCTAACGGGTCAAAAAATATTTAGTGATACCTGATTACTACCTTGGAATATTTTCTAACAAAAAGAGCGGAATTATATTTTATTTTAGATGTGTTTGTCAAGTCCTTTAAAGATTTTTACAAATTTCTTGCTAACAATTCCAAAGCCTTTAAACAAGCTTTTTTTTGGATATCTTCACGATCTCCTTTGAATAAGTATTTCTCTACAATGGGTAAAGTATTTCTCTTTTGTACCCCTATATATACTGTACCTACAGGCTTCTGAACACTCCCACCATCTGGACCTGCTATACCACTAGTGGCTAATGCATAATCAGTTCCAAAAGTTTTTAACGTACCCTTTAACATTTCTCTTACTACTATTTCACTCACTGCTCCATATTTTCTAAGCCAATGTGCTTTCACACTAAGAAAATTTTGCTTAATGTGATTAGCATAGCTTATCAAACCACCATCATATACATTTGAAGCACCTTGTATTGAAGTGAATTGATAACCCAAAAGACCTCCTGTACAACTCTCTGCTGTTGCAATCTTCTTATTATTTTTTTTCAAAATATCAATAAGAGTCCTAGCCAAACTGCCTAAAATTACCTTGTCTCCAAAAGTAGATTTGATAGCCTCATAAGCTTTGTGTGCTTCATCTCCTTTCAAATATATTTTGCCATCCTCAATACACATTGATACGTCATATTCTCTAAGAAAGGGTTTACATAATCTTAAAATATCTTCATTCTCAATCCCTAAAACATGTATTTGCACTCAAATAATCCTTATTATAAATCTTTCAAAGTATTCTCATATATCAATATCTATCCTGATTATTATATTCTAAAATAATTTATTCAAGGGTGTTTCAAAATAAATTTCTTCTTGCAAACATCCATAATTTATAATTTTATAATACTCAATAAAGTTCTATAGCTATTAAATTTATGGATTAAAATTCCACATAAATGTTAAGCCTAATTAATTATAAAGTTTAAGTTATCGCTCAAATTCCGGTTGTCAAATTGGAATACCTGAAATAAATTTTATAAACCTTGTTTGAGGATTTCCCATATTTTTTCCACAATATCATCATTCATTCCAATCGTACTTTTTTGACTAAGAAAATCTAAAATCTGTATTTTTTTAAATGCCCTACTACCCCCAATGCACTTAGCATGAGCAAACAAAAAAGATCTCCCAAGAGCCACTTCATTTCCAATATTATTGCCACATATAAAACATTGCCTTCCTTTGTCATCCCTACCTTCAAAACTCAAGAGTTCAGCATACATTTCAAGGACTACACGTAAAGGATTTTGCTTGCATAACCTATCTGCTCCCATTTCTAACATATTAAAATAAAAATTATCTAATTCATAAATATCAAAAAGATGCTTGCCTAAAAGCCTCATAAATCTTTGCCAAACATAGACTCTGTCCAAATCGCTTTCCCAACTATAACCCAAATGCATTATATTCCTAAGCTTTGGTAAAAATAATCCATTTCCCTCTTCTTCAAAATCTATTTTTTTACCCAAATGCACAATGCTATGCCTAGCTCCATAAAACCTATATAACCTTTTTATACTCAAAGGCGTTAAAATATGCACGAGCATATCCTCATTTTTTACTGGTATGGTATTTAAAATATACCCTTGCACATAGACTCCAAAAATAAAATCATTACAATCGCAACTTCATTGGAAAAACTACCTTAGAATTAATTATTTTAATCAAATTAAGGAAACTTTGGAAAGGATTTTTTAGTGATTTTATCAAAGCGAGGTTTAAAGCAAGTAAATAAATCATTAAAATTTTATCAAAAACCTATTTTTATAATAGATTCTAAAAAGTGTTATCAATATTATCAATAAGGTAATTTTATAATCTGCATGCAAGAATTTAATAGTCATAATTTTTTACTCATAAATAAGTAGAAATAAGCAAATCTTTGATATGATTTTACAAATCGTAAAATAAGGATTAGAAAAATGGGCTTTGCAGATTTCTTAAAAAATCTCAAAAAAGACGAAAGCAAATCCTCTCAACAAAAAGACAAAGACACACCAAACCATTGGACAAAATGTCCAGGCTGTGCAGCACTGATGTATTACAAAGAAGTCTTATCCCAATCCCAAGTCTGCCCTAAATGCAATTATCATTTTAGGATTTCTGCCAATGATCGCATAGCAATGCTATGCGATGAAGATAGTTTTATTGAATATGATAAAAATCTACGTCCTATTGACCCACTCAATTTCGTAGATAAAGAAAGTTATCAACAAAGAATTAAAAAAAACGAAACCAAAACAGGTCGCCCAAGTTCAGTTATATCTGGAGAAGGCAGCATCCAACATGTGTCATTGCAAATTGTAGTTTTTGATTTCGCTTTTATGGGAGGAAGCTTAGGTTCTGTAGAAGGAGAAAAAATTGTTCGTGCTATCAATAGGGCTATTAAAAAAAGACAAGCTCTACTCATCATATCCACAAGCGGTGGTGCTAGGATGCAAGAATCTACCTACTCATTAATGCAAATGGCAAAAACAAGTGCTGCCTTAAATAGGCTCTCTCAAGCAAAATTACCTTTTATCTCCTTACTCACTGACCCTACTTTTGGTGGAGTAAGTGCTTCATTCGCATTTTTAGGCGATCTTATTATTGCTGAACCGGGTGCAATGATAGGTTTTGCTGGAGCTAGGGTCATCAAGCAAACCATTGGAACAGACTTACCCAAAGGATTTCAAACCTCTGAATTTTTACTTGAACATGGTCTTATTGATATGGTCATTGATAGAAAAAATCTCAGGAAAACCTTAGGTGATTTGATAAAAATGCTCAACCCAAATGAAATACAACCTATACTCGATCACTAAACCAAGTCCCAATAAAGACGCTTTTATCTTGCATTATCAAAAACAATGTAAACAATTTGGAGCAAATCTTTTTATCAAAGATATGATGAATAATGAAATCATCAATGCCCAAAAATTCTCCCAAAAAGAAGCTCAAAATTCTTATACAAAAACATTCCTACCATTTTTATCAGGAGGAAAAAATATTGCTCTACATCCGAAAGGTAAATTATTTGATACTATTGAGTTGAGTAAAATTTTTACCAATGAAAATAAAATTAATTTTTTTATTGGCGGGGCATTTGGTTTTAATGAAGATTTTATCCAAAAATGCTTACCCATAAGCTTGAGTCCTTTGACCTTCAGTCATAAGATTGTCAAAATTATCTTGTGCGAACAAATCTATCGTGTATTGAGCATCATCAACCACCACCCATACCATAAATAAAGGAGAATACAATTGGATAAAAAAAGTCTTAAATACTTTGAAAAAACACTGCAAAAAAGATTAGAAGAAATCACTTCTAATATCAATCTAAGGAATAACAATCTGATGGAATTAAACACCATAAATCCAAAAGATGAAAGCGATATTGTATCTGCAAACTTACAAGGTGAGCTTGACTTTTTAATGATACAAAAACATAAATTAGAATTACAAGATATAATACATTCATTCGAAAAAATCAAAAATAAAACTTATGGTATTTGTGAAATGTGTGATGATGAGATAGATATTGAAAGACTCAAAATCAAACCACATGCAAAATATTGTATAAATTGTCGAGAATTGCACGAAAAATCTAAAACTAAGGGAGAAAAATGAGGTTCAAATATTATATTATTTTTACCATTTTTTTTATCATTGCTGTAGGGACATATATTTATAGCCTCAATTCTGGAACTTACCCTTTGCAAATCCCACATCAATCAGAATCTGTGAATCTCCCTATTGCGATATGGATATCCATTGTTATCTTGATTTTTTTCATACTCTCTATGATATTCTTTTTAGGAGAGTGGATAAGAGGATTACTTGCAAAATATCATAACAATAAAGATTTTGAAAAAATTACAAACCAAATAATTGAACAAAACACAAAAAAATTTTTCACTAAACAAAACTATAGAAATCATCACTATGCACTACTCTCAAAAATACTCTCTCGTTTTGAACTAAAAGCAAATCTTGAAAGTCAAAATAGTTCCTACTATAAAATAGATAAACTTTTTAATGTATACAAACAAATTGAAGATGGAAATGAGCAGGATGTCAAAAAATATAATCTATCTGAAGATAATGAGTTTTTTATCAAAAATATCCAATACAAAATACAAAAAGACATTAAATTTGGCATTGAAATCCTCAAAGGGACATTTAATCTTGCACTCAAAAAATATGCTTTTACTCAAATAACAATCAAAGGGAATGATAGAGAAATACAAAAAGCATTAGACTTCTCAATCAATTTTTTAGATAAAGAAATGCTCAAAGAACTTTTTATTGCATATTCTCAAAATCGAACAACACTAGATCGAGAAACCATTGCTAAACTTTGTAAAAAAGCAGGTTATGGCGAAATAAACTATCTCAGATTAGCCAAAGAAGCCAAGCCATTTTTAAGTCCTGATATGTGGCTAAAACATTTTGAATACATAGCAGATAATGATGAAAATGCTGAAAAAAGTTATCTTTATGTCCTATTAGATTTAGAAATGATAGACTCAGTGAATGAACGTCTAAGCTTGCATTCAAAAAATGATTTTCTAATCATCAATGCATATCTTGACCTGAAAAAAATGGGGAAAAACTACCCTATTGATATATTTTTCGGTATTCAAAATCCAAACTAAACTTTAAGATTCTATATCTTTACCTTCGGATTTGTAAACTTTTGGTTTGGAACACTTTCCCCCACACCCACAACCTGTTGTGGAATTTTTTGAACCAAATATTTTATAAATCGCACATATCACTACCACTAACAACAATCCAATCCCTATCCAATTAATAGCCTGCATAAAAATCCTTAAGTTTTTTAATATCTTTTAGAGTATATCAATTTTTATACAACTTTCGATAAAATCTATAAAAATTCAAAATCGAGGCAAACAATGACAAACAACTTAAGCAAGGGAATAAAAAAAGTAGTCCTAGCCTATTCTGGTGGACTAGATACCAGCGTGATCCTCAAATGGCTACAGGATCACTACCATTGTGAAGTCATCACTTTCACAGCAGATATTGGGCAAGGAGAAGAAGTTAAGCCAGCTGGAGAAAAAGCAAAACAACTAGGCATAAAACCTGAAAATATTTTTATTGAAGATTTAAGAGAAGAATTTGTAAAAGATTTCGTATTCCCTATGTTTCGTGCAAATACAATCTATGAAGGAGAATATCTCTTAGGAACAAGTATTGCACGTCCTCTAATAACCAAAAAATTAATTGAAATTTGTAAAAAAGTAGGTGCAGATGCAATAGCACACGGAGCAACAGGAAAAGGTAATGATCAAGTGCGATTTGAGCTTGGAGCATATGCACTAAATCCTGATATAAAAGTCATTGCACCTTGGAGAGAATGGGAGCTTAATTCAAGGGAAAAACTTTTAGAATACGCTGAAAAAGCAGGGATACCGATAGAAAAAAAAGGTAAAAAATCCCCATATTCAATGGATGCAAACTTACTGCATATTTCTTATGAAGGACAAATGCTTGAGGATCCTTCAAAAGAACCTGAAGAAAATATGTGGCTTTGGAGCGTTTCTCCAATGAAAGCACCTGATACAGCCGAATCTATCACGATAGAATTCAAAGCTGGAGATCCTATCAGTATAAATGGACAATACCTAAGCCCAGCAAATCTACTAAAAAATCTGAATCAATTAGGTGGCAAACATGGCATAGGCAGGCTAGATTTAGTAGAAAATCGTTATGTTGGGATGAAATCCAGAGGATGTTATGAGACTCCAGGTGGTAGTATTTTACTCAAAGCACATCGAGCTATCGAATCTCTTTGTCTAGATAGAGAAGAAGCCCATCTAAAAGATGAAATAATGCCAAAATATGCCTCTCTTATCTATAATGGTTATTGGTTTTCACCCGAAAGAGAAGCATTGCAAGCCTTGATAGATAAAACTCAACAAAAAGTTGAAGGCAAGGTTTTCCTCAAACTTTACAAAGGCAATATAATTATCACAGGTAGAGAGTCACAAAATAGTTTATTTTCTCAAGCTTATAGTACTTTTGAAGAAGATAATGTTTATGATCAAAAAGATGCAGCCGGATTTATAAAAATCAATGCATTGCGTTTTATAATCGCAGCAAAAAATAGAAAATAATATTATAAAACCTTTTTAAAAGGTTTTAATTTTGAATTCAAAATAATATTATAAAAATTTTATCAACACCATTCCACTAAAATCATCCCCTTTGTATATCTCAGCACGAAATATCTTCCCAGCCTTATCAATAGAAAATTTTGATATACAATCTTTATGGTGAATAACAATGCCTGTTTCATTAGGCTTAAGCGATTTATCATTAGGGATGACATAACCAATGATATTTACCCTATAACCTTCTATAGGTAAAATCTCAAAGTTTTCTTTGACTTCAATGATACTAGGAATAGGTATATTTTTTTCTTCCCCATCAATTTTAATAGTTATTTGTTTGAGCGAATCATCAAAATTTAAATAATCCGGATTCATTTTTGTCATCAATTTATTCCCATATTTTAACCATACCTGATTATCTTTGGGCAATAATCCTAAAATATGTGCTTTAGAATCCAAAGGAATATCAATTATTTTAATATCTTTAGGCAATGGGAAATAATTAAGGATTGGACGAAGTCCATATAAAGGCAAAAGAATCTTTTCATCAATTTTTACCCTCAAAGTCTTATCATTGATAAGACGATAAATTGCATTTGGATTGAGGCTAAAATCTCTTTCATATACAATGCCCAATTCTTTTAATATCCCCTCAATCGCAAGTAAATGGTAATATACTCTTTGTTCTAAAGGAAGAGATTTGCTAGCTTCATTGGCAAATGCAGGTTTATTATTTTTAATGGCAAAAAATGTCAATGCTTTTTCCATTTCTTTATCACCTTTTGCTGTGTGAGTATTTCGGATATAGTACTTGTGCAAAGGTTTAATGAGATTTTGATTAATATATCCTGTGGTATTAGTTAAAATTTCTTCAAGATTTCCATATTTAATACCTTCAAGATTTTTTTGATCTATGATTGAACAATTTCCCCATCTATTGGGGCTCATAAGTGTATTTTCATACGATGGACGATAAAATCCACTTCCATCATGCAAATGAAGGATTGCAGAAATTTCTTTAGAAATAATAAGCTTTTTGATACGTTCTATAAGCTTATATTCAGGGTCTTTAGGTGAAATGGCTGCAAATTTACGATTCATATCATCATACAAACCACGATGATTTAAAAGCATAGAATGTTTATTTAAGACAGGCACTACCCATACATTTCCACTAAGGATTTTATAATGCATTAAAAATATATTTGTTGCATTGAATCCGCCTGGCTCATCTCCCTGTATGCCTCCCATGAGTAAAAGAGTTGGAGAATCTGGACTTGTTTGCATTTTTATAATATCAAAGTCTATTGGAGGGAGGGTTTTTGCAAATCCTATTACAAAAAATATAGCTACGATGATTGATTTTTTCAAAGATTACCTTTGTTTATAAAATTTTTTGTTGATTATATCGAAAAGCTTGGAACAAAATATGCTTTCAAAATGATATAAAACTATTTTCAATCAAAGGTGCATCTAATGTTTGATAAAGATATACTCGCAACATTCAAAAAACATTTGGAAGGAATTGATAAGATAGACAATCAAGATATTAGAGGTGATTGCCTGAATAAAACTAGAAAAATCCAAAAATTTGGTGAAGATATAAAAAGTGCTAATGAATTCATAGGTGCACTCCAAATTATTGATATAGCACTTCATAAAATTATTTTGCAAGCACAAAAAATACTCCTTGAAGATGAACCAAAAGATCCTACTTTCAAAAATTTAGAATCTATTGTGTTAAAAGAAATTAATGAAATCATTGATAAATGTTCTTTCATGGGAATGGAGCTATTTAATACAACTTTAAGTATTCAAATAGACTCTAAATCTATTGATATAGAAGTGCCAAACCCTACACCTCTGATACAAAAAGAGGGTTATAGTAGCTTCATCAATTATCTTGAAGATAAGAAATTAGAAGTCCAAAATACACTAATACTTGTAAGCAAGGGGATTTCAGATCAAAAGATTTTTGAACCTGAAGTTTCAAAAACTTCTTATGATAACTTTAATACTAAAGATTTTTTAAAAATGTTTTGATTGGTAGTATTTTGGTAAAATAACCAAAATATAGCTCACACATGAAGGTTTAATTGTTATGCTTCGTTTTGCTCCTTCTCCTACAGGAGATATGCATATTGGCAATCTTAGAGCTGCCATTTTTAACTATATTATTGCTAAGCAAAAAGATAAGAAATTCCTAATCCGAATTGAAGATACTGACTTATCTCGCAATATTGAGGGTAAAGATAAAGAGATACTTTCTACACTCAATCTTTTTGGACTTTTATGGGATGAATTGATTTATCAAAGTCATAATTTTCCAAAACATCGTAATTTTGCTGATTATCTTATCAAAAAAAACAAAGCTTTTTATTGTTATTGCACTAAAGAGTTTTTAGAAAGAAAAAAACAAGAAGCACTTGAGCTAAAAATTCCTTTTAGGTATGACAATTCATGGGCAGAAATTCAAAAATCTCAAAATCCCAATCCTGTTATTAGATTAAAAGGTAGTGATGAGCCTATTTGCTTTAATGATTCGATTAAAGGAGATTTAGAATTTGCACCTAACGAACTGGATAGTTTTGTTATTTTACGAGAAGATGGTATACCTACTTATAATTTTGCTTGTGCTTGTGATGATATGATTTATAATATTGATTTTATTGTTCGTGGAGAAGATCATGTCAGCAACACCCCCAAACAGATTTTAGTGCAAAAATCTTTGGATTATGATAAGGAGATTGGCTATGCCCATTTACCAATCATACTTGGGGAAACAGGTAAAAAAATGAGTAAACGTGACAGTGCCTCAAGTGTAAACTGGCTTTTAGAACAAGGTTTTTTACCTCAAGCAATTATAAACTATCTTATCAGTATGGGCAACAAGACGCCTGTAGAAATATTTAGCCTTGAAGATGCACTAAAATGGTTTGATATTAACCATATTGCAAAATCTCCTGTAAAATTTGACATCAAACGTTTGCGATATATCAATCGTGAACATCTCAAAAAGCTTGATGAAAATCAAATTGCTTTATTATTAAACAGCAAAGATATTACCATTGGAGCTATCGCAAAGCTTTATTTAGAAGAAGCAAGCACATTAAATGAAATCAGAAAAAAAATTGATATGATTTTTTCACCTAAAAATATAATGGCAGAATATGAAGGAGAAAGCTTTGAAGGAGAATGTAAAAAACTCTTTAAAGTCCTTTGTGCAATGGAAGCAGAAAATACAGAATGCTTAAATCAATACGAAACATTTAAAAATGAAGCAATGCAAAGGAGTGACCTTAAGGGTAAAAAATTTTTTAAACCACTTAGGATTCTTTTGAGTGGTGAATCTCATGGTGTTGATTTGAACAGCTTATACCCATACTTGAGATTCTATTTAAAAAAAATATTACAAATAAAAGGAGAAGAATGATTTTTAGTAGTATTTTAAGTGCAATAGCAACTATTTTACATACCCTCATCACACTGTATATATGGGTAGTAATTATTGCCACTTTAATCAGCTGGGTACGTCCTGATCCCTATAATCCAATTGTTCAAATTTTTTACAAACTAACAGAATCTGTATATGAAAAAATAAGGAAAAAAATCCCCCTGATTTATAAAGGAATAGATTTTACTCCTTTAATTATTATTATTATCCTACAATTTTTAGACCTTACTTTGGTAAGAATTTTATTTGAATATGCTGAAAAATTACGATGAAAAAAATAATTATCTTCATTTGTTTGGTATGTTTTTTATCAGGAAAAAGCATTACTTTAAAATTTATTCAGGATAAGCCTGAAGGTATTGTGAGGGATTTTTATATCTGGCAGTATATTTCTGATGAAAAAACTACCATCGAACAAGCAAAAAAAGCTTATGAATTGGTATTCAATAAAACACCTAGAATCCAAAAAGCTATGGAAACTAAAGGTGTTATCACAGAAATGCCAAAAGATATTTTTTGTAAAAATCTAAATTTTGAAGAACTCATCAATGAAGATGGTGAATGCCTTAGTTATGGATTAAAACTCTCTGATATTTTCAAGTTTTCTACTAAAGATATAGATTCAATACTCAATAAAGTAAAACCTATTAATCCTTCACTTTTCGAACAAATCAAAATACTTCATAGCAAAAATGTTTTAGAATCAATGTTGCAAACTTCAGCAAAAAATTTTGGAATGATATTCAATGGGCTTACTTATCTGCAAAAATTAGAATTACTGAACAAATCAATCCCTCATAAAAAACTAGAAAATTTAGCCAATCAAAATAATGTAATTTTTAATAAAATGCTCCATACCATTATCCTTGATTCAAGATTTGAACTTTTTAAAAAATCGCTCTCAAAAGCAAATATCACTAAATCTGATACTAATACATTTTTTTTACTTGGGATCAATCAAATTTTAAATCATAATGACAAAAAAGCACTTTTGTATTTTCAAAGATCTCAAAATGCAGCAATTGATCCATTTATGAGGGATAGGGCTTTATTTTGGCAATACCTCATTAGCCAAAATAAAACTGTTTTGAAACAACTTTCTGATAGTATTTTTGTTGATATTTTTTCTATTTATGCCAACCAAAAACTTCAGACTAAACCAAAATACCAAATAATATCTGCTTTTGATAATATAAGCTCAAAAAATCCAGATTTTAACATCAAAGACCCATTTGAATGGCAGATTTTACGTGATAATATCTTTGCTGTCAAAGACGATGGAGAATATAAAAAAATTTTACAATATTTTGAGTATGAAAAAACCTTACCTCACCTTGTTTATTTTCTCAATCGTGCAACTAAATATCAAGTGAATTATTTTATAACTCCCTATAAAAAACTTATGTCTTCAATGGATGATGATGAAAAATCTATGGTGTATGCAATAGCAAGACAAGAGAGCCATTTATTACCAGCACTTATCTCACGTTCTTATGCCTTAGGCATTATGCAGATAATGCCTTTTAATGTTTTGCCATTTGCCAAAGAAATGAATTTAAAAAATATTGAGCTTAGTGATATGTTTGATCCAAAAATTGCCTTAAAATTTGGCAATCATTACCTTAATAGCCTTAAAGAAGAATTCCAACATCCATTATTTGTATCTTATGCTTACAATGGAGGTCCGGGTTTTTTAAGGAGATTATTAGCAAAAAATGAATTATTTTTAAAAGGCAGGAAATATGAACCCTGGCTGAGTATGGAACTTTTACCCTATGAAGAATCAAGATTTTATGGAATGAAAGTGATGGCTAACTACATTATTTACGAAGACCTTTTTGGTCGTAAAATAAATATAGAAAAATTCCTTGAAAAAACACTGATTTATACAAAGGACAAAAAATGATAAAAAAATGTCTGTTTCCGGCAGCTGGTTATGGCACAAGATTCTTACCTGCGACAAAAGCAATGCCTAAAGAAATGCTACCTATTTTAAATAAACCCTTAATACAATATGGAGTAGAAGAAGCACTTAAAGCAGGATGTTGCACAATGGCAATAGTAACAGGCAGAGGCAAAAGGAGCATTGAAGATCATTTTGATATTAGCTATGAATTAGAACATCAAATTAAAGGTACAGATAAAGAAAATTATCTAGATGAAATCAGGACTTTAATTCAAGCTTGCACTTTTTCATATACTCGTCAAAACGAAATGAAAGGATTAGGTCATGCAATCTTAACAGGAGAAACTCTTATTGGTCAAGAAGATCCATTTGCAGTAGTCCTAGCTGATGATTTGTGTGCTAACCCTAATGGCAAAGGTGTTCTTTCTCAAATGGTTAGATTATATGAAAAATACCATTGCTCAATTGTAGCCATTGAAGAAATAGAACCAAAGAATGTAGATAAATATGGAATCATAGAAGGAGAAGAAATAGAAAAAGGTGTTTATAAAGTTTCAAACATGATAGAAAAACCTTCCACACAAGAAGCCCCAAGCAATTTAGCAGTGATCGGTAGGTACATTTTAACGCCAGATATTTTTAATATTTTAAGGGTTACTAAGCCGGGCAAAAAAGGTGAAATCCAAATCACAGATGCTCTATTACAACAGGCAAAAGCAGGAAAAGTGCTTGCTTACAAATTTGAAGGCAAACGTTATGATTGCGGTAGTATTGATGGTTTTGTGCAAGCAACCAATGATTTTTATCACACTTTATATCACAAGGTTTAAAAATGTATGATGTTTGGTTCTATATATTTTTTTGGTTATTGGCGATTTTATGTGCAATGCCTATTTTAATTGGAGGTTTTATTTGGGTGCTTTTACAAAAATCAACCCCTAAAACTCAAAATTCAAATAAATTAAAAAAATAATCATCAAAAAAGGCAAATCATGGACTATTTAAAAATCACAGGAGGCAAACCTCTCAAAGGTGAGATTAAAATATCAGGAGCAAAAAATTCAGCATTACCTATTTTAGCATCTACTTTATTGTGCAAAAACCTTTTAAAGATAACCAACTTACCAGATGTTGCAGATGTTAAGACTTTGGCAAAACTTTTAGAACATTTAGGTTCCACAATTGAATGGGTAAATGCCAATGAACTTTTAGTTCAATCTGATAGGATTATCCACACAAAAGCAGTTTATGATATTGTAAGAAAAATGCGAGCGTCTATTTTGGTATTAGGTCCCCTACTAGCTAGATTTGGAAAATGTGAAGTCAGTCTTCCTGGAGGATGTGCAATTGGAGCAAGACCTGTAGATTTACATATCAAAGCTATGGAAAAAATGGGGGCAAACATATCTATAGAAAATGGCTATATCGTTGCAAAAGCACCAAATGGACTTAAAGGAAACGACATTATATTTGATAAAATCACCGTAACAGGTACTGAAAATATCCTGATGGCTGCAGCTTTAGCACATGGTGAAACTAGGATTATCAATGCAGCTAAAGAGCCAGAAGTCATACAGCTTTGTGAAATACTTCAAACTGCTGGCATTGAAATAAAAGGCATTGGAAGCAATGAACTTTATATACGTGGAAGCGATAGGGAATTACTTGAATTTAAAGAAATTGAGGTCATCCCTGATCGCATTGAAGCAGGGACTTATTTGTGTGCAGGAGCCATTAGCAATTCTGAAATTATTTTGAAAAATATTATCCCTAAACACCTTGAAGTTATCATCGGTAAGCTTAAAGAAATTGGTTTTAACATTACCGAAAAAGATGATATTTTATGTATCAAACCTGCAAATAAAAGAAAGGCTTTTGAAATCATTACAACAGAATATCCGGGTTTCCCTACTGATATGCAGGCTCAATTTATGGCTTTGGCTACACAATGTGAAGGAAGTAGTTCCATTGAAGAACGTTTGTTTGAAAATCGTTTTATGCACGTAAGCGAACTGCAAAGATTAGGTGCAAAAATTTCTTTAAAAGGAAATGTTGCCAAAATCACAGGAGGCGAAAAACTCATTGGTGCTGATGTAATGGCAACAGATTTGAGGGCTTCTTCAGCATTAGTATTAGCAGGCTTAGTTGCACAAGGTCAAACCCAAATCCATCGTATATATCATCTTGATAGAGGTTATGAAGGGCTAGAAGAAAAATTATGTGGACTTGGGGCAGATATTTTACGACTGAAAGAAAACTGATATAAGAATAAAATAAACAAATCACGCCTAAAACAATATTCAGAAATAATTTTAAATTAAAATAAAACCTTTTATTAATTTTGTTTGCTATAATCATTTTTATTTGAATGATTAATGATTAAAAATATCAGGAGTTAAAAATGTCAACAAGAAAAGAACATGATTTTATTGGTGAATTAGAAATTGATGATGATGTTTATTATGGAATACAAACATTTCGTGCTGTAGAAAATTTTCACATAACTAACGAAAAGCTTTCTGATTACCCTGTATTCATAAATGCTTTAGCACAGGTAAAAAAAGCTGCTGCTTTAGCCAATCATGAGCTTGGATTACTCAATGCCGATATCAAAGATGCAATTTGCAAAGCTTGTGACAAAATTATTAATGGGGAATATCACAATCAATTTGTTGTTGATATGATACAAGGTGGTGCTGGAACAAGCACAAATATGAATGCAAATGAAGTAATAGCTAACATCGCCCTTGAATTGATGGGATACAAAAAAGGAGAATATCATCATTGTCATCCTAATGATCATGTAAACCTTTCACAATCAACCAATGATGCTTATCCTACAGCCCTTAGAATTGCTCTGTATGAAAGACTTAGTGGTCTGACAGAATCAATGAAAATCCTCAAGGATTCTTTTGAAAAGAAAGCAGAAGAGTTCAAGGATGTTTTAAAAATGGGCAGAACACAGCTTCAAGATGCAGTACCAATGACACTAGGTCAAGAGTTTAAAGCATTTGAAATGATGATAAACAAAGACATTGAACGCGTTTTGGACGCAAGGAATTGGATTCGGATTATCAATCTAGGTGGTACAGCAATTGGAACAGGCATCAATTCACACCCTGACTATAAAGGTATTGTAGAAAAAAAGATTCAAGAAGTCACTGGAAGACCTTTTATTACAGCAGTAGATTTGATAGAGGCAACCCAAAGCACAGGTGCTTATGTGCAAATCAGTGGTGTACTTAAAAGGGTATCAGTCAAGCTTTCTAAGATTTGCAACGACTTGAGGTTATTGAGTTCTGGTCCTAGGGCAGGCTTTAATGAAATCAATCTCCCTAAAATGCAACCAGGAAGTTCTATAATGCCAGGTAAAGTTAATCCAGTTATTCCTGAAGTGGTAAATCAAGCTTGTTTTGCAGTAATTGGAAATGATATTACCGTAACTATGGCAGCAGAAGGAGGACAATTACAACTGAATGTATTTGAACCTGTTATTGCTTATAGTTTATTTAATTCTATTGTGATGCTAAATCGAGCTATGGTTACACTCGCTACAAAGTGCATTGATGGCATTACAGCTAATGAAGAAATTTGTCGCAATTTTGTTTTACACAGTGTTGGTATTGTAACTGCTCTAAATCCTTATATTGGATATGAAAATTCAGCCTCCATTGCTAAAGAATCGCTTAATACTGGTAAAAGTGTTTATGATATTGCCTTAGAAAAAGGTTTGCTGAGCAAAGAACAGCTTAATAAAATTTTCGATCCTCAAAATATGATCAATCCTCATATGTATAAAAAAAATAAAAATTAATTTTTTAAATCATGCAAAATATCCAAAAGGCTTTTCATCTCAGGTTTTTATATTATCAAAAAATTTTTGGTATAAAATTTGTAGATAACATCAATCTACAACCTAATGAAAAAGATATGAAAATCCCAAGCAGTTCACTTCAAGATACAATTTTTAACTGCACATTATGTGATAGGAGTAAAACTGCCAAACCTACTTTTGGTATCTTACCCCCTGTTGCAAAAATTATTTTCATTACTGAATTACCTGTCGTAGATCCTTTTGGAATATTTTTGCAAAACAAAAGTTCAAAAATGCTTCAAGATATCATTTCGAATGTTTTTTGCTTGAATATCTCTGAATATGGAGTCTTATCTTTGATAAAATGCAATGAAAATAATTTAAAAATTACTGATACTGAAGTTTTGATCTGCAAGCGATATTTGAATGAGCAGGTCATCTCTAAAAATATTAAAATAATGATTTTAATGGGAGAGAAAGTTTTGCAACATTTTTATGGATTGAATGTTGGAGAGTATTTAGGAAAAATTTTTTCACACGAAGGAAAAAAAATTTTGGCGACATATTCTTTGAATCAATTACTCAAAAATCCTTCTCTAAAAAAAGAAACATTGACTCATTTTTTAGCTCTAAAGAAGGAAGTATTATGAAAAAAAAATGGACAATTTTTATTTTTTTGTTTGTTTTTATTGATACTCAACTTTTTGCACGTAGCTATATCATCTCACCACTACCTTTACCAAAACAAGAAGTAGTAGACATCTCAACAGATAAATGTGATGAAAAATGTTTAGAAAAGCTTTATACTAATGGAAAAATATTTTCATTTGTATCAAAATTTAAAAAAGATACCCAGAATATAGAACTTAGAGCTAATTTAGCTGTAGCTTTAGGCGAAATTGATTCATTCATGCAAAGCTCAATGTATCAGCAGAAAAAAAGCTCGAAAATAAAGATTGCCTTACTTGTGCCAAAAAAGATTGTTGGACGCTATTCAGTAGCAACAATTGATACGATTTTGGCATATTTAATGACACGTGGAGGAGACTTTGACTTCAAAGTATTTGATAGTGGCGGGGAGGAAGTCCAAGACTTAAATGAGGCTTATGGCAAGATTGAAAGAGAAAAATATGAATTCGTAGTTGCAATACTGACCCAAGCAGGTGTTGAAAATTTTATACAAGGTACTTATATAAGCTTACCCACTTATATCCCCACAGTAAATAAAAATCAACTTCAAAATATTTCAAAATTACCTCCAAATCTATATTTTGGCGGGATAGATTATGAAGCACAAATGAAAATCATCACTACACTTGCGACAGATAATCCGATAGTAGAATATGATGATGATAGCCCTGTTGGTTTGATATTAGGGGATATTTTAGATAGATTAGATTCTAATGTAATTTATAAAGATGTTGTAAATGCACAACAAGCAGCTACATTTGCTAAAAACCTCAAAACCCAAGAAGATTTTTTAGAAAATAGCGTTATTGTCCTCAATACCCCTGTAGTCAAAAGTGGACTTATGCTCTCTCAATTAGGATTCTCAAAGAAAAAACCTATTAAAATCCTCTCCACACAAATCAATTACAATCCTTCAATTTTGATGCTTGTCCAACCAAAAGATAGAGAGAATTTTTATGTACTCAATGCCATTGGCAATACCAATCAAAAATTAATTGAATATGGAGCCTTACTCAGCAGTGATTTACGTTATGATTGGGTTAATTATTCTACTGCTATTGGTGTGGAAATGTTTTTTGATTTACAAGACCCTAAAATCAATAAATTTTTTTCAGAACTCATTGATAAACATCAGGTTCAATACATCAACACAGTTTACCGAGCAAAAGGGTCAATATTTGAACCAATCAAATAAGCCAAATATTGAACTTTAAAAACTTGGCTTGGGTGTTTTGTCTGTTACAGGAGGCAAAATAGGATAAATAATTTGGGGTTTTGTTCCAGTCAATGAATCAAAAAATGTTTGTATTTTTTTCGCTTCTGCATCTGTAATTTGGATACCTAACTGGATTGCTCCCATTTCTTTGATTGCATCTTTTACATCCCAAAATTGACCATTATGAAAATAAGGCATTGTCTCAGCAATATTTCTAAGCGTAGGGACTTTTACCATACCATTAGCATCACCTTTAAAATCTCCTATATTAGCAAACTTATAAGGCTTGACAACTCCAAAAGGCTGCATTGTACCTCCTAAATTGATGCCATTATGGCAAGCAGTACATCCTTTATCAATAAATACATTTAATCCTTCTTGTTCATCTTTGCTAAGTGCTTTTGGATTGCCACGTAAAAAATCATCATAACGACTTGGTGTAACTAAAGTTTCTTCAAAAATAGCTATCGTATCAGCAATGAGCTTAAAATCAATCTTTACTTTATTGCCAAATGCCTTTTTAAATTCATCAACATATTCAGGAATAGAAGTTATTTTATCAACCACAAGTTTAGAGCTTGCTCCCATTTCTACAGGATTTTGGATAGGTCCTTGTGCCTGATCACCTAAATGTTTTGCCCTACCATCCCAAAATTGGACAGTGTTAAAAACAGAGTTAAAGACAGTTGGAGAATTTAAACCATGTGGATTTGCTTGCCATTTTTCACCAATCGCTACAGGGACGACATCCACACCACCCAATGCGAGATTATGACAAGTATTACAAGAAATAAGATTAGATTTTGAGAGTCTAGGGTCAAAATAAAGTTTCTTGCCTAATTCAATCTGAGTATCTGTCATTTTAGGATTATACCCAGTGGCCAAATCTGTTTCTTGAGCTTTTTTAAGTTGGTATTCTTTGAGTGCTTTTCCAGTGGGTATAGGTTCAAGTCCTGAATCTTTAGCCTTTTGGATTAATTCTTGATTGCTTGCACCAAAAGCATTTATAGTCAAAAAAGCTGCAATACTTCCTAAGATAGTTAGTTTTTTCATTTTGTTCTCCAGTTGTTTAGTTTGTGTTTTTGAGTATGTAATTATACTAGAAATTATAAACCTTTAATAATATATATTTTTATATAATAAAATATATTAATTAAATAATCATCATATATCAAAGTCGCGACAAAGAGAGGAAAGGAGTGGATAAACTATTGCTTTTTCCTGACTTCAGTGATACTTTTACCACCTAGCCCATAATTATCTGTTTGAATTTCATCAATGATAACAACAGTTGAAGCTTTATTTTTATTCAAAACTTTTGCCAATAAATCAGTAACGCCTTCTATCAACTCTTCTTTTTGTTTGACAGTCGGTTCTCCATTTTCTTGAGTGATTCGTATATTCACAAAAGGCATTTTTTATTCCTTTATTATTCTAAATGAAATAAAAAATTATTAAATGATAATAAATAGATAGTAAATAATATTAAATAAAAATTAATTATTAAATATTATCTAAAAAAGTAATATAATGAATAACTATTAAAATAAATTAAGGAATTATGGCTATGTTAAATATATCTATTGTAGGTTTTGGGCCAAGAGGTTTATTTTGATTGAAGCAAGGATTGATTCTTTGAAAATCAAGAATGATTTATGCTTATCATCGCTGATTAAAAACAATTTGGCAAGTAAATTTAAAAATGAAAATTTAGAATTGGAATGTTTTAATATTGATGAAAATTTTAATTCAATTAATTTTGATAATAAGATTATAAAAAATTTATTCATATTAGGTCTACCTACTGAAGGAATTAAATTTTATACTTTTATTTTACCTCGTCCTTTTATTGGTTCTACTTTTTTGCGTGACTCAGATATTGCTGTGAATACTTTTTTAAAGGAGCCAAGCAATGAAAACTAGAATTTTTGCTTGTTTTTTAGCTACATTTGTTGCTAATGGTTTGGCTCGTTTTGGTTATGTGGTTCTTATTCCTATTATGATTATTTCTGGCAGGTTTACTCAAACAGAGAGTTATCAACTTGGTATTGCTATTTTGGTGGGGTATATTTTTGGTAGCGTATTGGTTGATGTGCTGAAATCTTATTTGAGTTTAGAGATGATTGCCAAAATGAGTTTTTTGCTCATAAGTTTAAGCTTCTTTGCTTGCATGGTCGAATCTTTTCCTTTTATTTGGGCATGGTTTTGGAGGTTTGTTGCTGGGGTGGCTAGCTCTGCACTGATGATTTTAGCCGCTCCTCTTTCTTTGCCTTTTGTAAACGAAAGGCATAAAGGCAAAATTGGCGGATTTGTTTTTGCTGGTATTGGTATTGGAGCAGTCGCAAGTGGTTTTGTTCTGCCTTCTATTGCTAGACATAGCATTGATAGTGTATGGGTTGTTTTGGGGGGTATTGCTTTAATTGCTTGTGCTTTTTCATTTTATGTCCTTCCTGTATTGAATCCTGCTAAAAAGACTTCATCTAATCAAACTGATAAATTTAAAATCCCTTTTTTTCTATGGCTACTCATTGCTTCTTATGTCCTTAATGCGGTTGGTTATTTGGGGCATACCCTTTTTTGGGTAGATTATTTGGTCCGTGATTTGCATTTTTCAACAGCCATTGCAGGTATATCTTGGGCATTTTTTGGTATTGGAGCAGCTTTTGGGAGTTTAGGAAGTGGTTTTTTGAGTGATAAAATTGGTTTGAAAAATGCTCATTTGATTGTATTAGGATTAAAGGCATTATCTTGCTTTATCGCAGCTTATTGTATTGATTTGACATGGTTGAATATCAGTATATTTTTGATGGGTTTTACAACTACAGGCAATGTCACGCTAACCAATGCTATGGCATTGCATATTTGTGGCAAAAACCATTTTACAACCAGTTCTAGCAAACTAACTTTTGCCTTTGGAATCTTTCAAGCTATCTTTTCTTATCTTTTTGCTTATTGGATCACATTTTTACAAGGGTATTTTTGGCTTTTTATGATTTGTGGGACTGTATTGATTGTGAGTGCATTAATCATATTGCCTATCACTGAACAAAAAATTTTACAAACATCTTGATTTGATTTGTTTCATAGCTAAAATGATATAAAATAAAAAATTATTATTTTAATAAAGGTCTATGATGGCTCTTGCTTTAGCATTGAAATATCGTCCTGTAGATTTTGGTGATTTGATAGGTCAAGAAAGTGTTTCTCAAACACTTTCTTTAGCCCTGGATCATTCTCGCATCTCACATGCCTATCTTTTTAGTGGTCTTAGAGGAAGTGGGAAAACAAGCTCAGCTAGAATCTTTTCTCGTGCCCTACAATGCGATAAAGGTCCAACAAGCACTCCTTGTGGAGAATGTGTAAATTGTAAATCTGCACTTGAAGGTCGTCATCTAGATATCATCGAAATGGATGCTGCCTCAAGTAGAAAAATTGATGATATTAGGGATTTGATTGAACAGACAAAATACTATCCTGCTTATGGTAGGTATAAAATCTTTATCATTGACGAAGTCCATATGCTTACCAAAGAAGCGTTTAATGCACTTTTAAAAACACTTGAAGAACCTCCTGATTATGTTAAATTTATCTTAGCAACCACAGATCCTTTGAAATTACCTGCTACGATACTAAGCAGGACTCAACATTTTAGATTCAAGAAGATCCCTCAAAAAGCTGTGGTAGCCCATATTGGAAGGATACTAGACAAAGAAGGCGTAGCCTATGAAGCTCAAGCCTTAGAAATTATCGCAAGGAGCGGAGCGGGTAGTTTGAGAGATACGCTGACCATTACTGACCAAGCTATTAATTTTTGCAATAAACACATTGCTACCCTAAAAGTTACCGAAATGCTTGGTGTTGTCGATCCTCAAACCCTCAGAGAATTTTTTAATGCGATTTTCAAACACGATGAACAAAAACTTCAAGAGATTTTAAATATGCTAGAAGAATATGAATGCGAAATGATCATTGATGAAATGATGCTTTTTTTAAAGGAAGCTTTACGGATTAAAGATAAAGATTTTTCTGTCATCATTATTGATAGATTTTTGCGTATTTTATCTGAAAGCAAATATTTATTAAGTTTGAATACAGATGGAGGTTTTGTTTTGCTGCTTTTGAGCATGAAAATGCAAGAAGCAATGAAAGTAAAAGATATTGATTTTATGATAAAAGAACTAGAGTCAAATCTTTCTTTTCCAAATTCAAAAAAACCCCAAGAATCTCCTTCAGATCAAGATATTCAAAATCAAGATTTGGCACCTACAGAGGCTCCATCTCCAAAAAATAGTCTTTTTGAAACACTGATCGCAAAAATATACGATCGCAATAAACAATTAGGGGAGATTTTTGAAAAAAATATTAAATTCATATCTTTTCAAGATTCGAATTTAATCTGGAGTTCTATGGCTACAGGAGAAGATAAATCTATATTGGTGCAAAATTGGGCTCATATTAAAATGATGGTTCAAGAAATCTATGGCATTTCCACTAAAATAAACCCTATACAAGCCCCTAAAGATTCTACTCAAACTGAAAAAATTGAGGATTTGTCCTTATCAAAACAAACCTCATCAATAAAAAAAGAATCCAAAGAAACTATCGCAGAAAATATTCCAAAAAGTTCTGAAGAAATATTTCTAGAAGAAAATAAAGAGCTTATCCGTAATATTAAAACTCATTTAGGTGCCACAAAAATGATCCCCTTACAAGATAAGAAGGAATATTGATGGTAGAAATTTGTGCTGATATAAATACTTTGGATAAAATTATTTTACACTTGAAGAAACACAATTCATCTAAAATCTTTTTATTACAAGGGGATTTAGCTAGCGGCAAAACCACACTTGTGCAAGCTTATACTAAATCTATTTATCCTAATGAACTTGTTACATCTCCTACATTCAACTTAATACATCAATATAAAGATATTTATCATTATGATTTTTATCAACGTCCTTTAGAAGAGCTTTTAAATTTAGGTCTTTTAGAATGGTTTGAAAATAATGGTGTGCATTTTGTAGAATGGGGGGATAAAAAACTAGAAATCCTATTGAAAGAAAATGGATACAATGTTTGTATTATTGAACTCATCAAACAAGATAATCATCGTATTTATAGGATATTTTGATGGACACACTCAAAGCTCAAAATCTTAGCAAACAAATTAAAAAAACCAAAATTGTCTATGATATCTCTATAGAAGTAGCAAGTGGTGAAGTGGTTGGGCTTTTAGGACCCAATGGAGCAGGTAAAACAACTACATTTTATATGATATGTGGTCTTTTACAGCCAAGTGGAGGAAAAGTTTTTCTCAATGATATTGATCTTTCCGGATATCCTTTGCATAAACGTTCAAATATGGGTATTGGTTACTTGCCGCAAGAATCAAGTATTTTTAAAGATTTGACCGTAGAAGACAATTTAGCTTTAGCAGCAGAGAGTTCATTTAGAAGCACTAAGGAAGCTAGGAATAAAATAGAGCAAATGCTAGAAGCTTTTAACATTACTCCAATCCGTCATCGAAAAGGATTGAGTCTGAGTGGTGGTGAAAGACGGAGGGTAGAAATTGCTAGGGCATTGATAAAAGATCCTAAGTTTATTTTACTTGATGAACCTTTTGCAGGAGTAGATCCCATTGCAGTTATTGACATTCAAAAAATCATACAACAACTCGTTTCTTTGAATATTGGTGTTTTAATAACAGATCATAATGTAAGGGAAACCCTATCAGTTTGTCATCGTGCTTATGTAATAAAGAGTGGTTCATTGCTTGCAAGCGGGAATAGTGAACAAATATATCAAAATCCTCTAGTAAGGAAATATTATTTAGGCGAAAACTTCAAGGTATAAAATGGCACAAGGAGCTAAACTAAGACAAAATATAAACATCAAAACCAAGCTTTCTGCTACTTTAAAAAGTTGGCTCCCAATTTTACAAAGCAGCGTCATTGAAATTGAAGAAACAATCAATGAATATGCTAAAGAAAATCCATATATTAGTCTTCAGAGTTCTATTGTGCAAGATTTTAGTTCCAGACTAAAAAAACCTTACCCAAATTCACCGGTTAAAAATTCTATCAGTGACAAAATAGAGTCTTTAAGCATTGCAGAAAAAAGTCTTTATGAAACTTTATATGAGCAAATATTACCCCCTCTTTTTCCTACCGAAATTTCTACAAAAATTGCCTTAAACATTATCGAGAATATCAATGAAGAGGGATATTTTGAAGCCGACGAGGAAGAAGAGGCAAAAAATCTAAGTGTAGAAACACAGCAATATCAAAAAATTAGACAGAGGTTTGCCTATCTTGATCCTAAAGGAGTAGGAGCAAAAAATATTACGGAATCTTTTTTGTTCCAGCTAGAAGATTGCTCTGATATTAATGATGAAATATACTTGTTATGCACAAAAATCATCAATGACCTTTGCAATCATAAAAATTATAGCAATTTTAAAGGATATCAAGAAGCTATGAAGATTATCAGGACTTTCAAAAATCCACCTGCTATCGCATTCAGCCAAAAAGATGTTTTTATCATACCAGATATTTTAGTCATAGAAAATGATGGAGAAATACAAGTCCGGCTAAATGATGATTTTTACCCTAGCATAGTGATTGAAGATATGAAGGTAAAAGATTCCACCCAATACCTAAAAAATAAACTCAAAGAAGCTAGAGATCTGATAGATGCCCTTGATATGCGCAAACAAACAATCCAAAAAATTGGTCTGATGATAGTTGAATATCAATACGATTTTTTTAAGGGTGGCGAAATGAAACCTATGCGTTTAAAAGACATTGCTGATGAATTTGGACATTCTCCAAGTACTATTTCTCGAGCCATTTCAAACAAATATCTTGAATGCTCCAAAGGTATTTTACCCATCAAAAGCTTTTTTACGACTGCAGTTGATGGTGACACATCTAATGCTTCTATTAAAGATTTTATCACTGATCTTATCCGAAATGAAAATCAAAAAAAACCCTTAAGCGATCTTAAAATCCTTCAATCCATTGAAGAAAAATTTGAGCTCAAAATGGTAAGAAGGACTATCACAAAATATCGCAAACAACTCAATATCGGTAGCTCAAGCGAACGAAAAAAGCTTTATGCAATGAGTGTATAAAAATATTTGATACAAAAGAAAGACTTAGGCTTAATCCCAGTCATAGAATTAAAAACGCTCAATAAAAAACTAAGGCTAGATACCTTATCACCCCTCTTAAATGATGGCAATATATTGATTAAACAAAACTGCTATGAGCTAAGATTAGAGCTAGATACTTATACAAAATCCAAATACGATGACCTTTCAGATGCTTTAGACTTTGCCATACGGATAGCAAGAAATACAAGACATACAAACTATGCTTTAAGTCTAAAAACCTCAAGACACAATAAAGCAAGGTTTTCTAATAAAGCCTCAAACAAAGATTTTAATCAAATAAAAACAATACAAGCTAAAAAAGATATAAAAAACGCTCAAACAATATAAACTTAATTCTATTTACAAAAATCCCATCCCCTTAAACATCCCCTATGAAAAAGTAGTAAAAAGATTTAAAACAAGAGTAGCCAGTTCCCTTAACCTAAGGATGGGCAATCGTAGCCCCACTATTGGCTAACTCTTTAACACTCCCGTGCAGACGACTTCAGGCTGGCTTAGGATCAAGCTATTTATAACATTTTTTATATCATTTCCTAAAGAATTTAAAAATAATTGACACGAAAAATATTTTTAAATATATCATTGTAATAAACACCTTCCACTCAAGCATTGATTGACTAATATACTTCTTGGTTCCCTTCCGCTCCCTCTCCTATCTTCTCCTTCTCCGGTGCAATTATTTTGAGAAAAAGTAATATTAAATGGATTCTCATAAATTCCTGTCATTTGAAAAGTGGTAAATGAATAAAGGATTCTGCTTCCATTTAAACTAATATGATCCATCACGCCATCAACATTAGTAGCTGGCACAAGAGAATTTCTAAAAGCTTGCAAAGTAATTTGAGGCATAGCAGTAGGGATCACTACTAAACCATCTTGAGTCCTTAAAATAGGCTGAGCATGTGCAATCATACCCGTTCCTTGAGCATTTTGCCTGACAACAACAAAAAACCACATTGATCCTACTGGTGCATTAAAAAGACTTTCTATAGTGCTACGAATACTATCTTGTGTTGTTGCCAAATCTGAAGGATACCAATTATATTGTGGTAATATTGCCATAGACATAGCCAAAGCTGTCCTCCTTGTCCTTGTATGCCTCGTTTCGTCCACACGAAGAGGGGTAGTTGAAAAAACACTTGTTGATTCAATCCTGCTAGCCAATAAAGGGAATCTCTGACGAAAAGATATGAAAGGATTGGTATTGGGTGCTGTATCAAAAAAATATCCTCCACTTTGTAAAGGAGTGCTAGAATAGTATTCTTGGAGTTCTGCTATCATTTGAAAGCTTTG
>NZ_MLAS01000013.1 GCF_002272785.1 Helicobacter sp. 13S00477-4 | reverse complement strand
CCTCTTCGCTGATGATACTGCATCTTTCAGGTGTGGGAATGTAAGTCGATGCAGGGATAGGGAAACTCCTTTTATCTTTTTTATTCCTTCTTTATTTGTTTTTATTCCTTTTATGATTGTGATGTATATATTTGAATATTTTTGATTTCTTTGTTCGGGAATAGGGTATAATTGGAAACTTATATAAAATCATAAGGATATTTGATGAAAGTAGCACTTTTGATGAGTGGTGGGGTAGATAGCTCTTATTCGGCTTATTTGTTAAAATCTCAAGGCTATGAGGTGTTGGGGATTTATTTGAAATTGCACGATAAAGAGGCGAAACATCAAATGTTTTTGAGGAATTGTGAAAAAGTTTCAAAGAATCTGGATTTTGAATTCAGAGTGGTTGAAGCTCAAGAGGAATTTAAAAAAGCTGTTTATGATGAGTTTGTAGAATCTTACAAACGTGGAGAAACCCCTAATCCTTGTGCTTTATGTAATCCTTTAATGAAATTTGGCTTAGCTTTGGATTTTGCTTTAAATTTGGGTTGTGAAAGGATAGCTACAGGGCATTATGCTAGGATTGAAGAGATAAATAATATCAAAAGAATCCGTGAAGCCAAAGATAAAACCAAAGATCAGAGTTATTTTTTGTATGCGATTTCTCAAGAGGCTATCAATCGATTGATATTTCCTTTGGGTGATATGTTAAAAGAAGAAGTGAAACCTAAAGCTTTTGAAGTGATGCCTTGGTTGGGAACTTTAGAGACCTATAAAGAATCCCAAGAAATTTGTTTTGTTGAGACTGACTATATTGATATTTTGAAAAAACACACAAAAGTCGAGCAAGAAGGTATTGTGAGGGATATGAGTGGGAATGAAGTGGGTAAGCATAAAGGTTATATGCAATACACTATCGGTAAACGCAAAGGGTTTAATGTAAAAGGTGCCCATGAACCCCATTTTGTAGTAGGTATCAATGCACAAAAAAATGAAATTATCGTCGGGAAAAAGGAACAATTAGCTATCTCTAGGGTTGAGGCGATAAATAAATCATTATTGAAGGATTTTAATGGAGGGGAGTATAAGGTAAAAATCCGCTATAGAAGCACTCCTTCAGATGCTAAAATTATTATCAATGAGGCGAAAATCATTGCTGAATTAAAAGAGCCTGTTTATGGAGTAGCAAAAGGACAGGCTTTGGTTGTATATCAAGATGATAAGGTCTTGGGCGGTGGGGTTATTATTTGAATAATACCTTTTAGATTGTATTTTAAAAATTCCAAGCTTTGGGATTTAAGAAATTTGTTCATAAACAAATTTGCTACTAAAATTTTTGTTTTCATAATAATCTAATCTATCCCCATCTACGAGTCCAAAAGCAGTATCAAAAGAAGCAAGGAATGTATTTTGAATACAAAAATCTCGGGCATAATTCATTAAAATAAAATCTTCCTTCCATGTTCCTATGCCATTAAAAGACTGATCTAGAATCGGTGTTATGATGTCATAGGGTACCCATCCTGTTGATGCTAAATATATTTCTGCTTTGCTTGAAAAAGTGTTTTGAGGGTTATACAGATCGATTCCAAAAGCTTCTGTAGCAGGTATATTGCAGGCTCTACATAGAGAAACAAAAAGGCTAGTAGCACTTATATTTTCACCTGAAAAAAGTATGCCTAAACTTTTAGTTTGGATACTCCTAATGCCTTTGGTATTTTTCGCATTTTTTTCATCAATATGATTGATGATCCATTCATATATTTTGTTTGCAGTTTTTTGATTATCGTTAGTTTTGAGATTTAAGGCAAGTTTTTTTATCATGCCATCAGTGCGGATATATCGTGTATTTTCAAGGTATTGTTTAGGATTTTTTTGAGGATTTTTGGTATTCATTTTGTTCAATAAGATGTTAAGATTTATGGATATGTATTTGAGTTTTGAGTCCTGATCGTATTGTGTATAGATAAATGGGACTCCGTTTTGATACTCCGTGCTATGATGCTTGTAGTTGCCATTTATATTGAGATTGTATGGTTGTTGGAAGTCTGTACTTATTGGGAGTGGTATGTAAAGTTTGATTTGTTTGGCAGAATCAAAGTTGATTTTGTATGAGAAATTAAGGGAAAATTTTTTGCTTGTATTGGCATACAAAATATTAGGATTCATTAATATGCCTGTCCCTAAAATACTTGTTTTGATAAAGTCTCTACGTTCCATTGTTTTTCCTTTAATATATTATATCAATAAATATAATATATTAATAATAATCATTAATAAATAAAAATTATTTTTTGTATTGATTTGATAATAATCCTCAGCTGATTATCAGCTCTAAGGGAGTAAAATAATGCCTCATTTTCAATTTTTGAAATGGAGTTCACAGAGTTCACACACGTTAATTCTTCAAAAGTTGCGGCATAGCTGTTAAGGAACGTGGAGGCAAAACTAAATAAAAATAAGGAGAATATCATGGTAACCATGAAAGATTTATTGGAATGTGGCGTACATTTTGGGCATCAGACTAGAAGATGGAATCCAAAAATGAAACGTTTCATTTTTGGTGTGAGGAAAAATATCCATATTATTGACCTGCAAAAAACCCTTAGGTATTTTCGTTATACTTACAATATAGTCAGGGATGCTACCGCAGAAGGCAAGACTATTATGTTTGTAGGTACAAAAAAACAAGCCAATGAAACCCTAAAAGAATACGCACAGAAAATTCAAGTTCCTTATGTGAATTATCGATGGCTTGGTGGTATGCTCACGAATTTTAGTACGATCAAAAAATCAGTAAGGAAGCTTGAAATCATTGAAGAAATGGAGACTAGCGGTCAGATTGATTTGTTAACCAAAAAAGAAAAATTGATGATTTTGAGGAAAAAAGAAAAGCTTGATAAATATCTTGGTGGTGTTCGGCATATGAAAAAAGCTCCAGATATGATTTTTGTCATTGATGTTGTCAAAGAAAAAATTGCTGTTGCTGAAGCCAGAAGATTAGGCATTCCTGTAGTAGCTCCTTTGGATACTAATTGCGATCCTGATGCAGTTGACTATCCTATTCCGGGTAATGATGACGCGATCCGATCTATACAGTTGTTTTGTAAAGAAATCAGTGAAGCCATTATTGAAGGTAGGGAAATGAATGATAAGGATGGAGATAATATTGCAGAGCAAGAGTTTCGGTCAGCTTCAGAAGAAGAAAAACAAGAGCTTCTAGAAGAGGTGAATGCAGAGCTAGAGCAACAGATGACAAAAGGAGAATGAATGGCAGATATTAGTGCACAGCTTGTAAAACAACTCAGAGAGATGACTGATGCAGGTATGATGGATTGTAAAAAAGCATTGGTTGAAACAAATGGTGATATTGATAAAGCAGTCGTTTATCTCAGAGAAAAAGGACTCAGCAAAGCAGCAAAAAAAGCTGATAGAGTCGCAAGTGAAGGTATTATTTCTATTAGGGTGTCTGCTGATTATAGCAATGCTGTAATGGTTGAAATTAATAGTGAAACTGATTTTGTAGCTAAAAATGAAAGTTTTAAAGAATTGGTAGAAAAAACTTCAAATATGCTTAAAGATTCTTCTATAGTCAGTGTAGAGAACTTACACAAGGCTACTTTAGAAGGTATAGTTTATGAAGAGTACCTCAAAACTCAAATTGCTAAAATCGGAGAAAATATTGTTGTTCGCAGGCTTGCTAATATCAATGCTTCTATAAATGGTATCGTGAATGGCTATGTGCATTCTAATGGAAGGGTAGGGGTATTGATAGGGGCTGTGTGCAAAGAAGCCAAGAATGCTAAAGCTTGTGTAGAGTTGATTAGAAATATTTGTATGCATGCTGCAGCTATGAAACCTCAAGTATTGGATTTCAAAACATTTGATTTGGATTTTATTCAAAAAGAAAAAATAGCGTTGATTGCCGAAATAGAAAAAGAAAATGAAGAGTTAAAAAGATTAGGGAAAACGCTTAAGCATATTCCTGAATATGTTAGTAGGGCTGAACTCAATGATGATATACTCAAAGAGCAAGAAAACAGATTTAAAGAAGAATTGCAAAAGCAAGGCAAACCTGAAGCTATTTGGGATAAAATTATACCCGGTCAATTAGAGAGATTTATTGCTGATAATACTTTAATTGATCAAAGACTCACGCTCTTAGGACAATTTTTTGTCATGGATGATAAAAAGACCATTGAACAAGTGTTGGAACAAAAATCTAAAGAACTCAATGATGATATCCGTATTGTCGAATATATTCGTTTTGAATTAGGTGAAGGGATTGAGAAAAAAGTTGAAGATTTTGCACAAGAAGTCGCTGCCCAAATGAAGTAACTACCTGTTTTTTTGCATATCTTTTTTGAGTATATGCAGGTATTCAATAGTCGAATGCTGTTTATGTATACGCGAAGAATCAGCTTTGAATCGTTGGTGCTGTTGTGAAATGATATTATAGCTTCCATATTTTCTAAACATAGATTCTATTTGATCTAGGTTTAGCAAACCTTCATCATTGTAGCTTAAAAATATGTATTGAAAATTAGCAAGTCTGATTGTATCTTCTAGGGCTTGTGCAACGGTTATTTTTTTGCAAAAATTACTTTTAGTATAAGGTCTTAGTCCTGTTTTTCCTGCAGGTATAAAATCATCATACAAAGCAATCGTGTTTAAAATATGATAATTTGCTCCATATTCCCTAGCATTATAAGGAGGATCAAGGTAGAGTATATCTCCTTTGATTTGCTTGATAAGCTTTAATGTATCTTCGCAATATACTTGATGTGTAGTTTGACTTTCATTAATCGGTATGGGCGTTAGGATAATATTTTTCATCGCTGATTTTTTGAATTTTTTTAAAAAAGCTCCATAGACTGAAGCTGTATTGGCTATTTTATCTGCAGATTCTAGCAATGAAGCAAGCAAATAATAATAGAGGGATTCATCAATATTTCCAGAGTCTTTCCAAGATTGGATTTTGATACGTATAGCATCGATTTTAGCACCATTATAGTCAGTAAAATATTGTCGTTTGTAAGGAATTAAATTATCTTTCTGAAAATAATTTGTTTGTGTGAATTTTTCATTTCCTAAACAATAATTTAGATAAATTTTTCCTTCTATGGGGGGTGTTTTGACATCAGATTGTAGTTCTTCAAATAGATCATTTAATTTTGAAGAAGAAAGATTATTTATATTATAGCCTTGATTGAGTATGAAGCTATAGTATTCTTTGTCATTTGAAATGATTTGTTTTACTTTGTCCTTAAAAAGTCTATTTACTATCCCAGTCCCTGCAAAAATATCACAAAAAACACAATCTTGCAGTTTTATTTTGTCTTTTGCCAAAGTCAACTCTATGCTTGATAATAAAAAAGCAGAAAGTTTAAGTTTAGAGCCGATGTAGTTCATAGATTGTGTAGTAGTATTATGAATGCTTGTGTTTTGTAAGTCTTGGTGCCAATGTTTTTGTGTTTGTAAGTAAAGGTTATATCTAAAGGAGTGTTTAAATTGGTTTGGGCAATAGTTTCTTTTATTTTCATGGGTAAAATTTCTTCATCTAAATACACGATATATAATCGAGGTGTATACCCAAATCTACCTTCATCTTGTTGTTCATAAAGATATTTTATTACAAGCTTAGGATTTTCTATGGCTTTATGTTTCCAATTTTCTTTGAAATCTTTTTTGAATTTATCTGTAACACTTCTTGAAACTTTTTGATCAAATGAAATTCCATTGATAAAAAAATCCACCCCTCTATTGTGAGATAAAGTTGGGATAATATTTTCATTTTTTTCAAAAATAAGACTTTCTAAGAAATCATTCCTTTCTGTATTGATTTCTTTAATCCTTCTATATTTGACTGCAGCAAGTTTAACTTCATCGTCTTTGATATTTCTTGAATTTTCTCCTGAATTGATTTTTTGGACAAAGGCATCAAAAGCACCTTGAGAAAATGGCCAATCAATTTTTCCAAAATCTAAATTTTTCCATTCCTCTAAGAGAATTTTTATCATATTTTCAGAATGCAATCCTCTTTTGAACTTTTTCGTTTCTCTAAAAAGTTCTCTGACGATGGGTAATGCCTTTTGATAATTCCAATTTTCTACAATCAAATTATATATATCTTGAGATTTGGTTGGGAAGTCGATTTTAATTGATCCTAAAAATCTTTTTAAGAATTCTTTTGCAATATCAGTATTTGAAAAAATTTTTTTTACAATCATAGGTTCTAATCTATTTTTAATATCAAAAACCTGCATCAATAAAGAAGCCTTATATTTATTTTGAGTTTGAATTATAGCATATGGAAATAAGATTTTATTATAAGTTTTATTCCCATTCAATAGTGCCTGGTGGCTTGGAGGTGATATCATAAACCACACGATTGATACCAGTAACTTCATTAATAATACGTGTAGATACTTTTTCTAAAAACTGATGGGGCAAATGAGCAAAAGTTGCTGTCATACCATCGATGGCTTCAACTGCACGGATACAAATCGTATTGTCATAAGTGCGATTATCCCCCATTACGCCTACAGATTTTACATTTAGCAAGACACAAAAAGCTTGCCATACATTATCATAAAAACCATTCTTATATAACTCATCAATAAAAATAAAATCTGCTTTTCTAAGTAAATCTAAATCTTGCTTATTTACTTCCCCCATAATACGGATAGCTAGACCAGGTCCAGGGAATGGATGGCGCATTAGCATATCTTGGGGTATCCCTAGTTCAAATCCGAGCATTCTAACTTCATCTTTAAAAAGCTCTCTTAAAGGCTCTATCAATTCAAATTTCATCCATTCAGGCAAACCACCCACATTATGATGAGATTTGATAGTTTTAGAAGGTCCTTTTACACTTACAGATTCAATCACATCAGGGTAAAGTGTGCCTTGTGCCAAGAATTTTATTTCTCCATTATTATTGTGTTTTTTTGCTTCAGATTCAAAAACCTCAATAAATGTCTCTCCGATGATTTTTCTCTTGGCTTCAGGCTCTATGATACCTGCAAGCCTACTTAAAAAAAGCTCACTAGCATCTATAGTGATGAGAGGGACTTTTAGATTCTGTTTGAACATTTTTTCTACTGCTTCTCTCTCTCCTGCCCTTAAAAGTCCATGATCGACAAAAACAGGTATAAGTTGCTCTCCGATTGCCTGATAAAGGAGAGTAGCCACAACAGAAGAATCAACACCTCCACTTACTCCGCAAAGGACTTTTCCTGTTTTTGTAATATTGCGAAGTTTTTCAATTTCACTTTTAGCAAATCTAGCCATATTCCATCCTCTGAAAGCCTTGCAAATTTTGAGTGCGAAGTTTTTCAATATTTCTCCCCCACATTCAGTATGGATAACTTCAGGATGAAACTGGAGTGCATAGATTTGGTTCTTTAAATTTGCTATAGCACAATAATGAGTATCCTCACTTTTTGCTAATTCTATGAAGCCATCAGGTATGATTTCAACTTTATCAGAATGACTCATCCATATAATGCTACAGGGCTTTACACCTTCAAAAATTTTATTTGAAATAGATGAGTTGAGTAGTTCTAAATTTGCTTTACCAAATTCTTGGACTTGTGCTTTGATGACTTTACCGCCAAAATAATCAGCAATATATTGCATGCCATAACAGATTCCAAGTATAGGAATTTTCAAATCAAATATCCTCTTATCTGGTTTATAGGCATCTTTTTGGTAAATGCTAGCTGGTCCACCACTCAATATTATTCCTTTTGGTTCCTTTGATTGAATGGATTCAAAACTTTCAAAATAAGGCACAATTTCTGTATAGACACCGTATTCACGAAGCCTTCTAGCAATAAGCTGTGTATATTGACTACCAAAATCTAATACTAAAATTTCTACTTTATCCATAAAAACCCTTCAGTAAATATTCTTAAAATCATAGCAAAACTTCCCTGTAGAGATATAAATTAAATATGGAGAATATATTTTGTAAAAATTTTTCCTTTGCATTAGTTTTGATAACATCATAGGACTATAGATTGGCCTTTTTAATAAAAATTTCAAAGATATTTTTATCCTTAAACAAACTAGATAGTAAAATTAATATAAGATTTATGAGATAAGATGAAGCTTTAAAATTTAGAAATATTAAAGAGCTACCTTTGATCAGGAAGCTCATTTGAAATATAGGATAATAAATCTGAGGCGAGGGGTATTACATCATACCGCCCATTCCTCCCATACCGCCCATACCTCCCATATCAGGCATAGGTGCAGGTTTATCTTCTTTGATTTCGTTGATAGTCGCTTCTGTTGTTAATAATAAGCTTGATACTGATACTGCATTCTGAAGAGCAACTCTAGCCACTTTTAGAGGATCAATGATGCCTTCTTTGAACATATCAACATACTCGCCATTGCTTGCATTGAAACCAAAAGATTCTTTGCTTTTTTCAACTTCATTGACAACTACACCTGAATCATAACCAGCATTAGCTGCAATTTGTGCAAGTGGAGCTTTTATGGCTCGTTTTATAATCTCATAACCAATAAGCTCATCATCTTTGAGTTTTAGGTTGACTTTTTGTGCTGCACGGATAAGGGCTGCACCACCACCAATAACAATACCTTCTTCAACAGCTGCTTTTGTTGCAGAAAGTGCATCATCAACTCTATCTTTTTTTTCTTTCATTTCTACTTCAGAAGCTGCGCCAACTTTTATTACAGCAACACCACCACTGAGTTTTGCCAATCTTTCTTGAAGTTTTTCTTTATCATAATCACTTGTAGTGGATTCAATTTGGGTTTTGATTTGAGCAATCCTATCTTTTACTTCTTTGCTACTACCTTTTCCATCTACGATAGTTGTATTATCTTTGTCTATGACAATCCTAGCGGCTTGCCCTAAATCACTAATTTCAGCATTTTCAAGAGTTTTGCCCAATTCTTCAGAAATAACTTGACCACCTGTTAAAGTTGCAATATCTTTAAGCATTTCTTTTCTTCTATCGCCAAAACCAGGAGCTTTTACAGCTGCTACATTTAATACACCTCTGAGTTTATTTACGACTAGAGTAGTGAGAGCTTCACCTTCTATATCTTCTGCAATAATGAGTAAAGGCTTACCACCTTTCATTGTTGCTTCAAGCAATGGGAGTATATCTTTCATGCTTGATATTTTTTTATCTGTCAAAAGGATGTAAGCATTTTCAAGTTGTGTAGTCATTTTGTCTGCATTAGTTACAAAATATGGTGAAAGGTATCCTCTGTCAAATTGCATTCCTTCTACTACACTCAGTTCATCATTAATACCTTTAGCTTCTTCTACAGTAATGACACCATCTTTACCAACTTTTTCCATTGCTTCTGCAATAAGTGCACCAATTTTTTCATCAGAATTTGCAGAAATAGTGGCAACTTGTGCAATGTCACTTTTGCCACCTATTTTTTTGCTTGCTTTTTTGAGTTCTGTGATGATGGCTTCACTTGCTTTGTCCATTCCTTTTTTAACTTCAATAGGGTTGGCTCCAGCAGTGATATTTCGTAAACCTTCTTTGAAAATACTATAAGCTAACACAGTAGCTGTTGTAGTTCCATCTCCAGCAGCATCAGCAGTTTTACTTGCTACTTCTTTTACTAGTTGAGCACCCATATTTGCAATAGGATCTGCCAATTCAATCTCTTTAGCTACACTTACGCCATCTTTTGTGATAGCAGGTGCACCATAGCTTTTTTGAATTAAAACATTTCTACCTCTTGGACCCATGGTAACTTTAACCGCGTCATTTAGTTGTTTGACACCTTCATAAAGTTTATTCCTTGCAGAATCTGAAAATTTAATTTCTTTATTTGCCATTTTTAACTCCTTAATTTTAAATGTTTTTTCTTATTTGCTCAAGATGCCCAATACATCTTCTAAATCTAGGACAATATATTCTTGGTTATCTAATTTGATTTCACTACCTTTGTATTTACCAAAAACAATAGTATCGCCTTCTGAAATACATTTACATTCATCAGCAACTTTTTTGCTTATAGCTTTTACTTTGCCCATAAGCGGTTTTTCTTTTGCGTTATCAGGGATAATTATTCCTGAACTTGTTTTGCTTTCTTCTTCTAGTCTTTCAACTAAAATTCTTTCGCCGAGTGGTTTGAATTTCATTGTTTTCTCCTTGTTTTCAAGTTTAATTTATTTTGAAAAATTAGCACTTAAAAAATTTAAGTGCCATAATTATAATGGATTTTGTTAAACGAGTCAATATATTTATGATAAATATATCAAAAAATATTAGTCTACAAGACTAAATATTAATATGTTTATATCATATAGCTTTTAAATAAGTTAGCATTTATTGAGATATATTTTTAAGGGTGAAGATAATAAAATAAGATAAAAATTAAAGGAAATGAATGATTGCTCAAGCCTCAATAGAAGGCTTAAAACAAGTTATTGATATTGTTGAAATTATTGATTCATATATTGAACTTAAAAAATCAGGTAGTAATTTTAATGCGTGTTGCCCTTTTCATGATGAAAAAACACCTAGCTTTATTGTTAATAGGACAAAAGGACTTTATCATTGTTATGGATGTGGCGTTGGTGGCGATGCTATAAAGTTTGTGATGGAATATGAGAAAATTGATTTTGTTGAAGCTGTTGAGAAAATTGCAGGGATGTTTAATTTTTCTTTGGAGTATGAAGGGAGTCAGATTGTTAAAAAAGATGATTCTAAAATTTTAGAAAGTATTTCTTTATTTTATCAAAGAAGGTTGATAGAGACACCTTATTATAGAGATTATTTACTACAAAGAGGAGTGAGTGAAGCTTCTATTGAAAAATTTGCACTTGGGTTTTGTGGTCCTAGTTTTGAGACCATAAGGTTTGCTCAAGAAAATGGATTTGATTTTAAAGAATTGGTTGCTTTGGGTATAATTGGTGAGGATAATGCACGCACTTATGCAAGATTTTCTGAAAGGATTTTATTCCCTATATATTCTCCAAATGGTAAGGTTGTTGGTTTTGGAGGTCGAACCCTTAAAGAGGGTTTTGCCAAATATATTAATTCTCCTCAAACCAGACAATTTAATAAATCAAAATTGCTTTATGGCTATCATATTGCCAAAGAATCTATTTATAAAACACAACAAATCATTGTTACTGAAGGTTATTTGGATGTCATCATGTTGCATCAAGCAGGTTTTAGTACTGCAGTAGCAACGCTTGGTACCGCTTTGACACAAGATCATTTGCCCTTGCTTAATAAAGGAGAGCCTAAAATTATTCTTAGCTATGATGGCGATAAGGCTGGCATTAACGCAGCATTCAAGGCATCAATATTGTTGTCAAAAGCAGGTAAGGCAGGAGGAGTAGTGATTTTTAATGGAGGACTTGATCCAGCAGATATGGTGGTGCAAAAAAAGATAGATGAGTTAGAAAATCTTTTTGCTTCACCAGTCCCTTTTATTGAATTTGTATTCGCTCAAATTGGACAAAAATATAATCTGAGTGATCCTCTTCAAAAAGAAATTGCCCTTAAAGAATCTGCAGATTTTTTACATAGTCTTTCTCCGTTATTGCAAGAAGAATATAGAGGATTTGTTGCAGATATTTTGAAGATCCCTTTAAACCTCATTGTCCCAAAATATAAAGGGAGTTATAAAAATAGTTTTGTAAGAGATACTTCAATTAATATCTCTAAAAATCCTTATGATAAGCTTGAAAGCCTAATTATCAAATATATTTTAGAGGATAGGAATTTATTGGATATCGCGATTGAGTATATTGATGAGAGTGTATTTTGTTATAGGAATAAAGAATTTAATGCTTTATGTAGAGGGGATTTTGAAGATAGTATATTGATTGGGATTGCTCTTGATGATAGTTTGTTAGTATGTGAGGATGGATTTGAAAAAGAGCTTTTAGTCTTAATATTAAAATACTATGAGAATCGACTCAAACAGATTCGTTTAGAAAATCATCTTGGTTTTGAAGAAAAAAGTTTTCAAATTAGGAAAATCAAAGACAATATTGTGAAATTAAAAAAAGGTCAGTTGGTAGCAATTTAAATATCACGTATTACGTTTGGATATGTGAGTTCAAAATATAACCCTATCGCTATGATAGGGGAGAAATCAGGAAAATTTTATTTTTAAAATAATTTTTAATTTAATTGGGTTTTTTTCGGCAATAAGCAACTGACTACGAGGCAAATTATCAGCATAATAATAATATAAACAAAAAACATATTTTCAAAACCATAGTTTTTAAATTGGAGGGCAAAATAGGGTGCTGTTCCCCCAAATACTGTATTGGCTATGGCATAAGAGAGTCCTGTGCCAAGTGCTCTGACTTGGATTGGGAAAAGTTCAGCTTTTATGATACCTGCCACAGAAGTATAAAAACTCAAAATGAGTAATGAGAATGTGATGATACCAAAAGCTATAGAAGGATTTTGCGTGTGTGCAAGCATATTTAAAATCGGATAAGTAAAGATTATTCCAAATATTGAGAAGATGATTAATGAATTCTTACGTCCTATTTTGTCTCCAAATGCTCCAAAAATTGGTTGGAGAATCATATAACAAAAAAGTGCTGCAAGCATAATATAATTAGAGGTTTGAGATGAAAAACCAGCTGTATTTATCATGAAGGTTTTGGTGTATGTAGTGAAAGTATAAAAACAAAGTGAGCCTGCTGCTGTGAAACCAAGTACCATCATAAAAGATTTTTTGTATTTGAAAAGTTCTTTAAGGCTTCCTCTATTTTTATATTGATTCAAGTTTTGAGTGCTGTCATGCATATTTTTTCTAGCAAATAGTGATAATAATGCCAAAATTCCACCGATCACAAAAAGAATTCTCCAAGCATAATCACCTAGTTCTTCTTGGGTATAAAATATTTCAATAATCACAGATGAAAAAACTGCAAGTAATTGTCCTCCAATGAGTGTAACATATTGAAAAGAAGAGTAAAATCCTCTATTTCCCTTACTTCCTAATTCTGAAAGATAAGTTGCTGCGATTCCATATTCTCCACCTACGCTCAATCCTTGTATCAATCTAGCAATCAATAAAAAGATGATCGCAGCATCTCCAACTGTATTTTTTGTAGGTAAAATTGCAATTAAAAATGAACCAAATGCCATTAAGATAATAGAATAGACCATTGATTTTTTTCGTCCAATTTTATCAGCAAGAGATCCAAATAGCCAACTCCCAATAGGACGCATTAAAAAACCTAATGCAAACACACCAAATGCAGATATAAGCTCTATGGTCGGGTTATTTGAATTTGAGAATTGATGGGCAAAATAATGAGCAGTGAAGGCATAGATATAAAAATCATACCATTCAACTAAATTGCCCGAGGAGGCTGCAATCATAGAAGTGATTTTTTGTTTGGTCGTGAGGATTTGTAATGACATAAACAATTTTCCTTTGTTGAAGTTGTGTTTGATTGAATGCTAGATTATTCCATAAAAATAATTTTAAGATATTGTTTTTTAATTTTAGTTATTTTTTAAAATATAAAAATGCTAAAAAAAGTAACACATTAAATAGATTTTAGAGTGCAGCAAAATTACTTAAAATTTTAAGACCATTTTGATGTGATTTCTCTGGATGTGCTTGTATCCCTAATATATTTTCTTTAGCTACGATGGCGGGGAATTTTTCTCCATAGAAACATTGTGCAACTAGATTTGTTGGATTTATTGAAGTAGCATGATAGCTATGGACAAAGTACAAATATGTTTTATCTTGAATATTTTTTACCAAAGGATGTTGGATACCCATTGATGTAAAATGACATTGATTCCAGCCTGTATGAGGGATACTTAAAGTTTTTGTTTCAAATTTAATGATTTCACCTTGCATCAATTCAAGACCACTATGTTCACCAAATTCTTTACTTTTTTCAAAAAGCAGTTGCATCCCTAAGCATATACCAAGTATATATTTACCTTTTTTTATGTGTTCTATCAAAGCTTCTTTCATGCCAGTTGTTTGTAGATTCAATATTGCATCTCCAAAGGCTCCTACGCCTGGTAAAATAAGTTTGTCATAATTTGGAATATTTGAAGGGTTATTCTCAATGATAGTTTTTATGCCAATAGTTTCAAAAGCATTTTTAACATTAGCCAGATTTCCCATATTGTAGTTAATGATACCTATTTTCATTGCCTAGCTTTATTTAGATTTTAATTATTATAATTTAAAATTCCTCAAAATTTTTAAATATTTTTTTTGATATGTTCAATTACACCTAGGAGTTTTTGTTTGTAGTGATTTGTTTTTTCTTGGTTTTGAGCTTCAAATCTGGTAACCAAAACAGGGGTAGTATTGCTTGCTCTCACAAGAGCCCAACCTTCTTTAAAAATTATCCTAAGACCGTCAATGGTTATGATATCAATTATTTTGGGGAAATCTTCAGAGGGATTTTTTAGGAATTGATAAAGTTCTTCAATAATAAGGAATTTATTTTCTTCTGTTGCAGGGATTTTTTCTTCAGATGTTGAATACATTCTTGGAAGGTTATTGATAATAGATTCTATTTGCTCAGGAGTATGGCTTAAAAATAATTCTAATGCTCTTAGTCCTGCATAAATAGCATCATCATAGCCAAAATAACGATCATTGAAGAACATATGCCCACTCATTTCTGCTCCTAAATGGGCATTGAGTTCTTTGAGTTTGACTTTAAGATTGCTATGTCCTGTTTTATACATCACGCTTTTACCTATTTTATTTATTTCATCATACATAATTTGGGAACATTTGACTTCCCCTATCACAAGAGGATCGATATTGGATTTTTTTAAGTTTTTGGCAAAAAGGATGGCTAATTCATCCCCTTTATAGATGTGATTAGTGCTTAATAAAGCAATCCTGTCAGCATCTCCATCAAATGCTAAACCAATAGAAATGTCGTGTTGTTTCATATGTTTTTTAATATCAGATAAGTTTTTTTCTTCGCTTGGATCAGGATGATGATTGGGAAAATTTCCATTAGGCTCGGCGAATAAAGAATAGTGTTGAATGTTTAATTGATCCAAAATATCTTCCATTCCAATAGCACCAACCCCATTACCATAATCTAAAATAATTTTATAAGGGAAATTTTTGAGAGACGAAAAGTGTTTGACTAAATAGTCTTTATAAGTTTCGAGTGCATTAATGTGGTAGTCTTTGCTAAGAGAGCATGTATAGATAATAGGATGATTTAAAAGCTCATTTCCTAATTCTTTTATTTCTTTGCCATAGAAAGGTTTAGCATTAATGGTTATTTTGAATCCATTATATTGAGGTGGATTGTGTGAACCTGTAATCATTATAGAATTAGGTGAAGTGATCGAATCTATGGTATTGCAAGTGGTAAAATAAGCTATAGGAGTAGGTACTAATCCAATATTATAGATTTTTATTCCCTTTGAACTTAACCCTTCTTTTATCCATTCATAGATTATAGGCGAATGGATTCTAGCATCGTAACCGATACAAATATCTTTTCCTCCATTTTTTTTGATTTTTTCTCCCAATAAAACCCCGATGCCAAAAACAATATCTTTTGTGAGATTTTTATCATAAATTCCTCTGATGTCATATTCTCTAAAAATACTCATATCAATCATTAGATACTTCCTTATTGTTTTTCAAGTAAATCAAGTGCTTGAGTGCATAGATTTTTCCAAGCAGAATTTATTGGGATATTTATACATTTTTGAAATGAATCTTTTGCTTCTTTGGTATTATTTTGAAGATTCTGTATAGAGCCTTTCGTATAGAAGGCTTTTTGAATTTGTTCTTGAGTGATTTTTTTGTCTAATAGGGCATCAACTTCAAATAATGCTTGCATGAGTTTATGGGTCTGGATGAGGGCATTGATTAGTTCAAATTCTGTGTAAGGTGTAAATTCATCGGTTTTATATTTATCTTGAAGATTGATAATATTTTGAGCATATATTTGTATGGTGGTTTGATTTTTATCTTTTTTTTGCCATTCAAGTAAAGTTGCATAGACTTTGATCATTCTTTTGTCATTTTTAAATAATTTTTCTAATGTTGAAGATAATTTTAGGGCTTCATTTTTATTATTGATATTTACAAGGTCAAAGAATAATGTAAAGCCAACATCGTAATATTGTGATTTTTTAGTTGAAGTCGACATAGAAAGAGCATCTCTTGCAGCCAAAATAGATGTTTTGTAATCCCCAAGCTGATAAGAGTTTTTGGCATCTCTATAAAGCCATGCAAGTTTTTTATCAATATTATTTTTTGCATTTAATGCCATTCCTTTGGCAATACTTTGAGCCTTTTTGTTTAAAGAGGCATCATAGAGACAATCAAAAGCTTGTAGTTTTTGATTGTCATCAAGTTGGTATTCTGAAGTTTGCAGCAGGTAAATATTAGCATTTTTGCAATCATTTTTTTCCAAGTAGGATTTGATGAGTTTATTGATAGCAAGTTGGACTATGGGAGAATTTTCTTTAAGATCTTTTCTCATATCGAGGACTTCTTTGTATTTTTTCTCATCTAAAAATATTTGTGCTTTTAATTGAAAGGCTTTTTGACTTTCTTCAGTGTTGGGGTATTTTTTGATGATATAGTCATAACGTTGGATTTTTTCTTCATTGCTACCACTGATCTCAAAAAGTATAGAATCATCTCTTGCTTTAACAGATTTTGCTTTAGGGTTTGTAGGGTAGTCTTTGAGGTAATTTAGATTCGCAATGTGGGCTTTGTCAAATTCTTTAGCTTTTTGATACAAAACTCCTAAATCATATTTGATTTGTTCTTGAATTTGTGTGTTTGTTGTGTGCTTTGATACATACTCTCCTATATCAGCAGTAGTTTTATAAAGTTTATTTTTTTTCAGGAAATCCATAATTTTGTAGGTTCTTGTAGGTTCTTGTGTGAAAAATTGTGGATTGGCTTGCAAGATTTTATCAATCAATTCTTTAGCATTTGAAATATTTTGCTTTTTTATTTCAAATGTTGCCCAATTGAGTGCAATAATGCTAGCACTTTCAATATCTTTGGCTTGTGTATAGGCTTCTTGGAAATAAACTGCAGCTGATCCAATGTTTCCGGTATTTGTTAGTTGAATAGCTAACTGCATTTTAGCAAGAGGAGCATACCTATTTTTAGGGTATTCTTGAATGATTCTTTTATAATAGTATTGTGATTCTGAATAATATCTGATACCGGTATAAGCATTCCCTAATAGATATAAAACTTGTGGAACTGATGTATCGTTAGGGTATTGTTTGATCCAGCTAAGACCAATTTCTATAATAGCATCTTGTTGATTTTTATTGATTTTTGATAGTGCTATGAGTTGATAGAGATAGAGATCTTTTTTAAATATAGTATCGGGAAATTGCTTGAGTGTTTCATTGATGGTGTTTAATGCTTGATAATAATCTTTTTTTTCCATAAGAGATTTTATTTTCATGTAACTGTTAGAATCAAAACCTTTTGAGTAATTTAGAGGCTCATTGTTTATATCAAGTTCTGGTATATAAGGGGTTTGGGCATTTTCAATGAGGATAGGGAAGTTTAAACCTTTTGGTTTTTGATTTGACAAAAAGGGTATTTGATCTTCAAATCCTATGATTTGCCAGGATTTAGATAAAGAAGGTTTTTCTCGTGTGATTTGTATATTTTTTTTGAGATCTAGAGGGACAGCAAAAAGCTTTTGTTTTTTTTTGGGTTTGATATAAAGATGAAATTTTCCTTTTATCATTTGATAGTAAAACTCAAAAAATGTTGTTTTTACTGGTATAAAACCTTCTTTTGGAACAGCATCAATGATACATTCAATGGTTCTATTTTCAATATCAGTGTGACCAAAAATTGTTTTACACGCAAAAGGTTGAGGATTTTTTATATTGAGTACTGAGAAATTTTTTGAATTTTCTTTTCCATAATTGAGTGTGATTTCAAGAGAGGACAAAAGATTTGAAAACACAGCTAAGAATAGAAAAGTTTTTAAGTGGATCAAAGATTTCTCCAAAAAAGATCAATAAATATTATTGGTGATATATTTTGAAGTAATATCAAGCAAAAATTGGACCACAAAAATAGATAAGCAGCAAATTATAGCAACAATTCCAATAACTCCTTTGATAGAATAGGTTGAATTTTCTAAATAAATTTCAGAGTTCTGCGTTCCAATAATAGGTTTTTTAAGAAACATAAAAACAATGAGTTTTAGATAATAATATGCAGCAATAGCACTATTTAACATCATTGTAATAGCTAGCCAAATATATCCAGCATTGATAGCTGAACTCACTGCAAACATTTTACCCCAAAAAACTGCAAATGGGGGTATGCCTGCGAGACTGAGCATAAAAATAGCTAATAAAATTGCCATTAATGGAGAAATCCTTACCAACCCTTGAAATTTTGAATAAGGATGATCGTAGCGAGGATGCCATAATTTTTGTTTGTTTTTTGAAAGCCAGAGGATACTGAATGCACCTATATTTGTTATGAGGAATAAAAACCAATACAAAAACATTGCATTTTGACTTTGTGTTGTATTGATAAAAATACAAGCTAAGGCAAAACCAGAGTGAGAAATGGAACTAAAAGACAGCATTCTTTTAATATCTTCTTGTATTAAAGCCATGATATTAGGCAAGGTGATTGTGATGATTATCAAAATGTAAAGCAAGTTTTCTATCCAAGTGATTTCTGATTTGATAAAAATATCAAATATCCTTATAGCTATTGCAAAGCCTGCTATTTTTGGGATGATTGAAATATATCCAGCAAGTACAGGGTTACTCCCTTCATAAACATCAGGCATCCAAGTATGGAAAGGTACAAGTGATATTTTAAATCCGATGGCTCCAACCATGAATATAAAACCAATCACCAATAAAATAGTCGGTTCAAAATTGTTTTTATAGATTGAAGCAATGATATTGTGCATTTCAATACTACCTGTAGAAAGATAGAAAAACATTGCACCTATTATATAAAAGGCACTTGCTAAAACACCCATCACAAAATATTTCATAGCTGCTTCAATACCTGTATTTTCATCATTGAAAGCAATAAGTACACAGAGTGATAGTGAAGCTATTTCAAGACCAAGTAGGATTAAAATGAGATTATCACTTGAAACCATAAACTGAAAACCTGCAGTCATAAATAAATATAAAGGATAAAATTCAGGAGTTTGAAATTCTGCATAACGTTTTTTTGAGATTGCTAAAAATATAAAAAATAAACTCCCTATTAATATAATGATTTGAGTCAATATAGAGACTCCATCAAGAGTTATTAAGCCAAAAAAACCAGAATCAAAATCCCTAAGCCCTAAGATAAATGCTAAGTCAATCGCAATAAAGAGCATACACAAAGCTACATTGAGGCTACGAGAAAACTTGAGTGTGAAAGCATTGACTGCTAATATACAAAGCCCTCCAAAAATAACAATAAACATAGGAAAAACTGTATGCAGTTTCAAATCCCCAAAAGAAAGATTAAGAGTATCAAGCATATTGCACCTCTTTGAGTAGTTTTTGTATATGTAATGTATCAAGAGCAGTTTTTTGTTTGTTTAAAGAGTTTTGCAGATGGATTTTTGTATTTTCTTTGATTGCCCTATCATTCATAATTTGTAATAATTGTTGAGTGCTATTTTGAATAGGGATTAAAATAGGCTTAGGATAGATTCCAAAAAATATAATCACAACAACAAAAGAAATCATTACAGTCATTTCTCTGGGGCAAAGGTCTTTGAGTGTGAGGTTTTTTATATTTTGGATCGAACCTAAAAATACTTTTTTGTATAAAATGAGCATATAAATCGCAGATAATATAATGCTTGTTCCAGCCAATAGAGTTAAAATAGGATGAGACTTAAAAAATCCCAGCAAGCTAAAAAATTCACCAATAAAGCCTATGGTAAGTGGTAAGCCAACATTTGCCATCATTACTATACCAAACATTGTCGCATACTTAGGCATTATTTGAGCTAACCCTCCAAATTCTGAAATTTGTCTTGTTTTTTTTCTATGATAAATCATCCCTACTAGCATAAATAGAGCTCCACTAATAATCCCATGCCCAAACATTGTGAAGATTGATCCTCCAAGACCTTCAAGATTGAGCGCAAATGTTCCTATTACTGCAACACCCATGTGTGATATTGAACTATAAGCAATAACTTGTTTCATATCAGTTTGGGCAAATGCAAGCATCCCTCCATAAATGACCATAAATAATGCCAAAATAGCTATGGGAACTACAAGTGCAAAGCTTGCATCTGGAAAAAATGGCAATGAAAATCTAATCAGGGCATAAGTACCCATTTTTAGTAATACGGCTGAAAGGATTACTGATCCTAATGTTGGGGCATCTCCATAGGCATGTGGTAGCCAAGTATGGAAAGGAAATATAGGGATCTTAACTGCAATACTTACAAAGAAAGCCAAAAATAACCAAATTTGAATATCAAATGGCAATGTAAGGGTATACCAATCTAAAACATCAAAACTCCATTTTCCTGTCGTTATAAAAAATAGGTAAGCAAAATATAGTATGCCAATAAACATAATTACTGATGATGTAAATGTGTATAAAAAGAATTTTAATGCTGCATATATTTTTTCTCCAGTTCCCCAAGCCCCTATCATATATAAGATAGGTATGAGTGAAATTTCCCAAAATATATAAAATAACACCATATTTAAGGAAGAAAACACTCCCATTAAAATACTTTCAAGAAGCAATAAGCAAACAACTAGATGATTTTTATCATTGGGCTGATTGAGATAAATGGTTCCTAAAAAGATGATAAAAGCATTCAGGATCAATAAAAAGAGTGAAATCCCATCAATGCCTATATGATAATTAATACCATAAGTTGTGATGAGAGCAAAAGTATTTTCAAATTGCATATTTGGATTTGAGTAATCAAAACCCATCCATAAAACCATCACTAAAATAAATTCAATCAGGCTAATGGTGATTCCGTATGGTTTGGCAACATTATTATCCATCATGAAGATAAAAATGGAAGCTAGAGCCGGAAAAAAAATAATAATACTAAGCAAATAGTCCATGATTTACCTCCAAAGTCCAATGATTGCGAATAAAAGCATCATAAAAATGCCAAAACTCATCAAATGTAGAGAGCTCGTGATGTTTCCATTTTGAATAGAGCGAAATATTTTACTTAGCAATATCAATAGTTTACCGATGCTATCGACAGTTGCATCAATAATTTTTATTTCAATGTATTTCCATAGAAAATTTGAAATATTAATAAAAGGAATTATTAGGAATTTTTTATAAAGCTGAGGAATATAGTATTGATTGGCAAGGATTTGATATAAAAATCCGGATTTTGTCTCTTTAAATCCATTATAATAACGATATATAGCATACAAAATCGATAGAATAACGATAAAGCTTGTGATGAAAATTAACAATAAGATAGGTGCGTGGAATTGTTTTAAATTTGGAATACTTTGAGCAATGAAATAAGAGAAATTTTTTTCAAAAAATCCTGTAATTATGGCTAATATAGATAATGGAAACATACTCCATAACATAAAAGATTTTGCTTCATGGGGATGTTTGATTGTGTGTTTTTGTGGTCCAAAAAATACAAGCATTATGAGTCTGAAACTATAAAATGCTGTCATAGCAGCTCCGATCAATAATATGAACCATAAAAAATAATGTTGAGAACCAAAGCTTATTTCCAATATTTTATCTTTTGAAAAAAAACCAGCAAAAGGATAAATACCTGAAAGTGCTGCAGAAGCAATGATCATAAAAATTGCACTTAATTTGAGAGGTTTGAAAAGGGCACCCATTTTTGTAATATCAAGTTTGTCTTCCATTGCATGCATTATATTACCAGCTCCTAAAAATAGGAGTGATTTAAAAAATGCATGAGTAAATAAATGGAACAATGCAATCCAATAAGCCCCAATCCCTGCTGCGACAAACATATAACCAAGCTGTGATAATGTAGAATATGCAATGATTCTTTTAAGGTCTGTGTTCACTAATGCCATACTTGCTCCAAAGATTGCCACAAATGCACCAAGACAGGCGATAAAATATCCAATATTGGGAATTGCATCATAGATTGGATTTGAACGGATGATTAAATATACACCTGCTGTTACCATTGTTGCAGCGTGGATAAGTGCTGAAACTGGCGTAGGACCTTCCATTGCATTTGCGAGCCAAGTATGCAGTGGAAATTGAGCTGATTTGCCCATAGCACCTATGAACAATAAGATACCAATTGTGCTTAAATAGGGAATTGGAATATCTATAGAAGTGATAATATCAAAGACTTCTTGGTATTTGAGCGTGCCAAATACCCAATAAATCATAATAATTCCAAGTAGCATAGCTAAATCTGCAATTCTATTCATTACAAAAGCTTCAATAGAGGCTTTGTTAGCACTTTCTCTCTCATACCAAAAACCAATGAGCAGATAAGAACATAGCCCCACTCCTTCCCATCCTATAAATAACCCTAAAAAATTATCACTAGTTACTAGCACCATCATTGAAAAAACAAATCCAGAAAGATAGCTAAAATATCGGTTATAGCCTTTATCTTTTTCCATATATCCAATTGAATAAATATGAACCAAAAGTGAAACAAGGCTGACGACTAAAATCATTGTAGCACTAATAGGGTCTAGCATAAAAGAAAATTCGGTTTGAAAATCTCCTAAACTTAGCCAGTCTATTAGGCTGATTTCAAATTTGACTCCATTTGTGGCACTTATGAATAATATCACACTGGCTATAAAGGATAAAAAGATAAAAAAAGAATTTAAAATACCAACATGAAAAGATTTTTCTTTATTTCCATAAAAACCTGCATATATAGCCCCAAACAATGGAGAGAAAATAACCAAACATAGAAGAAAGATATAGGCTTTGTCAGATAAGAAATACATTTTTAATCCTTCATTGTATTTAAATGATCAATGTCAAGAGTTTTGTATTTCTTAAACCACATAATCACTAATCCAAGTCCAATGGCTACTTCACTTGCTGCTATTGCGATGATAAAAAGAGCAAAAATTTGCCCATTCATATCGCCTATAAAATTTCCAATAGCTACAAAACCGATATTAAGTGCATTAAGCATTATTTCTGTTGAAAAAAATAGCATTAAAATATTTTTACGTTTTAGCATACCAAATAGACCAATACAAAACATCAATGCACAAAGTATTAAATAATGACCCAAGCTTATCATAGGATTTCCTTTATGGGTTCTTGTGATGGAAATTCGATTTTTCTTAATCCTGTTGCAATCCCACCTATCATAGCAGCTAGAAGCATTACAGCGGCAACTTCAAACGGAATGAGGTATTTTGTGAACAAAATATATCCAATGAGTTCAATATTGCTTATTTTATTTGTCATAGCTGTAGCGGTATCAATTTGTATTTTTGATAGATTTTGACTTACAATAGGAGCCCCTAAAATTAGCACAAGAATAATGACAATCCCAAACACTAATATGTAAACAAGTTTTTTGGAATGGGAACGTTCAACTACATCTTGTGAGCTATCAAAAAACATCATTCCAAATGCATACATTACAATGACAGCTCCAGCATAAACTGCAATTTGTGTTACTCCTAAAAATTCAGCTCCCAATAAAAAGAAAAATGCTGAAATGAGTATCATTCCACTTGCAAGAGCTGTAATAGCATATAAAATGTTTTTGGTCGTTACTGCTATTAAAAACATTGATAAACTCAAAATCGCAAATATATAAAAAGCAATTGTCTCAAACATAGATACTCCTAATAATCCAAAGGGGTTTTTTTAATTTTTTTATCAGCATCAATACTTGGTGAACCAAAACCTTGAAATTCAATTTGCGAATAATTTTTTGCATCATCAATATTTTTTAGAAAATCTTCTTTGATGCCAAAATGTGCCCTCTGCTCGCTTGCATTTTCGAATCTATTCCCCATAACAATAGCCAGTTCTGGACATACTTCTGCACACAATCCACAATAGATGCAACGACCTAAATTGATTGTATAACTGTCAATTTTTTTTCTCCCATCCTCGCCTTTATGTGTTATGATGCGTATACAATTACTGGTGCATATTTTTTCACACAATCCACAGCCAATACATCTTTCCTCGCCAGATTCAAGTAAACGTTGTAGATTGTGTACAGCTCTATATCTTGGGCTTAATGGAAGGATTTCTAGTGGATAATGGATAGTAACTTTTTTACTAAAAAATTCTTTAAAGGTAAGAGCAAGTCCTTTAAAAAGATCCATCCCGCAAGTAGTTTTTACAGATTTAAAGAATTTTTCAGGTATGGAAGCTTTAGGTTGGCTTGTTTGTATCCATTTGTAATGTTGTTTTGACATGTTTGTCCTCCTATAACAAAATAGCAATGCTTGTGATTAAAATATTTAATAATGCCAATGGCATCATAATTTTCCAACACATATACATCAATTGATCAGGTCTTACATGTGGAAATGTTGCTCTTGCCCACATTGATAAAAATACAAAAAAACAAACTTTTAATATTATAGCAATCCCTCCAGGTATAATCCATAAGGGATTAAATCCCCCAAAGAAAATAAGAGAGATAACAAAACAAAATGCAAATAAATGTGCATATTCAGCCAGGAAGAACATCCCCCATTTTAACCCACTGTATTCAGTAGCATAACCAGCAACTATTTCAGCTTCGTGTTCAAGGAGATCAAAGGGGGTTCGATTCAGTTCTGCATAACTTGCTATCAGGAAAAGTAAAAATGCTAAAGGTTGTTTGAAAACCAACCAATTTAAAATCCCTCCAGATTGATAATTATTAATCTCAACTAGAGATAAAGAGCCTACAATCATTAAAGGAGCCAGAATAGTTAATGTACTCACAACTTCAAAGCTTAAAAGTTGTATAGCAGCTCTTGCTGCTCCGATTAAAGAATATTTGCTTGAAGATGATAGCCCTGCAAGTAAAGGGGCGTAAATACCAACAGAACCCATAGCTAAAAAAAATAATAAACCAATGTTGATATCTGAAATAATAGGTCTGATTTCATAGCCAAAAATCATAAAATTTCCAAAAAATGGAATAGGAGCCATTGAAACAAAAGCACTCATCATGGCGATAACTGGAGCAATGGTAAAAATAATCTTATTGGCATTTTGTGGTAGAATATCTTCTTTGCTAAAAAGTTTAATACCATCTGCGATAACTTGAAATAGCCCCCAAGGTCCTACATAACTTGGTCCAAGTCTACGTTGAAAAAATGCTAATATTTTTCTTTCGATGTAAGTTGCAAATCCGCCTAAAAATGAAAAAACTAAAACTAAAATTAAGATTTTAATCAATGTTTCTACGATAAATGCACTCATTTGCATTCCTTTAGTGTTAGATTTTGAAAAATATTTTGTCTAAAAAGACCCGATCTATCTAAACAAGGAGAAATGATAAAAATATCTTGCTCTAAATCATAATCAATATAGATATTACCTTCAATGCAATGGTTATCTTTTTCAAGACAAATCAAATCACCTTGTTTTAAATTAAGAGTTTCTAAGTTATTTTTAGAAGTGTATATGCCTATCTTTGTTTGTAAATTTTCACTTTGAGCTGTGGTATCTGAAAAGTGTGCTTGTGGGTATTTTAGATAAGCATTAAAGGTTTGGGGTATGATAGATTTTATGATGCTTATAGGGTATGATGATGGATTTTTATCAGGTTCTATTTGATAGCCACGTTTGTCTTCCCCGCTATTTGTATAAAAATTTCTTAAAAAATCATATTTAATATTCTTATAACCAGCTTTTTTTGGTAAAAGATGAGTATAATCAATAAGACTTTCTGCCTTAAAACCAAAAGCTTGTCCAATATCACTCAAATCATAGCCATTGTATGGAAGTGCAGGTTTAAGAGGTAGTAGTTTATATTCAAAATTTGTTAGCGTACCTTCTAATTGATTGATTGCAGGTAGGATAAAATTAACTTTTTGTTTTTGCTTATTTTTTGAGTTGATTTTATCAGAATCCATTATATATTCTCCAATTGAGCGGATACCAATGGTATTTTTTAATTCCCCATTATCTTCATCTAAATTACAAATCAAAGAAATACCTACAGAGTTAGTTTCAGGAGGTATAAGGATGATTTTTATATGGGTATTTTCTTCAAGGTATTTTAGTAGGGTTGCGATATTTTTAGCATTTTGGTGTTTGTAAATATCTTGTCCAATGACTAAAATAGGATAATTTGCAGCCTTTAGTAAAAATACAATTTTTTCATAAATTTCATATGTTATACCTATGTCTTGAAGGATTTTATAATAAGGCAAACTAATAGTTTCGTTAATTTTTTCAATGATTTCTTTGGGTGGTTGTCCTTCTTCTTGAGGGATAATTTTTTTGATTTCTTTGGTGATGGTTTTTTGGATATCTATTTTTGTGTCATATATTTCTTTTAGAGAATCTTCAGGATTGAGTTCAAGTGCCATTAATATAGCAGCAAGCATGATTTCATCACCTTTTGGCGAATATTGAATACTTAATATATTTTTAGTAAGCTTTTCTATTAGCATATCTTTAATAGGGTGTGCATAAATTAAGGAAGTATTTTTATTCAGTTTTAAAGTATTGTTGATTGCATATCGCAAGAGAGGATTTTCAGTTTTGAGGCTTGAGCCTATTGTAATGATAAGATCAGATTTTTTTACATCTGAAAGATTTATAATTTGTTTTTGAGAGAGGATATTTATAAAATCTTTAAAATGTTTTGTTTCTTCGCAATAAAGTTTGAATCCAATTTTTCGACGTAAATTTTCTATCAAATATGCTTCCTCATTTGTAACATCACCTCCAATTCGCACAGCTTTTGCATTTTTGAAAATACTGATTGCTTCAAATAAATTTTTACTACCCTCTTTGCTTGAAGCGATATCAAATGCAAATCTACCTGTTCCACAGATTGGATTGTGATTGAAATTATTACTGATACGGTAAATTTTTTGATTTTCTCCTGTGATATCTTTGTGCCTGACTTCATAAGTAATGAGGCATCCTGCAGGGCAATGTGGGCAAGTTGAATTTATTTTTTGTAATTCCCAAGCATTTGCTTTATAGCTAAAGTCTTTATAACCAAGTGCTCCTACTGGACATACTGATATACATTCACCACAATCAAGACAAGGACTTTCTCCAATAAAACCAATCAAGGCTTTTTGTTTTCTACTCCAGACTGTATAAGGATCTTTGGGCATATTGTCTTTAAATGAATCAGGAGAATGTAAATCTGTCTTAATGGCTTTTAAATTATTTTCTCCAATATTGTCTTTACAAGTAGTAACGCATCGTTCACATAAAATACACAGATCAGGATCATATATTGCTTGAGCCCAAAATCCAGGCTTTTTTGCATCATCTTGAATTCTAAAAGGTTGAGTTTCTACTTGCATCCTTAAGGTCATATCCTGTAGTTCACATTCACCGCTTTTATCGCATACTCCACATTCTAAGGGGTGATTCACATCATATGTTTGCATGATTGCTTTTCGTTCAGAAACTATTTCTGGAGTTTGAGTAAAAATTTCAGAATTATTTTTGACTTTTGTATTGCAGCTATAGATACGTTTTCCATCCATTTCTGACATACACATTTTGCAAGCTACTGTTGGTGAACATCCTGTCAAATAACAAATAGCAGGGATATAAATATTATTTTTCCTGGCTACTTCAAGGATAGTTTGTCCTTCTTCACATTCTAATTGATGATTATCTATTTTAATCTTAATCATTTTTCACTCCATTATTTAGGGTGATTTTTTCATAAGGATATTTTTGTTTTGAAATAGAATATTTTCCACTATCAAAAACTGCAATCATGCCTTTGAAGTATTCTTGTTCAACAAAATCACAGCTAAAATTTTGACCATTGAGATTAAAGGATACTTTTTGATGAGAATGGATTTTATTGGCGATTGCAAATTGTTTGGAACCTATGATTTTTGGAGAATCAAAATTCAAAAAATTCCCAGAAGGTTTTGGAGTGAATAAAATTGAACCATTAGATTCAGGAAGGAAATCAATAGTCTTGATTTTTTTGGTATTTTTTGCGATAAAAGATTTTTGTTCTAACTTATATCCTCTGATTTCTTCTCCATTTTTTTCAAAATAATTAGACAATGAGTCATAATCAATACTTTTAAACCCCTTTTCTGGAGGGAGTTTATGTGTAAACTCTATCAAAAAAGTTTCTTTAAGTCCAAAATGCTGGGCAATATCACATAAATCATAAGATTCATAAGGCAAGGAAGCAAAAATAGGCATTAATTGATAATCTGTATTGACAATAGTTCCTTCAAGTTGCGTCAAAGAGGGAAGAATCATATCAATTTTTGGGGCAAAATTTATATTTTCTTCATAGATAATCTCTTCAGAAAGTTCATTGAGTATAAATTCGCCATTTGTTCTATATCCAATAACATTTGTATTGTTATGGTTATCAGTATCTAGATTACAGATTAAAGAAATGCCTGTTGCATTTCCTCCAGGTGATAAAATGATGATTTTTAAGGGTGTATATTGTTCTATCAATCCTAGCATATAAGCAATATCTTCACAATGAGAATGATAGAAAAGCTCATGACCTACAAACAGAATGGGATTTTTTGATTTTTTAAATATTTCAGTAAGGTTTTGAAGCTCTTCTTCGCTGATATTGGATTCTGAACTTAGATATCCAATATCAAGGTTTTGTATAAAATCTGCGATTTCTTCATTGAGATGCAAATCTTTTAGAAAATTTGCCATCATTAGGGCAACAACTCCTAATTCTGTATTGACTTCATATTGGATATGGGAGTGTTTTTTTAAACGATCATCAACGATGGGGTGTAGGTAGATATATTTCATTTTTTGTGAATTGATAGCTTGAGCAATTTGACTTTTTAATACAGGCATTTCATCAAATATATAACTACCTAAACTCAAGCACATATCAGCGTTTTTGAGGGTATTTTTTGTATCAAAAATAGGTTTATTTGAAATGGATTTTAAAGTTGTAACAAAATTTTGATATACCCTTGCATCTTCACAATATAGTTTGAGTCCAAGTTGATTTTTGAGGTAATTTATAATATAAGCTTCTTCATTAGTTGTTTGGAGCCCTATCCTTATCGCAATAGCATTTTTGAATGCTTTGATAGCAGATTCAAAAGCTGGATGATTTTTTTGCCAAACTGGAAAATTAATAAAATTATGCCTTCCAGAATGACAAAGTTGTGCAAATTCCATTTGTGTATTGCTTCTATAAATTTTTTTATTTTTGCTGATATGTTCGGTTTTATGTGTATTTTTTGTTTCATAAATTATATAGCAACCAAGTGAGCAATTTGTGCAAGTGCTAGAGATTTTTTGTAATTCCCAAGCATTTGAATTATATTGAAATCTTTGAGATATCATAGCACCTGTAGGGCATACACTCACACATTCATCACAATCTTCACAATAATTTTCTTCATTAATACCTATTTTGGAATTATATCCTCCAGCAACAACTTGTAAATAGTTATTACCTACGATTTGGTTGCAGACTCTTGCACAACGTTCACACATAATACAAAGACTTTCATCATAAATTTTATTTTTGAAAGAAATAAAATCATCTTGCCTTTGTTTTGCTCCAAAGCTCTGAAAAGGAATTTTTGTCTCAAGTACTTTATCTTGCAGCTCACATTCACCACTTTTATCGCATACCCCACATTCCAATGGATGGTTTATGGATAGGAATTTCATTATTTCTTGGCGATATTGTTGTATTTTCGATGTATGGGTATAGATTTTACTCCCATGTATAGCTGGACTTTTGCAAGAGGCAATAATATTGCCACCTTCTTCTTCAACAACACACATCCGACAAGCTCCTACAGGCAAGAGTTTTGGTAAATGACATAAAGTAGGTATATAGACATTATTTTTTCTAGCTATTTCAAGGATGCTTTCACCTGGATTGAAAGAAAATTTTTGGCTATTGATATAAATTTCCATTATATTACTGCCATTGCTATATAGTAACATCGCATACATCTTTGTGCTTCATTGATAGCTTCTTGATTGGAAAATCCAAGATTTACCTCGGAAAAATTATTTTTCCTATCTTCAGGCAATATTTTTTCACTTTCAGATCGTTTTACTCCTTTTATCCAGCCTTGAATAGTTTCATCACGATTGAATACGCCAAAAGTATGTAGATAATCCTCCATTTTTTCATCATCGTTTAGTGAGATTTTACCAGTTTGTAAATAGCGTTTTATGACACTTGCTACTCTTTTACCTTGTCCGACAGCATTTACAATAGTAAGCGGTCCACTCACGCAATCCCCACAACCAAAAACTCCTTTTTTATTTGTGTGAAAAGTCCCTGTTTCTGTTTGTAGAGTCCCCCATTTGGTTAGTTCTATTCCCCAATTTTTTGGAAGATATGAAAAATCAGGGATTTGAGAAACTGCTGGAATTAGAATATCACATTCAATTTCTAAGGGTGGTTTATCAATTCTTATCAATTCTCCTTTTGGGGAAGAAGGAGTTTTTTTGAGTTCAAAGTTTATTACTTGCACTGAAGTGATTTGGTTGTTTTCAGAATTAATGCGGTCAATAGCACTTAAGAATTTAAATTTTACACCTTCTTCAAGGCTTTCGTGATATTCTTCTTTTGAAGTATTGTTAATGATGGAGGCTTCATCTCTACGGTAAAGCATAGTTACAGATTTTGCTCCTAGTCTTATTGCACACCTTACAACATCCATAGAAGTAAATCCCCCTCCAACACAAACAATATTCTTTCCTTTTAAATCAGGTAGGCTGCCTATGTTGAATTTTTGAGCTAAATTGACTTTATCCATAAAAGAGATGGCAGGGAAATAACCTTTTAATTTGGGATTTTCATCTACAACACCTAGTTTTTTAGATATCCTTGCACCAGTAGCAAGGATGATGGCTTGTGTAGATTTTTCAAGTTCTAGCATTGATTTTTCATCCATTGGGCTTGAAGTGTGGAATCTTACACCTAGTTTTTTAAGCATATCAATATCATGATTGTAATGAGAGATAGGCATCCTATAGTCTGGAACACCTACAGCAACCTCTCCACCAAGAACAGGTAAAGCTTCATAAACATCAGTATTAATGCCTTCTAGAGCCAAATAATAAGCAGCACTCAAACCAGCAGGTCCAGCTCCAATGATAGCTATTTTAGATTCAGAATGAATTTTATCAGGAGCTTTTGGATGTTGATAAGGAAGTTGCATATCGTATTCGTAATCTGCCCCGACACGTTTGAGTTCCATAATACTTATAGGTTCATCAAGAATAGATCGTCGACAAGCACTTTCGCAAGGATGTGGACAAACCCTACCACAGACTTGTGCCAAGGGCATTGATCCTCTTGTGGCAATCAGAGATTCTTTAAAAAGCATATCTCGGACACCTTCTATATAGCCAGGTATATTGACATGTGAAGGACAAGCATCTGTGCATGGTGCAGTTATTTTAGAAATATAATGTTGTTTTTTACCTTGTATTGAAGATGTGGTAAAAATCTCTTTTTTGGATTTTAATATTTGCAATATTGGTTTGGGGGTTGTTTTGCCAATCTCACATTTGCTTGTTGCAATCATTAACTCGCATACTTTTTCTAAATGTTGTATATCTGTTTGTGAAGATTGGGGATTTTTTTGGATTTTGTCCAAAAGTTCATATAGGACTTTTCCTCCATATTTTCCTGGAGTACATCTTCCGCAAGCTTCGGCATAGCATTGGTATTGAAAAGCATAATTTTTAAGTGTATCTAAAATATCAGTACTTTCATCAAAAATAACTAAACCATCCCATCCTATAAATGCTTTTAGTTTATCGCTTTGAAGATGATTTGGAAAATCTTGTATGGGTATAGAATAGGGGATAGAAGGATACATCTTATCAACCTCTTTTTTTTACCACAAGTATCCAATCGACTTGATTGAAACGAATAGAATTCATCAATTCATCACCACGATTTTTGATGAATTCTGCACTTTTTTTCACATTTTCAAAATCTCCCAATTCAAATATAAATATACCCACTTCACCATTTTCTAGATTTGAATCAATGATTTCTCCCATACGGTTATAAAACTCATTTTTTAAATGCCTCAAATCAAAACGTTTCATCTATCTACCTCTCCAAATACTGCATTTGTTGAACCAATAATAGTAACTACATCTGCTAAGTAATGATCAATGAGTAAATCTTGAAGAGCTCCAATATGATAAAAACTTGGGGCTTTTATCTTGACACGATGAGGGTAAGGGTTGCCTTCAGAATGGATAAAAAATCCAAGCTCGCCTTTTGGCGATTCTGTAGGTGCGTAAACTTCACCTTTTGGGGGTCTCATCCCTTGTGTTACGAGGACAAAATGTTGCATTAAAGCATAATTTTGAGTCATAATATCTTCTTTAGGAGAGGAGATATAATCAGGAGCCTTTGCCATTAATAAGTTATCAGTTTTTGGATACATTTCAATGAGTTGTTCTAAAATACGGATAGATTCTTTTATTTCTTGCATATAGAGTTTATATCTTCCATAAGAATCTCCACTATCTGTAATAGGTATATCAAAATCAAGTTCATCATAAAGTTCATAAGGCTCTTCTTTTCGTATATCATAAGCAATTCCTGTTGCTCTGAGCATAATCCCGCTCATTCCCCAAGTTTTAGCCATTTCTTGAGATATAGTACCAACATTTTCAAGCCTGCCTTTCCAGATACGATTCTCATCTAATAATCCTTCTATCAATGCAACAGTTTGATGTGTTTCAGTGATAAATTTCTTGAGTCCATCACACCATCCTAATGGTAAATCAAGTGGAACTCCTCCAATTCGAATTGCATTATGTGTAAGCCTTGCACCACAATAATCTTCTATCAAATCTAAACCATACTCTCTGGTTTTGAAGCAATATAAAAACATTGATAATGCTCCCACATCCATTCCGTGTACAGCAATGAAAAAAATATGAGAAATGATACGATTGAGTTCTAGTAAAATGGTGCGAATAACTTGAGCCCTACGAGGTATCTTTATATCAAGCAATGTTTCAACGCCATGAGCAAAAGCATAATTATTGCTTGTAGCTGAAGTATAATCAAGCCTATCAGTGGTGGGCATAAATTCATTATAAATCATATTTTCAGCAAGTTTTTCTATTCCTCTGTGCAGATAGCCAATATCTGGAGTAGCTTTGATGACTTTTTCTCCATCAAGTTCTAAAATTAAGCGGAGTTGTCCGTGGGAAGATGGGTGCTGTGGACCAAAATTAACAATCATTTTATTATCATCTTGCTCAAAAATGATATTTTCAAATTGAGGTTTGAGTTTTGTATAAACTTGTGGCATTTTTTTAAGGCCTTTCTTTTAATACTTTAGGGTTAGAATTTTCAAGATTTTTTACAAAAAGTGCATTTTTTGATCCAGATAATTTAAGTGTTTCTTGAGTGCCTTTTTGAGTTTCGTGTCCAATCCTCGCAAAGTTGAATGTATCTTTTTCATCAACCCTTGCACTATCTCTTTGTTCAGGTCCAATAATTTGTCTGTAATCCTTGCCAAAAATTTTATCAACCTCATACCAAGAGGCATTTTCATCTCCCTTGAGGGGATAGGATTTTAAGAGAGGATGACCTACCCAATCTTGAGGCATTAGGATTCTATTGAGGTGCGGATGATTTGTGAAAACAATACCTAGCATATCATAAGCTTCTCTTTCGCTCCATAGTGCAGCACGAAATTCTCCACTAATAGAATCAATGTTTTCATTTGGATTTAAATAGCATTTGATCCGTATGCGTCTTTTTTGAGAATTATTTGGCAGTATAGATAAAAATTGATAAAACATTTCAAATCGGTTATCTATAGCAAGCATATCAATCGCACTCATCTCTGTCAATATATCATATCCTAAGGATTTTAGTTTTTTTATAATGGGGATGAGTTCTTTTTTTTGTATCCAAAAAACAGCTGTAGAAAGTTCAATATAGGCATTTTCAATTTTGTGATTGTAGGATAAGTGATTATAGATAATTTCATATTGTGTTCCTACAATAGGGTATTTTATAGTTTCTTTAGGTTGGTAGAATTTATCTGTATGATAAACTTTTTTTTGAATATCTAAGCCAATTTTTTCTTGCCTAACCATATTTTATCCTTTATACAAGACGTTTAGGAGTATTTTTTTTGATTGCTTTTTGGTTGCGAATTTTTTTTTGCAGTACCATTAAAGCATATTGTAAGGTTTCTGGTCGTGGAGCACAACCAGGAAGATAAATATCCACAGGGATGATTCTATCTACACCTTGTACGGTCGCGTAGGTATTAAACATTCCTCCTGTATTAGCACAACTTCCCATTGAAATAACCCATTTTGGTTCTGGCATTTGATCATAGAGTCTGCGAGTAAATTCAGCATGTTTTTTTGTAACAGTTCCTGCAATGATCATCACATCTGATTGTCTTGGAGAAGCACGGAAGATTGTACCAAAACGATCAAAATCAAACCTTGAACCCCCTGTAGCCATCATTTCGATAGCACAACAAGCAAGCCCATAGGTAAGAGGCCATAAGGAGTTGCTTCTTCCCCAATTTAAAAGATTATCTATCGTTGTTAATGCTATAGGCAGTCCAGAATTTTTGAGGTAATTTATTTGATGTTGTGCCATAATAAAGCTCCTCTTTTCCAAGCATATATAAAACCAATACTTAAAAATCCAATGAAGCTAAGCATTTCGATAAAACCAAACATGCCTAATGCTTTAAAATCAATAGCCCAAGGAAACATAAAAATAACTTCTACATCAAATAAAATAAATAGCATAGCCATGATATAGAATTGATGAGAAATTCGATTTTGTTGTTTGATAGGCAAGGGTCCACATTCATAAGCAGCTAATTTTAATTTTTCATTTTTTTTATCGGCTAATTTTCTACTAATGAAACGTTGAATCCTGAGCGTAGTATTGAAAGCTAAAAAAGTAAAAACAAATAGTATAAAGACACCAAAATAAGGGTGCATAAGCATAGGATCGGTCATTTATAATTCCTAAAAGTTTGTATAGTCATTTTGTTCTTTGAAATTGTAGTGCTAAAATGGTTAAAAAATAAACAAAGAGATTGGATAAATCGAAAAAGAATTATTTTTGTTACAAATTTAAACATAAAAGTTATTTGAATTGTTTAACTATTTTGGCTTAAAATGCCTATAATGAGAATGAATAAGGATTTTTGTTTTTGAAATAAATCGCTTTTTTGTAACCTATTTTTTTTGCTATTTGCAGGCATTTTTCATAGCCAAAGCCTACTTGATCTATGCTATGAGCATCACTGCCAAAAGTAATCGGTATTCCAATTTTTTTAGCATATTCTAAAATTTTAAAATCAGGATATTGTTCTTTGATAGGTTTCCTGAATCCAGCAGCATTGATTTCAATGACCATTTCTGTTTCTCTGATGACTTGAAGAGTTTCTTTTATGTATGGAAAAATAGATTCAGTGGGTTTGTATCCAAAGATTTTCAGTAAATCAAAATGACCTACAATTTGAAAAAATCTACTTTCTGCCATTTTTTGGATCGATTGAAGATATTTTTTCCAATACTCATCAATATCTTTTTTTGCATATTCTCCTATGAATTCTGGATTATCAAATCCCCATTCATCAATAAAATGTATAGACCCAATAAGATAATCACATGGATATTGTAAGACTTTTTTATCAAGTAGGTATTCTCTACCTTTGATAAAATCTACTTCAAGACCCATTAATATCTCTATTTGATTTTCATATTTTTTTTTAGCTTCTATGATCATCTTATGATATTCATCAAGTTCTTCAAATGTCATCCTATATTTAGAGTCAAAATCCATAGGGGCATGGCAAGAAAAGCCATAAATATTAATCCCTAATTCAACTGCTTTAGAAATATATTCATCTATGGAGCCTGAAGCATGATTGCATAAAGTTGTATGATTGTGTAGATCTACTCTCATTCAGATGAGTGCTTTTGTTTGTTGATTTCTTCTAAGAATTCTTCAAGGTTAAATTTTTTTCGATGATTTTCTGTAAAAATATGTATCATGATATCCCCTAAGTCTGCAATTAGCCAATCTTCATTTTCTTCATCTGTATTGTAAAATATTTCTCCTAATGGTTTGAGTTGAGTTTTTAGCATATCAAGTAAAGAATGAGAATGTTTCCCTGCCATTGATGTAGCAATGATGACTTCATCAACAATATAATCTTTGCCACTGAGATTAAAACTTTCTAAGTCTTGAGCTTTTTTTTCATCCAAGAGATTGAGTATGGTTTTTGTCCGTTGTTTAATGGTTGGTGTTTGTGTCAAAGTAGCTCCTTATAAGATTTAATGACTTCGGTTTTGATTTTTTTTGGCAATTCTTTAGGTGGTTTACTTGAAGAGAGATTTTGTTTAATTTGTGTGGAAGAAATCTTGTGAGTGATTTTAGGTAATGTAAAAGTATGGAGATTTTGTTTTGATGTATTTTGATAGCCTTCTCGTTCAATTAAAATAAATTCTACTAATTTTTTTAATTCATCATACTTGTGCCATTTATAAAGACTTGATAAATTATCTTCCCCGATAATAAAAAATATTTTTTGAGGTTGAAATTTTTTCTTAATATTCAATACACTTTCAATGCTTGGAATAGGTTTTTTTTGTAATATCTCCATATTGCTTATTTCTACTTTTGATAAATTTTCAGTCAGTTGCTTCATCCAATCATAACGTTCTTGAGCTTCAAATAAACAGGGTTTTTTGAATGGACTTTGGTAAGCTACAATGACAATAAGCTTATCAATATCTAATTTTTCAAGGACAACTTCAATGATTTTAAGGTGTGCGATATGTGGAGGGTCAAAACTACCTCCATAGATGGCTATATTCATTGTTTATTCATTTTTTTCAAAACTACTTGCACGAGTTAACTTGGAAAACTTCACACCCTTTAAACCAGCAATTTCTAAGCTTACTTTTTCAATCTCATAAGGCTTGCCTTTTATAATAATAGTTTCAAGACAGTTACAATCATCCATATGGATGTGAGTATTGCATAATATAAAGGTATTGTTGTGGTGTTGGACCTCAAGCATTTTTTGATTGAGTTCTCTTTGATGATGATCATAGATGATAACTAAAACACCAATTCCAGACTCAGATTTTGGATCAGACCAAGCATCTTCAACAAGTTTTTCACGTATCATGTCTCTGACTAATTCAGATCGTGAAGCATAACCATTTTTTGTGATACGTATATCAAGCTCATCAAGCAAATTTTGATGCAGGGAAACTGAAAATCTTATACTTAAATCCTCTTCTTTTTTATACATTCTTGAATCTTTAAATTGTTAAATTTTTTTTAGTTTTTAATTCTATCAAATTTTTTTAACAATCAAGTGGATTATGTTTGTAGCTTTACATAAGAATAAAAAATTTCTAAGGGATAATTTTTATTAATTATTAATATTGACAATTATTATTAAAAAAGTGTTACAATATATCTAATTAAAATTTTTATTAAGGTGATAAAATCAATGGAATTCTTAAAATTACATCTTGATCATATGGTTTTTACAGTTTTAGGTTTGATGAGTTTTTTAGTTATTTGGTTTACTATAGAACGTATTATTTTTTATTGGAAGGTCGACATTACTAAATATAAAGATATTGATGCATTAGATGAGGATCTGACAAAAAATCTTACAGCACTTTATATCATTTATTCTAATGCGCCTTATATAGGTCTTTTAGGGACTGTTATAGGTATAATGATTACTTTTTATGATATGGGATTGAGTGGAGGGATGGATGCTAAAACTATTATGATAGGACTATCTTTAGCATTAAAGGCTACAGCTATGGGACTTTTGGTAGCTATTCCTACTTTGATGATTTATAATATTTTGCTTAGAAAAGCAGATGTGCTTTCAAATCGTTATAAGGTGTCGAAAAAATGAAAATGAAAAAAGGTGAGGGATTAAATATTGTTCCTTTCATTGATATTATGCTAGTTTTATTGGCTATTGTTTTGAGTGTTTCTACTTTTATCGCACAAGGTAAAATAGCCATTGATTTGCCTGAAGCAAATTCTGCACAAAAACAAAATGATGATAAAAAAGTTTCTATCGTTGTAGATGCTAATAATATTATTTACGTAGATGATAAACCCTACAATATAGAAGAGTTAAAGGATTTGATTCAAAATACAGATCCAAAAACTCTTATTGAATTAAAAAGTGATAAAGATTCTAAATTTGAGACATTTGTAAAAATTATAGATTTGCTCAAGGAAAAAAACCATGAAAATTTTGCAATATCTACAAAAACAAATTGAATCTCCCAATAAGGTTGGTTTTTTTATTTCTGCAGCACTTCATTTATGTGCAATTTTATTGATTTTTGGGACATTTAAAAGCACTGAGGTCAAACAAAATGGTTTGAGTGTTGTTACAATGAGTTTGGCTAGCATAGATACATCTGCTATGCAAAAACAACATGCAACTTCTGCTCCTAAGCCCAAACCAAAGCCTAAACCTAAACCAAAGCCTAAACCCAAAAAAAATAACACAAAGCCAGTAAAACAAGAACCAGAAGTTAAGCCACAAGAAGATGTTAAAGAAGTCAGCAAGCAAGAAACTAAAGATGATGAAAAACAAGAATCATCAAATACAAATTCAGAAGGTGCACAAGCTGAGTCTTTAGCATATAATGAAGGTGTAAGTGATGAGTTTCTTGCGAAAATACAAATGGCAATCAGTAGAAAAAATAAATATCCTAGAATAGCTAGGATAAGAGGTTTGGAAGGCGAGGTTCTTGTAGAGTTTGTTTTAAATATTGATGGAACTATGCAAGGATTAAAAATCATTCAAAGTACAGCAGGAGATATTTTGAATAAAAATGCCCTAAAAGCTGTTATGAGTGCTTCTAAAGATTTTCCTTTGCCAAAACAAAGGGTAAGGATAAAGATACCAATTGCCTATACTTTGCGTTCTTAACATAATTATATTAAAATATTTTTTCTAAACATAAATATTTAATATAGGGGTTGAATTGGAAATTAGAAAAAAATATTTCATATTAGCGATTGGATTTTTGGCTCTATTATTTTTTATAATAGAAACTTTTTTAGTCAAGTGGAATTCTTTATTTATTCAAACTTTTGATATTTTTTGGATAGATATTATCAGATCCAATATGACACCTGCACTTAGTTCAGTCTTAAAGTTTTTTACGCATTTAGGTTCTGTAAAAGTTATTGTCATTATGATGTTACTAATTATTTTAGGATTATATTTAAAACGAAATTTTTTGCTAGGGAGTTGGTTTGGTGGGTCTGTTATTTTATGCCTGCTTGTTTTAAAATTTTGTAAGAATTGGATAGAGAGATCTCGTCCTGATGCTGATAATTGGCTCATTCAAGCTTCTGGCTTTAGCTATCCAAGCGGTCATGCTACTTCCTCAACTATTTTTTATGGTTTGATTGCTTTGTTTTTAATTTTAAATTTTGAAGAATCTTGGAAAAGGATTTTTTCAGGGATTATAGGTTTTTTTATTATTTTCTTAATGATGTATATACGTATTTATTTAGGTGTTCACTATCCTTCTGATGTCTTTGGAGGTTTTTTGCTTGGAAGTGCTTTTGCTTTTATTTCAGTCGCTTTTTATTTGATATTTTTTAAAAAATCAAAAACCTAATGATTGTTGTTTAAAATATCAAACTTTCATTTCCAAAACAAATGCTCATTTAGCTAGAATTCTAAATTTTCCTTAGACTTAAAAGGACGGAATTTTGGTTGAAAAATATTTAAATTTCTTAGGATTTTAGATACAATCTATAGAAAGGTTTTTATTCAAAAGGCTTGATATGAATTTTAATGAGGAATTAAAAGAACTAGTTGTTTATGAGGCAGGAAAACCTATTGAATTGCTTGTTAGAGAATTTGGCATTAGTCCAGAAGAGATTATCAAATTAGGGAGCAATGAAAATCCATATGGTTGCTCGCCAAGTGTTATTGAAGCGATTAGAACAAATGCAAAAATGGCTAATTTTTATCCTGATGATTCGATGTTTGAGCTAAAAGAAAGATTGGCAAATAAATATTGTTTAGATTTAAAAAACATTATTATTGGTTCAGGTAGCGATCAAATTATTGAATTTTGTATCCGTGCTAAGTGTAATCAAAAAAGTAGGATTTTGATGGCTAAGACTACCTTTGCAATGTATGAGATTTATGCTAGACAAATTGGAGCAGAAATAATTAAAACTCCAAGCCATCATCATGATATTTTAGAATTCAAGCAAATGTATTCTGAATATAAACCTGATATTGTATTTTTATGTATTCCTAATAATCCCTTAGGTGAGTGTTTAGAAAAAAGTGATGTTTTTGAATTCATTTCTCAGACCCATCCAGATACTTTAGTGATAATTGATGGGGCTTATCAAGAATTTGCCTTTGCTAAAAATAAAAATAAAGGTATAGATCCTAAAGAACTACTTACTAGATTTGAAAATGTGATTTATCTAGGTACTTTTTCAAAAGCATATGGTTTGGGTGGTATGCGTATAGGATATGGGTTAGCCCCAGCTTTTATTATCAATGCTTTGAATAAAATCCGACCCCCCTTTAATATAAGCATTTTGAGTTTGTTTGCTGCAATAGAAGCTTTAAAAGATGAAGATTTTGTGCAAGTTTGTATCCAAAAAACCATCAAAGAGATGTTAAGATATGAGAGTTTTGCACACCAATACGATATTAGCTTTATACCTTCTTGGGGAAATTTTATTACCTATACTTTTGACAACAAATATTCTAGCACTGAGCTCTCAAATTGGCTATTGAAAAAAGGAGCTATAATCAGAGACCTCAAATCTTATGGAATCAATGCAGTTAGGATTACTATTGGACGTATGGAGCAAAATAATAAACTTTTTGCACTGCTTAAAGACTTTTTTTCGCAAAAATAATGCAAATTATAAGCAAAACTTAGCTAAAGTAAAATAAAAATTTAGAGGGTAAAATTGGACATCAAGGCTTTATTCCACCAAATCAATACGCTTTTTACTAGATTTAATAAAAAACAAAAAATTGTTATTTTGTTAGCCTTAGTTCTAGTAGTGGCTTTCATTGCATTTTTATTAGTTTTTCCTTTTGGGGGGAAAAAATACGGTGGAAATACTTATGGTGTTTTATTTGAAGGAATGAACCCTAGTGATAATGCACTTGTTTTACAATATCTTCAGCAAAATCAAATTCCTTATCAAGTCCCTAAAGATGATACAATCTTAATACCAAAAGACAAAGTTTATGAAGAGAGGATTGCACTTGCTTCTCAAGGTATTCCAAAGACTAGTAAAGTTGGTTTTGAGATTTTTGATGTAAAGGATTTTGGGGCTACAGATTTTGATCAAAAAATTAAATTTATTCGTGCAACTGAAGGGGAATTATCAAGGACAATTGAAAGCCTCAATCCTATTGAAAAAGCCAATGTTCATATTGCTATTCCTAAAGACAGTGTTTTTGTGAGTAAAGAAGTCCCTCCTACAGCCTCAGTCATGTTGAAAATTAAGCCTAATATGCGTTTGACACCTGCTCAAATCGTAGGGATTAAAAATCTTGTAGCAGCTTCTGTGAGTAAACTTGTTCCAGAAAATGTTAAGCTTGTTGATGAGAATGGTGAACCTCTTGGCGAAAGTGATGATTTTAATACTTCAAAAGAGCTTGCAGCTATGCAATTAAAATATAAGCAAAATATTGAAAATATTTTAGAAAATAAAATTACTAACATTCTCTCTCCTATAGTTGGTGGTAGTGATAAAGTTGTGGCTCGTGTTAATGCAGATTTTGATTTTAGTCAGAAAAAAAGCACAAAAGAAACCTATGATCCTAATAATGTTGTCCGTAGTGAACAAAATCTTGAAGAAAAAAGAGAGGGATTGCAACCCAAACAGATTGGCGGTGTACCTGGAGCTGTTAGTAATATAGGTCCTGTACAGGGACTTGATGATAAAGATTTGAAAGAAAAATATGAAAAATCTCAAAATACAACTAATTATGAAATAGGCAAAACTACCAGTGAAATCAAAGGTGAATTTGGAGTCTTGTCACGTTTGAGTGCTGCAGTGGTTGTAGATGGTAGGTATAAAAAGGTTAATAATGATGGTGTTGAGTCACTTCAATATGTTCCCTTAAATGAAGAAGAAATGCAAAAAATTGATGCTTTGGTAAAGCAAGCAATTGGTTATAATCAAGTTAGAGGCGATGATGTTACGGTGAGTAATTTTGAATTTGATGCAAAGGCTGATAATTATGTACCTTTAAATGGTTTTGAAAAATTTTCTTCAAAAATTGAAAAATATTTAGGTCCATTTATGCCACTTTTAAAATATTTATTAGTCGCTGTTGTTATTTTTATTTTCTATAAAAAAGTAATTTCACCATTTGCAGAACGTATGCTTGAAATTCATGAAAATGAAGAAGATAAGGTAGAATCTTTATTTGAGATTAATGACGATGATGATAGTGATCTCAATAAATTTAGCGAGATTAGGAAACGTATCGAAGATCAGTTGGGTTTGAGTAGTAATTTTAGTGAAGATGAAGTCAAATATGAGGTTTTATTGGAAAAAATTAAAACAAGTATTGAAGAAAAACCAGAAGAAATCGCTGCTTTATTCAAAACATTGATTAGAGATGAGATAGCTCCAGAAAATGAGAGGAACAGGTAATGGCTGGTAATTTTACACCTAAACAAAGAGCCCAATATGATGAACTCTCAATGGCTGAAAAAATTGCAATTTTATTGATTCAAGTTGGTGAAGAGGCTACAAGTGATGTTTTTCGTCATCTAGATATTGATAGTATCACTGAAATAAGTAAGCAAATTATGCAGCTTAATGGAACAGATAAAGCTATTGGTGGAGCTGTTTTAGAAGAATTTTATGCCATTTTTCAATCCAATCAATATATCAATAGTGGTGGTTTGGATTATGCACGTGAGCTTTTGAATAAAACTTTGGGACCCGAAGAAGCCAAGAAAGTCTTAGATAAGCTTGCTAAAAGCATGCAATCCACTAAGAATTTTTCTTATTTAATGAAGGTTAGACCCCAACAACTTGCAGATTTTATTGTTAATGAACATCCTCAAACGATTGCTCTTATCCTTGCACATATGGATTCTTTGAGTGCAGCTGAAACATTGGGGTATTTTCAAGATGATATGAGGGCAGAGATATCTATTAGGATGGCAAACCTCGGAGATATTTCACCAAATGTAGTCAAGAGGGTTTCAACCGTTTTGGAAAATAAACTTGAATCACTTACAAGTTATAAAGTCGAAGTTGGTGGACCAAGGGCAGTTGCTGAAATGTTTAATAGATTGGGGCAAAAAGCCGCAAAAGCTACGATTTCTTATATAGAGCAAATTGATGAGCAACTTGCCAATGAAATCAAAGAAATGATGTTTACTTTTGAAGATATTTCTAAGCTTGATAAGAATGCTATCAGAGAAATCTTAAAAATTGCAGATAAAAAAGACTTAATCCTTGCACTCAAATCATCACCTGATGATCTTAAAGAGAAATTTTTAGATAATATGAGTACGCGTGCAAGTGAACAATTTGTCGAGGAAATGCAATTTCTAGGTGCAGTAAAAGTTAAAGATGTGGAAGCAGCTCAAAGAAAAATTATTGAAGTTGTTCAATCTTTATCCGATCAGGGTTTGATACAGATTGGAGAGGAGGAAGATGTTGTTGAATAATTTTGAAGAAGAAAATTTGATTGTGAAATCTGATTTATCCAAACATAATGTCCAAAGGTATGATTTTAAATCCATCTCAAAAGATGACTATCACCAAAATATCAAAGAAGATTCTAAAATCATAAACCAAACTAAAGATATATCAACCAATGAATCGGAAATTAAAAAAACAAATAGTGCTTCTCTTGAAAGAGAATTAATTGAAAGATTGCTTCAAAAAACAGATGAGCTTTCAAGTAGTTTGGCTAAACTACAAATACAATTTGAAAAACAACAAATTGAAACAGAGCAAAGGGTTGCTACTGCAAGGAGTGATGCTTATAAAGATGGATTGAAAGAAGGGGAAGAAAAAATTAAAAAAGAGATGCTTTCTGAAATAGAAAAAGAAAAAACAGCTCTAATACAATCTGTCATAACCTTAGATAAGGAGATGGAAAAATCTCAAAAACATCTTGAAGAGCTAGAAAAAGAATTAAGCACTATTGCTGTAGATATTGCAAAAGAAGTCATCGTCAAAGAAGTAGAAGTTAATAGCCAAAAAGTTGCTTTTGAGTTGTCAAAAGAATTGTTATCTAATATTGTTGATGCAACTGATATTCATCTTAAGGTCAACACGATTGATTACCCTTATTTAAATGAAAGCCTTAAAGATTCTCATAAAATAAAAATTGAAGCTGATGATGCTATAGCTAAAGGAGGTGTAGTTATTGTGTCCAGTAGTGGAAATATTGATGGGAATTTAATGTCGCGATATAAGACACTTAAACAAAGTGTACTTGATAATTTAAGGTCTTGAAATGTATTTGCCTCAGAAATATCTTAAGCTTTCAGATAAAGATATTCCCTTTTTGAAAAATCTTTGTGAACAAATCCGTGTAAGGATTTTAGAAGTTGTGAGTAATAATGGTGGGCATTTGAGTTCGACGCTTGGAGCAGTTGAATTAATTGTAGCTATGCATAATGTTTTTGATTGTTTGGAAAATCCTTTTATTTATGATGTGAGTCATCAAGCCTATGCACATAAATTAATCACAGGCAGATGGGATAGTTTTAAAACTTTAAGACAGTTTGATGGTATCAGTGGTTTTATCAAGCCAACAGAATCTCGCTATGATTATTTTATCGCTGGACATAGTTCCACTTCTATATCTATTGGAGTAGGTGTCGCAAAATCTTTTGCATTAAAAGGAGAAGATTCCATACCTATTGCTTTGATAGGTGATGGAAGTATGAGTGCTGGACTTGCATATGAAGCCCTTAATGAATTGGGTGATAGGAAATTCCCTATGATTATCATTTTAAATGATAATGAGATGAGTATCGCCAAACCTATTGGTGCTATTAGCAAATACCTTTCTCATTTGATAGCAGGTCCAATGTATCAGTCTCTAAGGGATAGGATAAAAAAGATTTTAGTAAGGATGCCCGATAGTGCTTCTTATATTGCTAGAAGATTTGAAGAATCTTTTAAGCTCATTACCCCTGGAATTTTATTTGAAGAAATGGGGATTAATTACATAGGTCCAATTGATGGACACAATTTGGAAGAAATCATCCATTCTTTGAAACTTGCCAAAGAAATGCGTGCTCCAGTCATTATCCATGCACAGACAACGAAAGGTAAGGGGTATGAAATTGCTGAGGGTAAATATGAAAAATGGCATGGTGTGAGTCCTTTTGACATCAATACAGGGAAATCCAAAAAAATATCAATCTCTAAGAGTCCAACAGATATTTATGCAGAATTTTTGGATATTCTTGCCCAAAAAGATGAGAAAATAGTAGGTGTTACAGCCGCAATGCCTGGAGGTACAGGATTGGGAGCTTTGATTGATAAATATCCTAATCGTTTTTGGGATGTAGCTATTGCTGAACAACACGCAGTTGCTTCAATGGCTTCAATGGCTAAAGAAGGATTCAAACCTTTTATTAGTATTTATTCTACTTTTTTACAACGTGCATATGATCAAATTATCCATGATGTAGGCATTATGTCTTTGCCTGTAAAATTTGCTATTGACAGGGCTGGTATTGTTGGAGAAGATGGAGAAACGCATCAAGGATTATTTGATGTTGCTTATTTGCGCAGTGTGCCAAATATGACTCTTTTTGCTCCGCGTGATAACAATACATTGAAAAAAGCTTTGATTTTTGCTTCTGAATATAGTTTGGGTCCTTGTGCTTTTCGCTATCCTAGAGGAAAATTTATATTAGATGATGGTATCTTTAACGGTAGTGATTTTATTTTTGGAAAATCTGAATTTTTACTAGAAAGACAAAAAGATATTCTTTTGATAGGCTATGGAAATGGTGTTGGTAGGGGGTATGAAGTTTTGCTTTCTCTTAAGGAGTTTGGCATTGAAGCTTCATTGCTTGATTTGAGATTTTTAAAACCTTTAGATATAAATTTAAAAGATATATTGCCTCAATACCGTTTTATTTTTGTTTTTAGCGATAATTATAAAATCAATGGAGTTGCTTCAGCTTTGTTTGAATACGCTATGGAGTGGGATTTAAAATTGAATTTAAAAAGCTTTGAAATAAAAGATGAGTATATTCCTCATGGCAATATTTCAGAAGTAGAAAAATCTTTGTGTCTTGATAAAAAAAGCCTAAGCACAAAGATTTTGAAATATTTAGATACTACATTGGTATGAGCGAATATCCTTTTTCTTGAAACATTACAATGGTTGTGAGTGCAGAGAGTGCCATTGAGACATCAGGATTTAGCCAATCATCTTGAAATTTATTTTCTTTCCATGCTTGACCACATACAGCAATATTCACTCCTAATGATTTTAATTTTTTTATCAAGTCTTCATTGGGGTTATCAACACCAAACTTCTTTTTGTAAATATCATTTTTAAGTGCAAATGCAGGGGCTTTACCACTAGCTACAGCTACAATTTTGAGTTGTGAGGGAGAAATACCTACAGAGGCATATAGATTGATTATCTTTGCTACATGTTCTAAAGAAGGATTTACCTTATCAGGAGAGGTTGGTTCTTTAGTGAGTGTGAAGATGATTTTATGTTGAGATTTTGATTCCTCAGGTTTTAAATCTGCATTAGGCAGAGGAAAGATTTTACCATAAGGGCTTATAACAGGATTTTGAGGACTAGTAGAATTTTTTGCATTCAAAATAAATGGCATAGATAGCAAACTTGCTATAAATATTGTTGAAATAAATGAAAAACGCATATAAAAACCTCCGAATTTTATTTTTTGGAAATATTAAAAAACAATTGTTTTATTCCCATGAATGAATATTCTATCATTCAATGCTAAATTAATTGCTTTAGCAAAAACAACCTTTTCTACATCTTTACCTGCTTGACGCATATCTTCCCAACTATAGGTGTGATCTATTTTGATAATATCTTGTGTGATAATGGGTCCTTCATCAAGGTTGTCATTTACAAAATGTGCGGTTGCTCCAATGATTTTAACCCCCCTTTCATATGCTTGTTTATAAGGATTTGCTCCAATAAAAGCCGGTAGAAAGCTATGGTGAATATTGATAATTTTATTTTGATATTTTTTTACAAAACTAGGAGATAAAATCCTCATATATTTGGCAAGTGCTAAAAAGTCTGCATTAAATTCATCACATTTTTTTGATATAAGGGCTTCATGTTCTTCTCTTGATGTATTTTCAGCCGGGATATGAAAAAAGTCAATACCAAATTTTTTAACCAAATCTTTCAGATTTGAATGATTGCTAATAACAGCTTTGATTTCTGCTTCTAGCTCTCCGCTATCATATCGCAATAATATATCTCCTAAGCAGTGATTTTCTTTGGTACATAGGATAATGATAGATTTTTTCTTTTGTTCTACTACATTGATTTGTGCTTCTTTTGAGAGAGCAATTTTAAGTGCTTTTTCAAGATTTTTGGATTCAATTTTACCATTGACTAATGTCCTCATAAAAAATTGGTTGCTTTGTTTATCTACATATTCATCATTACGTTCAATATTGAGATTATATTGTAATAAAACAGAAGATATTTTATATACTAATCCGCACATATCAGGACAAGTGATGAGTATAATATGTTTCATCTATTTTCCTATTGTAGATGATAGCTAATAGATTGCATTAGCATTTGTGTACTTGTTTTGACTATTTTATTGATATAGGCTTCAAGTTTATCTTTTTTAGGGAATATAGCTTCTTGGACTTGGGAAAGATTTTTGAGTGTTTCTATAGCATCATTTTCTGTTCCAATCGCATCAATTAGACCAAGCTGAAGGGCTTTTTTAGCACTAAATATTTTGCCCTCAGCATATTCTTTTGCATTTTTTACATCCAATCCTCTGGCATCTGCGACATCGCTGATAAACATTTTATATTCTTCTTCGATCAAATTTTGAAGGTATTTTTTTTCTTGGGGTGTCCATTCACGCATAAAAGTTCCAACCTCTTTATACTCTCCAGCAGCAATACCTTGTTCTTTTATGCCGATTTTTTTGGCAAGTTGTTCAATATTCAATCCATTGAAAATAACGCCAATTGACCCAATAAGCGAACCGCGATTAGCATAAATTTTATCTGCATACATTCCTGCATAATAACTCCCACTTGCCATAAGCCCTTGAACATATACAATGACTGGTATTTTTTGTTTAAGTTCTCTCATCATATCGCTGATCTCTATACTTGCTGCTACCCCTCCACCCGGAGAATTTATGATAAATAATACGCCTTTAATACTAGGATTTTTGATTATTTTTTGGACTTGTTCGCTAATATCTTCACTTTTGATGATAGAACCTTCTAAGTAGATTTTGGCTAGATTTGGAGAACTGATGGTTGAGCTTTGTGGGATAATAGTAAGGATAAGTATGATCAAAATAAGCAAAAATATTAAAGCTTTGAAATATTTTGTGATAAAATCCAATGGTAATATTAAAAAAGATAAAATTTTTTTAATCATTTTTTTCCTTTGATTTTTTTAGAATAATTTTGGAATTATATTGTGTTAATGCTTATTTTTATTTGATAAAACAAAAATTAAGCAGATAAAGCAAAATTATGAAAAATGGAAGTGAGGATTTTATAATGGCTTGTAAATTTTGTCCTAAAATCAAAAAATTTGATTTAATTTTTATTATTATCGTTTGCATTGCAGTCTATGGGGTTGATAAATATCAAACATATAAAACAGAACAACAAAAAATTCAAGCATTTGAAAAGCTCCAAAAAGAGTGTCTTTACGGGGATAAATTAGTTTGTAAAAAAATATATGGGGAATAATTATATTCCTTTAAGGTAATATACTTTAGTATATGATATATACAAATAAGGAAAAAAATGATTGCAAAAGTCAATAAAATAGGTTTTTTAAAAGGGTTTTTTGTCAATTTAGGTTTATTTTTTGCTTTTTTAGAAGGATTTGAGATACCTGAGGAAAATTTCAAATATCTAGAAAAAAGAAATCTTGAATCCAATAATATGTTTGATGTGATTGATATTGAAAAAATAGGATTGAATACATCTTCATTTCTAATGATGAGCAGTTTTGATGTGAGTGTTGGAGGGAATATTTTATATAAAGATGTGCCTGTTTCAAAAATGTATCCAAATGATATCGATGAGGCTTTAGTGAAAAATTTTTCTTTTGGCGAAATTCCAAAAGTGTATTTACAAAGTATTGATAAGGATTCTTTAAGGCAATTATTCAAAAAATTTGATGTGAATATGGCGGATTTTACTCCCTTATTTTCTCAAAAGATAGTTGGTTTGAGTGGAGAATGTGGAAATTCTCTTTGTAATCTTGCTGAAAAAAAGATTGAAAAAGAAACTATCATTGCTGTTGGAGGCGAAGCTGAGAGGGGTTCTGGTATTTTATATTATGATGGTATTGTGAATGCTAATAATATAGTAGCTATTGGTGGGAAAGGCAAATATGCTGATGGATTTGAAAATGTTAATGGTTTTATAAGTGCAAATCGTTTGATTGCTATTGGAGGTGAAGGAGGAGATGCTGATGGATTTTATAATGAATCAGGTGAAGTGAATATTAGGAATATCGTAGCTATTGGTGGGAAAAATGGGGGCAATGGTTTTAAAAATAGACAAATATTAAATGTCAATAGCATTAGTGCTATTGGTGGTTTACAAGAAAGTTCTTTTGGGCTTGATAATTTTAGTTCAATCAAGACAAATTTATTAGTAGCTATTGGAGGAGAATATAGATCACCAGGTGTTTATAACCAAAAAAAGATTCAAGCAGATATGATTGTTTCTTTTGGAGGGAATAAAAAAGGCAGAGGTATTCTCAATGTAGGGAAAATAGATACAAATACATTAGTTTTAATAGGCGATAAAACTTCAATAGCCTTTCATAATCATAAAGTTGGCACTCTCAATGCAGAAAATATTTACTTGTATGGGTCAAATGCTTTGTATAATGATGGTATAGTAAAGACAAGCAACTTGATAGTTAATGATTTTTCTAGCATCAGAGGGGATTTAGAAACAACAAATCCTCTAGCAACTTCTATTATTTTTAATATAGTTAATAAAAAATGGGATACTTCAAAGGCTTATTTATCTATTAAAGATGGCAATTTGACGCTCCAGCAAAATACTTCCGTATCTGTTGTATTTTCTGATGATAAAATATTAGAAAATAATTTATCTTATGATAAAATTTATAAACTTCTTGAAATAAAAAATGGACAATTCATTGATAAACGCTCCAACAAACAAATAGAATTTGAAGGTTTAGATTTAAAGCCAGTAGTAAAAATTAATAATTCTAATATTTTATTTAGCTTTAATAAGAGTATAAATCACAATATTTTTGATACCCAAGAATCTAATTTAATAAATAAAAAATTATCTTCTTTAGGTATTCATTCTATTGAACAACAAGAAAAAATTATTCAAAAACTATCTTCCATTTCACCAAATGCTTCTAAAATACTCACATCTATCATTCAGAGTAACGCACGAGGAGGTGATTTTCAACAAGTTGCTATTGATGAAGGTCTTAAAAAGTTTGATTCTGATTCTGCTTTGTTGAAAGATTTGATTACCCAAACCGATAAGACTTTGGAGCAAAATAGTGTTGCAATAAGCATTTTTTCTCAAAAAAACATAGAATATGTGAATCGGCAAGTTTCTGATAGAATCAACATGCTTTCTTTTGAAAAAATTCTCCAACCAAGTCTAAGTGAATTATCTCGTAAATACGCTTTAGCAAGCAACACAGAAGGATTTTTTATTCCTGACTTGGAGAATAAAAATTCTGCATGGATTAATATTGGTGGTTCTTACTATCAAAATGCTTCCGCTTCATCTATAGCTTCCAGTATAAGTTCTTTGAATGTTACTTTAGGTTATGATAGAAGGATGGAAGCAGGCAAAGATTCAGATATTGTTTTAGGTGCTTTATTCAATTATGCAAAGAGTTTTTATGCACAAAGACAGGAAAAGGAAACTTTTGATACCTATGCTTTAGGTATTTATTCAGATTATGCTTTTGGGGATAATGAAATACAAGCTATAATTTCTGGGACTTGGTTAGTAGGTAGCAACAAGGTATCTAATGAAAAAATTGGTATCAATCCTCAATATTTTTCTAATAACAATACCGCCTTTAATACCAATATTTTTTATAAATACAAGATTGCATTGAATGAAAAACATTCTATAAAGCCATTAGTATTGGGCAATTATAGCTTGCTCTACACACCCTTATCGAGTTCTGAGAATTTTACATTCAAAGACTCCCTTGATTTTGTTTTTGCTTTAGGTGCTGGAGGCGAATATGTTTTTCAGACTTCCAAAACAGGCCATATTGTCCAATTTAGTGGTAGATATCACTTCCAAGAGATTGACAAAACTAGAGCGATAGCATTCAAAAGTTCTGATGTTTTTATCAATTATGATTTGAATCCTTCACGTACTTGGTTAAGGTTATCTTATAATGCTAAATTTTATTTATTGTCTGCTTTGAGTATAGATATTTCTTTGATAGGCGATATGAGTTTGAAATATGATTTTTTAGGGATGGGAAATGTTGGATTGAATTATACTTGGTAAACGTGGATTTTTTTGAAAATCCACGTTTGGATTGCAGATTTATCTTTGTTTATTGCAAGCTTTTCATATCGATTACATACCGAAATTTTGCCTTTCCTGTGGTGAGTTTTTCATAAGCTTCATTGATTTGATTAGCATCAATGATTTCAGTTTCAGGATATATTTTGTGTTTCAGAGAGAAATCCATCATTTCTTGTGTCTCTTTGATGCCTCCAATAAGAGATCCATAAACCTTTTTCCCAGCATTATATACTAATTGTGTCGCAGTGATTTTTGGAGTAGTTTCAATAGGTGGTAGTCCTACAATAGCCATTTCTCCGCCATATTTTAATAATTTCAGGTATGAATTTATGTCATATTTTGTTGGTATAGTGCTGATGATGAGATCAAATTTTTCTTTGACATTTGTTAGTGAGCTATAAAAATTGCTAACACCCATTTCAAAAGCATTTTGTTTTTTATTATCATTCCTGGCAAAAACACTCACTTTTGCCCCCATTTTAATTGCATATTTTACAGCCATACTGCCCAATCCACCAAATCCAGCAACACCGATATGTTGCCCTTCTTTTACTTTGGAGAATTTTAGTGGCGAATAAGTTGTGATACCTGCACACAATAAAGGAGCAACCTTTTCAAGCGGTGCATCTTTTGGCACTTCAATGGCAAATTTTTCAGATACAACAATATTGTTAGAATACCCACCATAAGTAGGCTCATTATTATGGAAACAATCAAGATTATTGTAGGTCAAAACCATTTGACCACGTTCGCAAAACTGTTCTTGACTCCTTTTACATGCTTCGCATTCACCACAAGAGTTGACCATACAGCCTACGCCAGCATAATCCCCAACTTTGAATTTGCTCACATTTTTTCCTATAGCCAAGACTTTTCCAGCAATTTCATGACCTGGAACCATAGGGTAAATACCTTCACCCCATTCGCTTCGCGCACTATGAATATCACTATGGCATATCCCAGCATAAAGTATTTCTATAAATATGTCATTATCTCCTATAGGATGTCTTGTGAAGTTAAAAGGTTGAAATTTTGCATCTTTTGCAGATACTGCATAGCCTTTAGCAGGAATCCTCTCTGTAGGATTGAATTTGATTGTATTTTCCATATTTTTCCTTTTGATTTTGGAGTTTTTAGTATTTCTGATTATACTCTTCTTTAATGATTAATCATAATCTACTTAATCTACTTAATCTACTTAAAAATCAATATTTATCACTTTATTAATATTTTAATAAAAGATAAATAATATTTTATTTAGTAAATAAAATATATTAAAATTTATGGATTATTGATGAAATTTTACCTAAAGCTCTAATAATTTTCAATTAAAATTCATATCTTGAATAGCTTTTTAAGTTTTATTTCAATAAAAAAATGTTTAAATTATAAAAATAACATTAAGTGAATTATCAACATTAAAGGATCAAAATGATGAATCTTCAAGCACAAAAATATAATACCCAAAATATCTATGGGGGGGGGGGTCAAATATGACTCCCTTCAATGCTCCTTCAAAAAATAATCTTCAACCTTTAAAATCTAAAAAACATTTTATCCCTATCATTTCTCTTGTATTATCTGCTTTTTTAACTTCCTTCAC
>NZ_MLAS01000012.1 GCF_002272785.1 Helicobacter sp. 13S00477-4 | reverse complement strand
ATTATCATTTTTGATAATAAAAATCAAGTGCAATTCACCCAAACTCCACAAGAATCCGCCAGCCACTTGAGTCAATACTATGGCTCACTTTGTTGATTACATATTGTCCTTCTAGCTCTTTATCCCCGCTTAGTTTTAAAAGTGTGCCTGCATAAATGAGCCTACCTGCTATCTCTAATGTGCCTTTCTTTTTATTGGATTGGATAGATTTGAATAAGCCTTGTGCTTTTTTGTAAGCTTCATCATCACTCTTAGAATGCAAGTATCGCTTCAAGACAGGCTCACTTTTGCCAATCTTTATGGTTTTGCCCTCATTAGATTGAGCGTTTTGATAGCTAACCTCTACAGACTGATAAAACATCTTCGCATAGCTCTGTAGACTCACACTCACGCAATCAGAGGCATTCAGTGATATGGAGGGCTTTTTTTCTGAAGCCTTTTCTAGGAAAATCAAAGTATCGTTTTTGATACATTGTGTGAGGTTAAGCTCTTTGGCAATATGATAGCAAAGCGAGCTATCAGATTGATTGATTTGGTCGATATGGACAATCTCATCCATGCGTTTGAAGTCTATCTTTAAAGTCAGGTTATTTTCTTTAGCGATAGATTGTAGTATCTGCTTGTAGCTTAGCTTATCAAAACTTCTATTTTTCCTCATCCTAAAATTAGAACTATAATCAATACTAGAGCAATCACACTCATAACTAGATTTATAAGTATAAGCGATAGAAGCAATGCTAAAGCTACCGATGAGATGATTATCTATATAAAATCTGACTTTATCTTTGAGCTTAGGGGTGATGGTTGGAAAAATCTTGATTTTGAGTGTATCGCTTTGGTCGCTTTCAAAATCTTCATAAGCAATAGAGACGATCAAATCACTGATGTCTTTATCATTCAGGGTTATTTTGAACTCACAAGATTTATATATCGATTCCATACAATCCCTCTGCAACTGATAGCTCTTGAATTGCAATCGGTTTGATCAAAACCTCATCACCTGAATCTAAAGTATCTTTGAGTAATAAGTGATGATTTTTCATCATAAACTCATCATAAATTTTTTGGTCAAACTCCATCCCATAATGTTTAAAAAAGATACTATCAAGCCGCTCTCCTTGCGTGGCAATGTATTTCATAAAAATCCTTTTAATTTCTTTTTGAATGCTAAATAATACGCATATACCCTCACCCCGCCAAACAAAACCAAGCGATGATACAAAGAGACTTTTTTAACCTTCATCGCTTCATTAAAAACCTCATCACAATAATCCCTGCTGACTTTCCCCAAATGATAAAGCTCACAGAGATAATCGTGCAATACCGCTGGCTTACTATGCCTACCTATGGGACTCACTAAGATTCTAAATACAAATGGCACAGAGGCGAAATCTGATTCAAAGCCATTAGGCACTTTTATCACCTCATCATTGTCCTCTTCTCTGTAATAATCAAATTCTTCACTCACCAACAAATTGCCATTGTCTAAAATCTCCCCTTTTAAAGGTGTCATAAAACTACTCATCACTCAACTCCTGTTTTTTGATATAATGTGTTTATGAATGAGCTTTTTAAAAATATTGGATTAGGGTTGTTTGTAAATGGAACATTTGCTATCCTTAATGGTGATTTTGGGATAATGCCCTCAATCATCACATTAGGCAGTATCTTTATAATGTATGCTTCAATCAGACTCCAAAAAAGGACTAAACAATGATAGGTCAAGTTATTGTAACTATTTTTACACTCACTTTGTGTGGTTATCTTGCTTATAAACTTTATAGAATAAAAGATAAAAAAACTCATCATTAGGGTTTTACTCATCACTCAACTCCTGTTTTTCTCTTTCTTTGGCAATTTTTTCTTCTATCTCTAAGGCTTGTTGGGTATAAATATTTGGGTCTTTGAGTTCTTTGAGTGTGTTTTCAATCTCATTTTCTAAGGCAAGATACATCACATCATCTATTTTAAACCTTCTTTTGAGTTGGTGAGGGATAGAATAAAGCTTGTTTGAAATCGTGATAGCAATATCTTCTAGCTCTTTAGCGACTTTTTCTATAGGGATAAGCTTGCCTAGTTTCTCTGCTAACATCACTTCTTTTAGTTTGGCATCGGCTAAATCTTTCCTTACCCTTGCTTCTTTGCCATCTGTAGTGGGTGTTTCAATAGAGATTTTATAATAGATATAAGCTTGGATATTCTTATAAGCATCCCAGCAATTCTTATCTTCTTTTGATAAGACTTCTTTTTTTTCAAGATTATAAATATGCCTTTCTGTAAGCCCTAAAAGTTCTCCTAACTCTTTTGTAGAGACAATCAAATAGCAATCCTTAGATTTGTATTGATAATGATAGAGAGATTAGAATACTCTTTACTTACCTGAATGCTTTCTATCACAAGGCGAGGTTCAAAAATACTTATCTGCTCTCTTATCTCTTCAATCATAGAGGCTTCTAGTTCTTTTGAAAAAGGCTTGTCAATCCACTCATAGCTCAAGCCATAGTTTGGGTTGAGTGGGAGGGTGTATTTTTTGGTTTTAAAGATTCTATTGATATTTTCTTGAATGCTTAGTTGTTTCACAATATTGCCTTTACTTTGCTACTCCCTTGCTGATGAGGACTACCTGTAAAAGGGCAAATGCTTTGAGTCGTGATGAGTCCCCCACCCCCGCTATCCCCTAGATTGATACTATCAGCTTTGATACTAGCTTCCTTACAGATGATATGAATGCTTGCTTTGGATTCTATCTTTAGGGTATGGCTTGTAGAGTTATAGCTTAGGGTTGTCCCATCAGGATAAGTGATGTTTTCTTCATCAGGGGGATTAGCTAGATTAGCAGCAGGAAGAGAAAATGCTAGATAAAGGCTAGAGTCTTCAAATCGTATCACCAATACAGACTCTCCTATCACAGGCGGGACAAAATGTTTGTTAAATGCTCCAAAGCTACCCATATGAGTCATAAAATCTGTTTGAGTGCCTAAGATATTGACCTTGACTTGATTACCCTGCATCTCTATGATAGAGCCGATGTAGATTTTCACTTCCCCAAACATCATTATCCTTTAATAGATTTTTCCAATCCCACTTTGTGCATTCGCAGTCCCTGTAGTCTTGACTTCAACAATGGCTTCTGTTTGAAGATGGACGATAAGGCACTGAGTGATTGCATCAATGAATAATTTATTTTCAGGAGTGATTTTCAAACCTTTGATTTTGAGATAGGTTTGTATTTTTTCAGATAATTTTGTTGGGTTCATTGGGTATCCTTATTAGTTTTTAAGAATATTGCTAGGTGTTTTGCTGTTTCAATCATAGCACTCATAAAAATCCTTATTCCAATAAATATAATCTCATATTCTAACTCTTGATTTTTGGAGGGTATGTGTATTTAGGTTAAAAAATAGTTTAATACCATTTTAGAATCATCATTTAAAATAATTTATAATCATTTGAAATCATCTACAATCATTTTAGTTTATTTACTTTTTGTTTATATTTTAATTTAAATGAGGTTTTTATGAAGCATAAAAGAGGGTTAGATATTGAGAGAGGGCTAAAAACCCTCTTATCTTGAGATTCAATATACCTTGCTTATTAATAAACAAAGTAGTATAATAATCATCAAGATATTGCTCAATATCTTAAGTAATGACATTTTCATCACCTCTTTTCGAGGTCATAAATTTGCCAAGAGGTCTTGACCCTCTGGCAAAACCTCACATAAATCATACAATAAAATCAATCCTTATCTTAATTTTGCTTTCCTTTCAAAGTCCAGACATCTAGTTTTTTCAGCTTAGCTCCCAAAAGATTCAATACACTAATATCTAATGCCTCATTCCTCTCCCTTAACTTCTCCCATTTATAAACACTATAGCCTTTATCATTTTTGGTTTTGACTAATTTTTCTGAAGTGAGTTGATAAAAATACTCTAAGCTATAGTTTTGATTGTAGTGCTGGTATCCTGCTCCAAAACTTTTGGTTTGAAGCAGCCTAAAGATTTCAGATTTTCCTTTATATGTCCCTACAGAATAAAGCCATATGTCTTTTAATTTTTTGGGTTTGTTGACAAAATCTTTTTTAGTTTCTCCCTCACTAGCTCCCTTAGTAGCTACAAATCTCCCCTTACCCATCTTGACAAATTTATAAACTTTTTGTGTTTCAAATCCACTATCCACAAGCACAATGCTAGCATACATCCGCCTCCCATTGATGGTGCTAAACATCTTTTTAGTAGAGACATAGGCATCATCCCATACTTTGGGTAGATTGGGATCACCTTGTAAAATCAAGTATTCTATCCCCCAGCTTTCAAATCCAAGCCCCCATCCCCTGAACTCCATCTCAATCCTATCATGTTGAATATCTACACCACAAGTGATAAACATTACCTCATCAGGGAGAGTGCTAGCGGTATAATTTTCTCTCCTTGCATAAAGCTCATTTTCTTCAAACTTAATGCTTGGTGGTTCAAAAGACTCAGCTTTGATCGTATTGGTAAAGACTTGGAATTTTTGCACATTGTCTTTGGATTCTAAAAAATCTTTTATTATATCTTTTAGCGTAAAAAAGGGACTATAAAGGGCATTGAGATAAAAGCCTGCTATTTTTGAAGTGGGATTTTTTGCCTCCCAACTGCCTTTAGAGACGGCATTATTCTTCTCACTCTCACTCCACAGACCCCCACATTCAATACAAGCATACCCCACACTTTCCAAATCATGACTTCCATCTTCTCTTTGACTCCATTTGATATTTTCAAAAGATAGTGTTTGAGAAAAGCCACAATAAGGACAAGGCACAAAATAAAAGCGTTTATCACTTGCTTCAAATTCCCTCTCAATACTGCTATGTCCTTTGATAGTTGGCGTGGATACTTTTATGATTTTCCTATCATAATAAGTATTGGTTCTTTTTTGTGCAAGGTCAATGCTATGCCCTTCTTTGGTATTTTCACACCTATCGACCTCATCGACTATGAGGACTTTGATAGGCTTTGAAGCTAGCTTTGAGGGTGAGTTGCTACCCACTAAAGCGAGGTTACCGCCTTTGAAGTTTTTGATAAGGATTGTATTGCTAGCCTCCCTATCATTGATAAGCTCATCTAGCACTTTTGTATCTCTAAACATCGGTGCAAGCCTTCGCTTGGAATAATCCTCTGCCATATCTTCAGAAGGCAATAAGAAAAGGATAGGGCTAGGGTTTTGGTGGATATAATAGCCAATGGTGTTATTGAGTATTTCAGATTTGCCTAGCTGGGCTCCCCACATCAATACCACTTCCCTGATATTAGGGTTAGAGATAGCATTCATTGGTTCTATCTGGTAACTCAAAGCTTCAAATCTCCCAAACAATGCTGAGCTTTCTTTAGACAAGACCCTATATGTGTTACTCCATTCTGTGAGGCTTAGCTTTGGTTTGATGAAGATAGATTTAGCAAACGCTTCAATCAATGGGGATTTACTCATTTCACCTATCCAACTCCTTCATAAAGATTTCTTTGACTTTAGGCATTAGGCTTTGAGACTTTTCTTTAGCTATTTGACAAAAAGGCTTAGAACTCAGAGGATATAAGAGTTTTTGAGTTCCAGAAAAGCTCGCATATGCCTTGCTTGATTTTTTGTATTCAAAGTTTGGATTTTTCATATGCTTAGAGTTTTCTCTTATAGCGATGAATTCTCCTTGTTTATCTCTATTTTTGGCTATAAAATGCCCGTTTAGAAATACCTTGCTAGATTGATTGAGTTTGACATTCACGCCTATGATTTTTCTGCCTTGCATGACTTTGGATTTCTTGAAGTGCTTGATACTCACTCTTCCGCTAAATCCTAAAATTGAAGCTTTTAGATTATAAAGAGAGGCTTTTTTTATCATAGTGAGGGATTTGATTTTTTTATCTGGCAAATCAAATCCTTCCCTGATAGCCTTAGCTTGTTCTTTGGCTACTTTGATTATAGCTTTATTGAGGGATTTTTGTATATGCTTGCTTAAATCTTTTTCTAAGCTCACAATACCACTCCTTCAATGCTTAGCTCTTTACAATAATAGCTCACTCCTCGCTCAGTAATCATCACCCAGTTCTTCTTGGATTCACTCAGCCTTTGGATAAGGATTTTTTTAGGCTTTTCAGAGAGGATAGATAGTTTGAGAGGTTTGGCTTTTTTGACCAGCTCTTTAAACCCTTCAAATTCACTCATTTGTGTGATGAGGATTTTAGCTTCAAAGCTGATAATCTCTTCATTGCCTCCTATCTTTTGATAGATTGGTTTTTTGATTGTTTCAATCTTCTTGATACCCATATTCAGAGTCGTGGTTATGGACTCGATATTTTGAGAGACTTTGAAGGCAAATCTATCTATTTTAATGAGTGTATCTTTGCTCTGAATGGATTTGTATTCCTTAAAAGGGTCTTTTAGCTCTTCTTGTGGTTGATTTTCTAGTTCTTTTTGCTTTTGTCTTTGTTTTTGCACTTCAGATTCTAGCTCTTTTCTTGGGTCTGTTTTGGTTGTGCTAAAAATATTTTCCATTATTTTTCCTTTTTATGTTAAAATTCTGTTTTAATGCTGTATTTAAGCAATACAAACAACAAGGATTGAATTTGACATTAATGGCAATAGCTATCATTTTTCTCTTCTTAGGGTTGTTCTATTCTCTGATAGTCATCTCTATGGAATTCAATAAACCACAAAAAGATAAAACCTTCTTGTTTTTTAAACACAGAGCCAAACAATGGAAAAATATCATTTTTGCCAATTTTTGCTTTATCATATTTACCTTTTTTTTATATTTGCATACCAAAAACATAACAGCAATTTATTTTACTTGCTTTTTTATATTTCTTTTTCTAGGCACTATTTTCAACCTCATTAAGACTTATCGCTACAAATCATCATCATAACTATAGCTATTGATAGCACTCACGATAGCTTGTGGACTTTGATTGGTATTGATAGTGATATTTTTATAGTCATTGATTTGTCTTGAGTTATCAGTTTGATTACTTTGAATAGAGCTTAACATTTTAGCTTTATTTTCATTTTGTTTAGCGATGACCTCATCAATGAGACCTTTATGAATGATAGAATTGGTTTGATTTGCATTCACATCAACCTTCTTATCCCCAATCCCAAAAATATCACCTATCCAACTAGTAATCTTCCCCACTGCTTCAAAAGTCAGAGTAATAATTTTTATCAGCCATTCAAAAGGCTTAGCTATCAAATTTATCACCTCGCCAATCACCTTACCCACTGTCAATCCAACTCGTGCAAAACCACTCAGCTCTTCTTGTGTGCTATTAATTTGCCCAAAGATTTTACTAAAAAGTGGAGCAAAAGGAGCAAAAGCGGTTTTAATTGACACCCATAAAGCAGAGAAAGTTTGCTTGAGTGGGGTGATGGCTTCAGATATACCTTCAAAAAATCCTCCAAAAAATGCTTTAATTGGTTTCCAAAATTTGTAAACAGTCAATGCCACGCCTGCTAAAGCCATACCAATCCATCCTATTGGAGTAGCAAGCAATGCAATACTAAAAGCACGAATACCAACAATAGCCGCCCTTAGACCTGTGCTAAAAGATAAAAAACCAATTTTCAAAAAGTTCAAGGCTTTTCCAAATATCCCTATTTTTCCTGCAATCAAGGAGTCTAAAAATCCAAATATCCTCTTTGTCGTCACCATAATACTTTTATTTAGGGTATTAAATCTAAGTTTTAGCCAATTCAAACTATCTCCAAAAATAATATTAGTCAAATTTGCCTTTTTAATAGTATCAGAATAGCTTATCATTGCTATTTTAGACTTTGTCATCATAATTTGAAAAGGATAAAATACAATTGTTTTAAGAGGATTAAAAGCCACTTTAATAAGACCAACACTTTTTACCAATGCAAGGATACCAACACTAAATCCAATAAATAATTTACTCCATTCATTGTTTTTTAAAAAGTTTGTCAATCCTCCTAATACACTCCTTGTCAAATCAGCAAGCCATTTTAAAGCAGGCACAAAGATACTCCCTATCTCATTTTTAAATTCTAGCCAAGCAGCCTTTAACTCAAATATACTATCTCCAAATCCATCACCTGCAGCTCTATCTACAGCTTTTTGTAAGGCTCCTGCAGAATCCTTACTTGATTCAAGTGCTTTTTCAAAAGCCCTCACTCCATCTTTTGCCGAATTGATATTATTTGCCATTTTCTTGCCAAAGATTTCAGATATGACTCCAAACCTCTCTTCATCACTAAGATCATTTAAATCTTCAAAGAGATTTTTGATAGCTTCTTGAGGATTGTTTTGTATATCTTCTTTTAGTTGCTCTGCATCTAGTCCCATTTTTGCCAAAGACCTTTTAAAGCCCTCAGTCGCATTATCAATATTATTGAGTTCGGTAAAAAATTTATTGATAGAACTACTTGCCTCAGAGCTATCAAGCCCTACAGAGAGGAATGAGGCAGATAGAGCAGATGTTTCCTTAGCAGACAAGCCAAATGCCTTAGCCCCTGCTAGAGTAGATTTAGTAACTTCTAAAATCTTTTTTGCACTTTGCTGGGTTACTTTTGACATAGCAGTGATTTCATCAGAAAAAACTTGTGTTTCTTTGACCCCCATACCAAAAGCTTTAGAAATACTTGAGCTGAGATTGACTGCTTCATCTTGAGATAGACCTAAGCCTATTTTTAGATTGATAGCATTTTGAGTAAAGTCTTTGAGTTCTGTTTTGCCTATGCCTAGCTGGGCAGATAACTCACTTATTTTTAATATATCATTAAGCCCTAATCCATTGGCTTTACCCAAATCAAACATATCTTTTTTGAACTTTCCAAGCTCTGAGTTTGAAAAATCAGCGAATTTATTGATTTCATTGATAGCTGTGTTAAAATCAAGACTAGCAGACACAGGGCTAGATATGAGACCTTTTATAGTGCTATATGTCCCTATAAATTGTGGGATTATATTTTTTAGCTGATTGGTAGCTTGGTCTATGTTGAATTTTAGTTGCACACTTGTAGCTTCTTTGATTTTAGCTTTTAGTTCATTTATTTCTGCAATAGGCTTATTTTTAGCTAATCCTTCCTTAAGTCCTTTGGTAGCCTCTTCTAATGCTTTTTTGATATTGATACCCAAATCAATTTTCATTGATTTATTGATAGCCTTGATACTTTTATTCAGTGCATCCAAATTAGCCTGTATATCTAATGTAACTCCTGTTTTCATTTTTTATCCTTTGTGTTGATTTTTTTATTATTTTGGATTAAAATTAACTTGATTAAATTAAAAGGTTTTAATATGTGGTTTCTTGTAAGTATGCTATGTTTCTTTTTGGTTATTTTTCTAATAAGAAACATGACTAAATTTTTAAACATTGAAACAAAAAAAGCAATATATATAGACTTTCCTAATAATTTTATAATGTTAATATATGCCTCAGCATTTATAGGGGGCATTCTATACTTTTTATCAGCTTGGATAGATGGTTGGGTGATTGATGTTAATAGCAAAATGTTTATAATAAGCATGGTGATGATGGGTTGGGGTATTGTTTTATTAGCTGGTTTATTCCTTTTCATGTTCTTTTTTACTCCTATCGCAATGATTTTGTTTTTTATTTTCGAACATTTATTTTTATTTTGTCTCCATTTATCAAAAGATGAACTCAGTGTTACAGAAAAGTGGGATTTATTTTCATAAAATACCCTAAAATAATTATCTAATGTAACTCCTGTTTTCATTTTTTATCCTTTGTGTTGATTTTCTGATAATTTTGGTGTAAAATATTTAAAACTTTTTGAGAAAAAGGAAAGCTTATGCAACTTGATTTGGGCGATTATCTCCTCATTAGTGCCATAATACCTTCTAATGATAGCTATTCGAAAAGTTTGGAAACAAAAGCACATAATGCAATCGCTGAGCTTAAGATTGCTACCATCAAATTTCAAATAGCTATGAATGATATTCTTCAAAAAGAAAATGAAATACTTGCTAAAAATATCAATGATTACAATCAATTTTTTGATGAGACTTATACTGAACTCCGCCCTAAGTTTCAAGAAAAAATCCAATCTCTTGATAATGGACTTCAAAAAGAACTTCAAGAGATTAAAACAAGCATTGAATCTAAAAAATCTGTCGATATTAATGAATTGGTAGAAACAAGAAAAAAGCAAAATGAGATAGTAAAAGAATACCTTAAAAATAAAATCAAGATAGCTAATGACATTGAACTTGATAAAAAAATCAGCCTCATTAATAAAAAATTTGAATCTAAAAAAATAACAAGCTTCATTAAAAAAATAAAAGCAAAGTTTTTTCAAAGAGCTATCTATGTTCAACAAATTAACCAATATACAAATATTGTTTTGCCAACCAATAACGATGAACCTAAAAAATCTATAACAAGAAGGCTTTGTATATACACTCTTAATTTTTTCAAAATCATTACATTTTACTATCCTTGTATATTTATAACCATAATTTTTATACTCGCTGGGAATAATGATTATGAAAAAATTATGGAAACTAGTGCTTATGGCTTGTTGTTTTTTATACCTGTTTATTGGGTATTGCTTCTGATCCAAAAAATAATGACAGATATTTTTGACAATGCTAATAAAGATGAATATGTTAATTGCTACAGATTCTGGGAGCAAATGATGTAATTGATTTTTAACTCTATCATAGTCTAATATAACTCCTGTTTTCATTTTTTATCCTTTGTGTTGATTTCTTCAAAACCCCTTCACTTCAAGTATTTCCTTAGCTATCCTTAGATAGTCCATAAACTCACTAAAACTCATATCCTTTATATCTGATAAACCAAAGTGCAAGGCATAGCCAATCAAAGCTATGCCCTCCCTTAGTCCTTTAGGTCAATACCTACAAATCCTTTCACACATTCAGATAACCTTAAAAACTCACCAAAAGGAAGAGCATTGATAGAATCTTTATCCAACTCCCCTTCAGTCATATCTATCAATAAAGACTTAATCACTTCAATATCATCTTTATTTTTACTATGAGCTGCATTGATTTGTAACAATGTAGGTTCTTTGAGTGTAATCTCTTGCCCATCCCTGAAAGTAAATGTTTTTACCTCTGTGTTTATTTTTAATGCCATAACTACTCCTTTTTATACTTTGTTTGATTTACCCTATGGGTTAAAAAGCCTTATTACTTGAATAAAGCCATTTAACGCATATGCGGTTCATTCCCTCTGCAAAATTCCAAATCCTTTGCTATCCCTTCAGAATAAATCAAGATGTTTTTAACATCTTGGGCTAAATCCCCAGTTTTGATAGGATTCTCCCTTTTAGGGATTTGGCAAGCTGTAGGGATAAACACTTCCTTAACCCTCACACACCCACTAAAGCATATGCTTGAAAGAATCAAAATACACATCCATTGCATCTTTTATCTCCTCTAGCTTACCTTCACAACCCTCTTCTTTAGGATGGATGACTTTATATTTGGTGATGATTTTTTCTTTTGATAGGGTCTTGATATAGTTTTTGGTATCAAGGGCTTGTTTTGCTATGGCTTGATTTTGCCTTTGGAGCAATTCTTTGGCTAGCTGTGCTTGCACACCCGTTTTTATCCGCACATAGATATACCCCTCAATAGCCAAAAATCCAAGAACTATCCCCGCCAAAATCACCCCTAACCTCATCAGGCATTCACCTCATCATTTTGTTTTATCTCCCTCATTGCTATTGCTAGCTTAGAAGCCCTGCTTTTGACTTGCATAGCCCAGCCACTATTTAGCATTTCTCTACTCGCACTCGCATAATCCCCACTATTGAGGGCTAAAATCATTTTTTTGAAAAGCAAGAGTCTAGGCACGCCCAAATTATAAGCCATATCCAAGACAATAGCTTGCCTATAAGTATCTAGCTTCTTAAACCAGTGGTATTTATTTAGCTCGTTTTCTAGCTTTTGGAGCTGATTTATGAGCCACTCTTGTGCGTCTTCTTTAGAATACCTGCCTTCATTAATAAGGATTTCCCTTTGTTCATCTTCACTCAAAGGATAAGCACTCAAGTTCCTCCCATAGCCTATGGTTTCAATATTTGCAGTATCTAAATAAGGCTTAGCACTAAAACCCTCATGAGATTTGATAAATTCTAATGCTTGCTTGTTCATTCCTTATCCTCTAATCCAGCCTTTTTCTTGAATACCCTTATCACCAGCCTAGCTATGCTCTCAGCACCCACAAAGCCCATCCCTCCACCAATCGCACAAGCAAGACTAGGAGGCAATCCATAAAACACAAACACCTCATACCCTATCCAAGTAATGAGCATAGAACTCCCCACTCCATAAACGATAAATTGAATCATCTTTGCCTTCGTATCAATGACTTCTTCAGAAATAGTCCTCATCACAAACAAGCAACCCACAAAAATCCCAATCACAGCCACAAACAAATAAGTCTTAATCAATTCAAGATAATTCATTATCTTTCCTCCTGCCTTGTGATATCCTCATAATCCTCCCATTTCACCCTCTTGATAGAATCTAAATCATCAAGACTTTTTACATATTCTTTCAACACACCACATATATAAATGATTCCACTCTTAGCTTTGAGTCCATCAGAATAGACTTGTTTTAATTGTTCTTTGGTATGAGGGATATTTTGTTTATCATCAGGATCAGAAGCTTTAGCACACCTAAAAAAGCTATCAATCCCAGCAATGAGCAATCCCATCAAATTAATCTGGTCTTCTTGTGCCATATCATAGATATAAGCACTCCCTAAGGCAGAAGATTGAAAGTTTTGTAAATATTTATCACAAATCCTATTGAGCTCTGAAGTCTTTTTGACTCTTTCATAAGACAATATCTCTTGTCTTTTTTCTTCATATTCTTTTGGCAAATCTTCTTGGATAAAAGGCTCATTTAGTTCTATGTCTTCTAAGGGTTGCACATAGATAAATCTTCCATTGCTATAGAGGGTTTTGAATTCCCCTTTGACCTCAGCAATCTTATCTGTGCTTAATTTGTATGTTTTCATTGTTATCTCCTTATTCATTTATTTTCACTTGCATTCATAGCGATTCAATCGCTTTGTTCCTAAAGTTCAGGGGGCGACTTGCCAATTCAAGCCCCCTTGTCCCCCTCGCAAAAAACTAATTAAAAAACTATAAGTTTTCATTATTTTCCTCATTTCAATATTTGGGGTTGTAAGATATTGCTAGTGATATTCAAATTACCCTCATAAACACTCCCACACCCATACAATCGCTCTCCATCACTAGCGATAAATGCCCTTTCACCCTCATAAAAAGAACAAACACAAAAATCAATGATCTTAGCTGGAAGGATTACAGGAGTCATAGCCCTTATAGGGCTAGTAGCATTACCCACACCCAGTGCTTGGGTTTGGTTATAGCCAAAGGCTGCGATACTGCCATTTTGATACTGGATATAATTAGCAGGATAGCGATACCCTTGCTTTTCAATCCGTTTTACTCCACTAGCAATCTTCTTACACCGACTATGAGCAGTCCTATCATCTCCCAAGCCCATATCAGCACATCCCCAAGAAAATAACTCCCCCTTATTATTTATGGCTAAAGCCACATCATAAACACCACCACCCTTAAACGCTATGATGTCTTTGAGTGGTAAATTGGATTCATTCAATATAGGCACAAAGGTATTCCTTTGATTGGCATCAGATTGGCTTAAATTCCACTGCCCGTTATAGCCTGCCCCCAATAATCTATTATCAGTCGTGATGATGAAAGTATTGCCATACCAAGTTCCATCATTATAAGTAGAATGATAAATTGTTTTAGCATTTTCAACATTGCTTACTAATGTGGGTGTATTCACATTATTGCTATGCCCTAGCCCTAGCCAACCAGTGCGATTATATCCCCAAGAAAAAAGCCGCCCATCATAAGTGATGGCATACACACCACCTGCCCAATTATTACCGATAAAAAAATCTGCTACATTACTCAAAGCTTGTAAAAATTTTGAGCAATCAATATTATTGCCAATCCCAAGCTCCCCATCAGCATTCCTCCCAGCTCCCAGAAGCCTCCCATCTTCTAAAAGCACAAAAGCAAATTGACAACCTGTGCTAAAGCTAGCAGAAGCAATTTTTTTTATCTTTGCAGGGAAACTGACTCTTTGGGGGATTAAGACATTATTGCTATGCCCTAGCCCTAAACAACCCTGAGCATTCACTCCCCACACCCACATAGCATCAGAGTCCTTTTCTTGAGCGAAAAAACTCCCATGCCCACCAACTACATCTATTATCTCTACACCATAAGGGATACCCACACGATAAAATCCAAAGCTAGCCACTCCTTTCCCAGCCCCGCTCCTGATAGCATCTCCTCCTGCGACCATTATGTCCCCATATTTGATAATATTGCCTTTGTTATCTTCATAAACTTCTTGATAAAAAACACTCCGATAGCCATTGACATTTTTCAAAAGCCTGATTTTTTTCTTTGAAGTATCTTTTAAAATATCTTGTGCGATTTGATTCAAGTCATCTTTAAGGCTTTCATTATAAGTTTTCAAAATCCCTAGACTATTTTCCACACTAAGAGTTTTCAACTCCTTTAATTCTTGGATTTTATTTTCTAAGTTTTCTAAATTATCCATTTTTAACTCCTATTAAATTTTTTAAATCCAAAGGAAAGCTTTTTATCCTCTCTCCTGCATAAATCCCCTCAAGATAGCTAATATGATTGACTTCTACATCATCGCTCCTCCCATAGATAGGGTTACTCATAGAAGCCTTAAATCCCACTTGATTATTTTTCCATCCATCTGTGCCTCCTTTCCATTGCCAGCCTGTGCTACCATTATTAAAAAACACTCCATTTCCAGTCAAACTATCATTCCCCCCTTGTATATCCCCTCTAATATCAGGCAAGCCACTTTCTTCAAATCTACCCACTAAATTCAAATCTAAAGTCCCTTTAGAATAAAGCCCTCCTTTTGGGATAGAAAAATACTCCCTCCCATCATTGCCTACGCACCCTAGTGTGAAATACCATAGCAATGGATACTCATCCCTGCTTAATCGCTCCCCCATCCCTACATAATCACAAGGCAGTGAGTTGCGATAAAAATAATTTTTCCTACCAATATCATTGAGCTTATCCATATTTGATTTAATGGCTTGGATTTGAGTATCTAGGTAGTTTTCCAAATCCAAAAGCAGCATTTTTAATTTGGCTTTGTATTTAAAATCTTCAAGCAAATCCTCAAATTTATCAACAAAATCCCTAAAAGGTTCAAACTCAGCCTCTGATATATAATCATCAGCCTTAAAAACCATCTCCCCACTCCTACCTTCTATAGAAGTTTTTAAAACAAAAGTCCCCCCAATCCCTTGCATTTTTTTAATCTTTGGTGTGAGTGCTAGCACAAAAATACTCTCTTCACTCACGATAGCTAGTGCATAAATGGTATTTTCTGAAGCAATGTCATAATCTAGGTTTACCTCAAAACACAAGCAGTTATTGTCATCAAAATAAGCCCTCCTCACATCGGTTTGGATAAAAGCATTTCCTTTGATTTGCTCAAGTGTGAGTTTTGAATCTTTTAATTTTGTTTCCAAAACCTCATCATTTGGATTTTTAGAACCAACAAAAAGGGCTTTTGTATTTTTTTCTTTGAGGGTTTGAAGTATTTGTTTTGAAGTCAAGTTATTTAGGATTGATTGGATTGTTTGCATTCATAGCCTCCATAAGATTGAATTTTTTAGCAAAATATCACATTGCAAGCAAGGCATTTCAAAATCAATCCCAGCCAAGCTAGCCCTCAAAGGCTTCGTTTCTTCTACGATACTTTTAATAGCCATTAATCCCTCCTCATCAATCCCATTATCAACATTAGCTTTGATAGAGAATTCAAAGGGTTTTAATTTATTATCTTCTTGAATGCTCTGGATAACAACCTCACCAAAAACCTTATTCAAACTAGTTTTTAAGGCTTCTTTGGTTCCAAGTCTTGATTTTGAAAGCATAGGAGTTTGAAGTATTTTTATTATTTGATTGAGGTTAAAACCTAAAATATTAATATCAAAAGTCTGTGCAATCAAAAAAGCATTTTGCTCTGTAGGGCTATAGAAGTTTTGATTTGTAAAATTTAGTTTTTCATTCACAAAATCCCCTAAAACCTCATCAATGATTTTGAGTTCTTTGAAGTGTGAGGGCAGGAGTGATTTCATCAAGCCTCCTTATCTATGATAGTTAGGTTTTGGAGTTTGAAAATCCCATTTTCCTCCATAGCAGGCAATGGCGAAACTTCAATATCAAGAATATCCAAACTCAAAAAGCTAAGAGCAATGATTTTAGATTCACTCAATCCCTCTTCAATCTCTAAAGTTTCAAACAACCCCCTGACTTGCTTATCAATATCAAAAATAATGCTAGAGATATTTTGCAGCGATTTTAATGTCAAAGTGATAGTAAGCTCTATGGGTATCTCTATGGCTTTGGTATAGATAATGGTATCTGTGAGTGGTATATTAGGTTCTATTGAAGCTTTTAGCTTTTGGAGTGCATCTTCAGAATTCTGTGTATAAATGACCTCAACCACACCTAAATCTTTGTGTTTGATTTTACTTTTAAGCACTTCAGGTATCGCACTATAGTATTGATAGCTTTTGAGATTCCCTGCTGTTGAAGGCTTGCTCAAAGAGAGTAAAAACCTCTTTTTGAGGCTTTCATCATCTTCTTTGCTTGCTTTTTGCACAAAAGCACTTAGTTTTTTGATGCTTGTGATGTAAATATGAGGGATTTCAAGATAAATCGTATCAAAATCCCCTTCTACTCCATCTTCTAAAACAATCTCACCCTCCCCTTTCAAGCCTTCATCAATGCTCAAATCTTGATTCAAAAACGCATTATGTCCTTTCATATCAATAAACTTAGTGCCTTTTGGAAGGTGCAGTGGAGTGCTAGAGCAAACCTCAATTTTTGCCATAAAAGGAGTGCCTTCAAATCTCTTAATCCCAGCCAATGCTACCAAAGAATCCAAAAACTCCCCACTGCTATAAGGGAAATAGTTTTGTGAAATGACAAAATTAATATAATTGATGTATTTGTTCAACCTGAACAAAAAACAATCCAGCAAAATAGCAAAATCATCACCCCTCAAAGGCTCATAATCAGGTAGCTTCTCTCTCAATTCACTCAAAATAATGTTTCGTTCACTCTCTATATCACAAGGGATTAAGAAATCAGGTAAGTTCATAGGCTAAATTCCTCACAATAATACCTCACACTAAAGTTCAAACTCAGCTGATGATAAGGGACATCTTCAAAATTGCTCTCTAAAGCCGTAGTCCTCAAACAAAATATAAAAGTATCTTTTGGGAGATTTTTAATGATTTTAAATACCTCTTGGGCTAAATCATACTCTGGACTCAAAGAGATAATAAAAATGCTTAGCTCACAATCATATTCCCAAGTCCCTGAAGCAGGTATGTTGACCTCTGATGAGTTTTCTTTGATGATACATACAGGCAAATCCTCTTTGTCATAAGTGTATCTTTGTGAATAATCAATACTTTTAAAGCCTACACAACCTAAAGATTGGGATAATAAACTAAGTAACTCTTCTCTTTTTGTCATTTTTATTCCTAAACTTATGCTATAATTGACTTATCTAAGCTGATTACTTAGATAAGCATTAAAAAGTGTGTGCCTTATAGTGAATCCCGATGAGTCCATTATGGACAATCGGGTTTTTTTTTGTAGTGGTGGGAGGGTGGGAATTCACTATAAGGAGTCCAAAAATGGACTTAAACATCCTTTTTGTAGTTCTATCAATGCTTATTAGCATTTTTAGAGAAGAGATTAGGGATTTCCTTAACCTCAAATAACTGCACACCACACACTTCACCTCAAAGGACTCATCACCCTTTGGGGTGTTTTTATATCTCTTTAACAAGCTCAGAACCATAATCATTAACTTTATAAATCTTATTGGTGATGTTTTTCATCAATGGCATTTCTTGGATTTGATGTTGGATATAGATTTTACCCTCAGCTATGGATTCATTGGTATTTAAATCCATTGGCACAGATACTTTAAAGCCCACAGCCACATTATTTGCCACAAGCTTGCGGTAAAATGCTTCCAAATCATCTACTACTTTTTTAAGGTAATCGCTCACTTGCTTATCAATAGCTTCAATTTGAGATTTTTTGATAGATTCAATGATGGTATCAAAGATAACCACACTATGAAGGCTTTTAAAATCACTATCCCTTACTTCTCCTCCCCAAGCCCTCAATCCACTATGACTAATCACCAAGCTAACCCCGACCCCTCTAAGCCTATCAGCCACACAATCCTCCCCACTGATGAACTCTACTTTATCCACCACTCCTATGATTCCATCAATGAGGCGATTAGAAAATGTTTGAGCAAAGCCATATTCAGATGCACTCATCACTTTGGCATAACTAGCAATGATAAAGCCCCCCAAAGGTCGCACAACTTTATCCAAGCGAGTTACCTTTTGATAAGTAATGATCGCTCGCTTGGATTGGAAATCTTTGAGTGCTTCTAAAATCTTATCTTCACTCCCCTCATCAATCTCAATTGCATAAATCGCTCCTAATTTATCCCCTACTCCTTTTAACTTTTCCCACACACCCTTATCTTTATTGTAGATTGAAGCAAGGATAAATTTAGGGCGATAGCCTGTGCTTTGTTCAGATAAAATCAAATCATCAATAGCTTTCAATACATCTTCAGCTACCCTATCTGATTTGATGAAGCTAGAAATGATAAGCGTGGATTCCAATCCAGCAGCTTTCAAATCCTCTAAAGTATCTTTGATACTTCCCTCTCCGACACAATCTATTGCCTCTTTGATAGAAGGGTAGTATTTGAGTCCTGTATTTTCTACTTTGACATCATCACCCACAATAGCAATGCTGCGTGTATTATTGATAGATATATCTGAACTGCTAGCGTTTTTAACTTCAATATTGATTCCATATTTTGCACCCATATCACCTCCTTATTGTATGTTTTTTCTTATTTCTAAGAATTGGTCGACTCCATTGATGGCATAAATAGAGTTATGCACATCATAAAGCAATGCAGGGACTTTATCTATTTGATAGCTAAACATATACACATTCATCTCCAAACTAAGCTCAGCTTCTTTGTTCATTTCAAACTTAGGCAACTCTAAGATTTTGATATTGCCATTGAATGTAGCAATGATTTGTGTTTCTTTTTTTACCATCCCTCCGCTAGAGAGGTTTGATTTGATATAGATTACTTGTGGGATATAAGCATTCAGGGTATTGAAATACACCATATCCACATTATTTAGCACAAATTTAGCATTCAGAGGTTTTAGCGTGGGTAAGACTTGCTCATATTTCCCTATGCTAGAGCTTTGTTCTATGACTTCTTGTTCTATTTTTGGGGGTTCAAAAGATTTCAAAACCCCCAAACAACCTACCCCATCTATAAATAGATTTCCCCCACTGAAAGCCTGTGCATTAAAGTTAAATGCCATTTTGATACTCCTTTTATTGATTTGTCTGGATTTAGCCTTGCTAAATCTAAGAGCATTCAAAGCGATTCAATCGCTTTGTTCCTAAAGTTCAGGGTTATTCACTCGTTCATCAACCCAGTTTTATTTGTCTTTTCCAAACCAAACCCAACTACTGACCTGACAGGCAAAAGGTCTAAGGGTGCGTGTTGGGGGTTTGGGGTTTAAGGGGATAAGGGGGCGACTTCGCAATTCAAGCCCCCTTGTCCCCTCTAATACAAGCTTATTCCAAAACTTTGCTTTGTCATCTTATTTGTCTTTTCCATTTATCTTCTTACTCTTAGTCTGAATAGTTTCTTCTTCTATAACCTCAATCACTTTATTTTTCACCAGACTCAATATATAGCCCTCATCTGTGCCTTTAGGGAAGTTTATGATTTCACCTTTGGCTTTGAATTCATTATTAATCTGTGTGTTGTATAAAACTTTATAATCCATCCCTTAAGCCTTTATTTTTGAAATCACAAACGCATTGTTTCGCTTCAAAGCAAAATCAATATCATAAAATCCCTCGATAATGAGGTTATCCCCTTGTTCTTGATAAGTTTTTATCTCAATGCCATCACTCCAAATGCCTAATATCGCATTAGAAAAATCCCCCAATATGATGTCTCCATCTTTCATCAAGTTGTTTGGATAAATATCAAAGCCTCCGAGTTTGTTATTTTCTAAAAGGGTTCGCTCAGTGGTTACATTGGTCGTATTGATAGATTTTGGTGTGCCTTCAAGTTCAGTGAAGCCCATCGCATTCACAAAAAACGCACATCTTGAAGTATCATAATCTGCTGATTGTAAGAGTCCTTTGAATCTCAAAGTCGATTTGAAATCAGGGGCTTTCATAAAGCTTTCTACCATTTGCACGCCACTGGTTTCAAAAATCCCTGTGATAGGCTCAGGTGATTTGCCATAAAGGACTACTTTTTCAAGTTTTCGCCTTATGCCTGTTACCATTTTTGAAATCACAAAGGATTCTAGGGCTAGTGGAGTCATTTCAAACATCCTTCTAGTGATGATGACTTTGTTAGAGAGGGTTTGAGGGGTTAGTTTGATATGGTCAAAACTTAGAGTTTGTGCCTTAGAAGTTGCTCCCTCATCTAAGAAGACAGCATCTAATTCAGTATTATCTCTTGGGATTTGTTGCACAGATACCAAGCCACTCATAATATCTAGCTTTTGAAGCAGTGGCGATGTGCTACGAACCAAGTCAATAAACTTATCCCCCCTCCAATAAAGTGGTTCAATAGAAGCGACTCCATCATTAGTGGATTTAGTGATAATATCTCCCCCAGAGCCAGTATCAAATTTCTTATAAAAAGTATTAGGGATTTTGAATTTCCTTGTGCTTTGATTGAAAAACTCCATTTCAAAGCCATCAGCCTTATTGGTGATGATGTTAAACAAACTGAACTCTTGCTCAATTTTGGTTTTTGAAGTTTGGATATGGAAGGTTTTGTTTTCTTTGGATTTTTCAAAAACACTCTTTTGAAACTCAGCATAGCTCACTCCCTCACTGATAGCTTTGAGTCCTAATTCCTTTTGCCCTATTATTTCAGCTAATTGTGCGATTTCTAAGGCATCATTTTTGAGGACACTTAGTTCTTGACTTGGCATATTTTCTTCTCCTTGATTTGTATTTTGTTGGATTTCTGGCATATTTTCTTCTCCTTGTTTTTCTTCTGATAATGGTTTTTTTGTTTTAGCAAAACTAGAAACCACCGCCTTAGGGTCAGCACCCAACCACACAGCTGAAAGCTCAATGATTTCTCCACTCTTGATTTTAAAATGTGGCAAATCATCAATCTCACCGATTCGCTCAATATCTGCTTCTCCAAAGCCTACAGATACACTATTAGATAACCCCGCCTTGTATCGTTCAAAAGCTTCTTTAGAAGCAGGGATATTGGCGAAAAACTTCACTTTAACTTTAAAGCCCTCATTATCTTTTTTCACCTCATCAATGAGTCCCACAGAATTATTAAAGGTCGGGTTGTGATCTAAAAAAAGATTCTTAGCCTTCCACTTCACTTTATCTGTATCTATGCTGATGTAGTAATCTTGATAAAATCCTTCTCTTTTAATCGTAGGATTAGCACTCAAAGCCTTAAAACATATGCTCATCTCTTCATCATCAATAGGGTCTTGAGGGATAAGCTTAGCACTGAAATTCAAGTCTTTAATATCAATCATTTTCATCTCCTTTTGGATTGTCTTCTTCATCTTCATCATCTTCTTGATTATTTGCTGGAGTTGGGTGAGGGGATAGCACAGACCTCAGCCTTGAGAGTTCAGTGAGCAAAATATCATTCACTTCTTTTATATCCCTCACTTGTGCTAAAGGCTCGATCCCTTTATCACTCCAAATTTGTTTTATACTTTTGAGTCCTAGTTCAACTTCCATTTTCAAAGCAGTGATTTCTTTTGCTGGGTCGACATAAGGATAACCCTGTGTTTTGAAGCTATATTGAGAAAGGGCATTTTTAGCTTCTTTGGGCGTGATTTTTCCTCTCAAAGCTAGGTTTTGGATAAAGGCTTCATAAATAGGAGAGTGTATTTTTCTAATCAAAAGCTTTTGAATGCGTTTGAAATTTCGCCTCTCTCCTTCAACCCCTAGTCTTGAACTTGAAAAATTAGCATTCCTCAGATTGCCTGTGAAAGTCATATAAGAAATCCCTAGAGCTTTAGCGATTTTAAGGTTTATATCTAGCATAAAGGCTTCTATGTTAGGGTTATGATTGATGTTGAGTGGTTCGATTTTATAATCCTCATTCATAGCTATGATTCGCCCATCTTCTATTTCAATGGTCTTTGGCTCTACAGGCTTATTTTCTTCCAAATCACCCATAAAATTACCGCTATAGCCTTCTGTTTCTTCTTTGGGCGTGGCAATGAGGGATAGTTTAGAAGCGATGTTAGCTTGTGTGATGACAGATTCTATGTATTTATCACTTTGCATCACTTTGAATATCACAGGGGTCAAATGGCTAATCCCTCGAATCTGCTGTGTGCTAAAAGTGCGTTTGAGGTGTATCATATCCTCTGCACTCACACGAATCTTTTTACTCCTATCCATATCATCGATGTTGATATGATAGGCTATGACTTGATTGACTTGATTGAACTCGATACCTTTTTTGATTTTAACCCCATCATTGTAGTTATAATCAATATGCTCAGGAGGGATAACCTGCAGTTTGAGTCCATCAGCTTGAGAACTCATATGCACAAAACACTCTCCATCACGCAGATAGTGCATCAAAACAAATCGTTCAAAGTCTTTAAAGTCAAATTCTCCTTTCAAATCACATTCTTTTTCCCATTCTTTCCAAAAGCCCTCAATCTTGAGGTTAAAATCTTCATTTTGAGTATCCAAATCTAGGATAAAGCCCTTTTCTCCATAGATTTCAGATTCCATTGTTTGTAAATATCCATAAATAGAGGGATTAGAGATAGCAAGGTTGCGAGCAATTTTCAAAAGTCGCAAAGAAGCAGAATCCAAATCAAGACTTTGTAGCATTTTAGCTGTTTGTTTGTAATACACACTCTCAGGAGACAATGCCCCCATATAGTGAGAAAATTGCCTTTTGATAGCAGTTTTTAGTTTTTTGAATTCAAAGCCAAATATCCTCATAACACCACCTGAATATAAGGAGGGAGTTTGTTAGCAGAAGCGATGAAAGAGGCTTTAAGTTTTTCCAAAGCTTCAATCATTTCAAACACAGATTTTTTCTCAATCGATATTCCATCGATGCTGTATTTAATGATTTGAGATTCACTCATAGGCTGGGTTAAGAGTTCGTTTATATGCTGGTTGCACAAATCAATCTTTTCTTTTAAAGTCATCTTGCTTCCTGTGGTTTTATTTCTTCTAAAACAAGTCGTTTTAACACATTGACTTCACTTAGGATTTGCACAATCTTGTAGGATTTTCCAGATTCTTTATGTGTTAGGATATCTTTGAGTTTGAGCTTTGAATTGAAAAAATCCTTAGCACTCATCACAAAGGTATTACAATAGCCAACAGCCCTATCATCATATATCACTTCAGCATTTTGTTTGAATCGCCCCTTAAAGCTAAATTCATCTTTGATAAATTCATCAGCCCCCGCAGAAGATAGGATTGAAGCGATGTCTTTTTGCAATAAAGATTTTGGAACCAAAGCAAGCCTTTAATATTGAATGAGCGGATTATAACTCTTGATTTTTAGGAGCTATGAGTATTTAGGTTAAATAATATTTTAATCCTAAATCACAATTTTCATTTAAAATCATTCACAATCATCTGCAATCATTTATCATCATTTTTATTTGTTTACTTTTGGTTTACTTAATAGATTTTATAAGCATTATAAGCATATTGAAGAACCAAAATTTATAAATTCAAGACTCTACCCCCAAAATCTAGCATCTGCTACCTCACTCCAGCTTCCACCACAACTGAACTCCCAAAATCCTTCATTTCATATGATTTTTTAGATACTATTTTTTTGTTTTTGTCAAGTCCAAAAGTCTTAAAAGCATCAATCTTTAAGCCTCTTGAATCCTCAAACAAATCCCTTCAAATCTTTTTTAAAATCCAAATACTATTTCAATCCCTCAAAACAAAAGCCCTCACTATCTCTTTGAATCAATCCTAAAGCCTTTTTATTTCTAGTATTTTTAAAATCTATTTTCAAACAAAAATCATATGAATATGAACTGACCTTTTTCAACCCACACACCCCCTCTCCCCGCAGGCGGGCAACCGCAGGGAATGGGGGGAGGGTTAGGAAGAACCTAAGAGAGGGGGAGTGCAAAAGAGATAAATTCAATCAATTAAAATTTTAAAAGCTTTGAGATTGATTAAAATCATTACCTTCAATCCTCATAATCCATTCTTAATCTTGAGTTGTTACCTTTTAAGATAAACAACTTAAATCTTTTTTGGATTTAAATTTGCTTTTTAAAAGAAAAAAATACAAGATTTTAAGAGAATATTTTTGTGCACTTTATCACTACAACTAAGAGACATCTCTAGCAAAATCATCAATCAAAGTTTTGTGCAAAATCAATCAATCCATCATTTAAAATCAAAGGCTTTAAAGTCTGTATTTATGAGTTGTTTTAGGGTTGATTTTAAGTAAAGTTTTCAGGGTATATTTTTCGGAAAATCAATAGCCATATTTCATAATGCTTTTGCGGAAATTAAGGGATTTATTCGTGGTTATTTTTCGGAAAATCAGTTTGAAGATAAGAGCAAAATCACAGGGATTTTTGAAGCAGTTTTTATATGATAAATTCAGCGGTAATTAAGTAAATATCCTTAAGAAATATATAAGTAATATATGTGTATAATATACTTATATTAAAGATAAGGATTATGATGAGTTCTAAAGATAAACTTTTGAAGAATATACAAAATAATCCTAAAAATGTATCATTTGAAGATTTAAAGAAAGTTTTAGAACAAAATGGTTTTATATTAGATAGAGCAAAGGGCAGTCATCATACTTTCTATAAAGGAGATATTACCATCACTATCCCATATAAAAAACCTATCAAAGAAGTTTATGTAAAAATGGCCTTAATCTATATTAAAGGAAATAACCAATGAAAAAAGATTTGAATTATTATCTTAACCTACCTTATGACATTTTGATTAAAAAGATTCCACAAGAAGAAGGCGGGAGTTATAGTGCATTTATGCCTGATTTTAAAGAAATAGCATTTTTCTATGGGGATGGGGATACCCCCCAAGAAGCTTTAAAAGACTTAAGAGAAGCATTTGAAGCTACACTAGAAAGTATGATAAATCGAGGAGTTTTTATCCCTGAACCAAATCAAACTGATAAAACAGTGCGTTTAAATATCACTCTGCCCCAACGCATTGTAAATATAATTGATGCTAAAGCTAAAGAAATGTGTTTGAATCGCTCAGCTTTAATTGCAGATTTAGCTAGAAAGGCATTTATGTAAATAAAACAAATAAAGGAGTAAAAATGGATTTTGAAAAATTAAAACAAGAATCAATGAAAGACCCTGTATTTAAAAATGAATGGGAAAGACTTACCCCTTATTATGAACTTCAAGAACAACTTATTAAAGCAAGAGTTCAATCTAAAATGACTCAGAACCAAATTGCTGAAAAAATGGAGGTTAAACAAAGTGTTATCTCAAACTTTGAAAGAAAAAAACTTGATTATCGGATTTCAACACTTATAAAATATGCTGATGCTTGTGGCAAAAAATTAAAGATTGAATTTGTAGATAAATAAAATCCAGAGGTTTGGAACACAATCCAAACCTCTGGATAGATTTTACTTTGAATCCTTTTTGTCCATCTTAAATACTTTATAACTCAAAAGCCCAAGCCATATGATGATAATCCCAAATAAAATATTCTCTAGCATTTTTTAACTCCTTGTGCTAAAATTATGGATACACAAATTTAATGGTTAAGATAAGAGGGCTTAAGCCCTCGTTCAATCACTATGTAAGGATTTTATAAATCCAAACAATGGTAGCGATTAATTCGGAAAGTTTAATCATAAAATCTAACCATTTCATTTGTGTTTCCTTTCTTCTGGATTTAAAAGGATTGTTTTAATCCTTTTATGCTGTAATTATATACTATTTTAATATTATTGTCAATACTTTTAGAATTATTTTGATATTTTTTTCAGATATTTCGTATCAAAATACTATTTTGATAACAACCTCTTAATAGTCCGATAGTCTTCAAGCTCTTTTTTTAATTCTTGAATCTCTAAAAACATCTCTATAGACTTAACAACTTGATTATTTATTTCTGCACTAGTAGCTAACCTTCTTATACTTGCTTCGCTAAGCCCTATCGCTTCACCTAATTCCTTATAAGTCATTCCTAGCTCTTTGGCTGTCTTTTTGATAAGGTTTTGTTCATTGCTCATTTGGATTCCTTCTCTAGTTTTTCTATGCGTTTGTCAATCTTTTTTTCTAGCAAAAACACATATAAGGTCAATAAACTCACTGCTATGCCTAAAATCAAAGTTTCCATTTTTATCTCCTATGGTATAATTAGCTCACGATACAATGTTTAAGCCTCCCCTTTGGGGATTAGCCTGTAAGTAATTTATAGATACTTAAGGCATAAAAAACAATTTGGGTTAGAATCAAAATAGCTTTTAGCTTTTTCATTGTATCGCTCCTTTCTTTTTGGATTTAAAAACAATTCTAAATTGTTTTTATGCCATAATTATACAATAATTAATTGTTATTGTCAATACTTTTATAATTATTTTTAATTAATATTTCATATTTTATAATTTTAAGTTATGCAAAAGAGTTTTAAAATCACTCTTCTACAATATTTTTAAGGGCGTTTTTAAGAATTTCATAGTCTTGTAATTTTTTCTTCAGATTAAGGTTCTCAAGATACAAATCAATCGCTTTTTTTATTTGATTGCTAATTATTGCATTATCTTTGGAAGCCATATTGTTTAAACTATCACCACTATACCCTATCGCTTCACCTAATTCTTTATAAGTCATTCCTAGCTCTTTGGCTGTTTTCTTGATAAGGTTTTGTTCATTGCTCATTTTTGTCCTTTAATCCTTTGATTTTATTTTCAAGTTTATTCAAACGCCACTCATTTATTCCAACCCAGCCTGCCAATATGATGATTAACAAAAATTCTAAGTCCATTTTTTACCTCCTATGGTATAATTAAATGTATAGATAAGATGAACCCCTTTAAAAGGGGCTTTGTTTAACTTATAAATATTTTAGCTATCGCTAAAATATAAAAAACGATTTGTAAAACTATTGCTGCAGCTCTAAGTTTTTTCATCTTATCTTGCCTCCTTTCTTTTTATTTCAAAAGTCTTTTTAAATCCTTTTGATACCATAATTATATATTAATAATATATATTTGTCAAGTATTTTATAATTATTAATATATTATATTTAATATAAAAGTTATTAAAAATACTTTTTTAAGAATCTAAAAAGTCTTTTAAATTTTGCTTAAAAACTTCGCTTGCTTTCAATTTATCTTCTAATTCTTGAATCCTATAATACATCTTTATGGCATATGCCATTGGTGAACTCACATTGTCAGTAGCTATAGCATTTTTGATAGCCCCTTCCGTATACCCTATCGCTTCACCTAATTCCTTATAAGTCATTCCTAGCTCTTTGGCTGTTTTCTTGATAAGGTTTTGTTCATTGCTCATTTTTGTCCTTTTGTAGTTTTTCTATGCGTTTGTCAATCTTTTTTTCTAGCAAAAACACATATAAGGTCAATAAACTCACTGCTATGCCTAAAATCAAAGTTTCCATTTTTATCTCCTATGGTATAATATTTAAGAGTATCAATGCTAAATTTTTTTAGTAACCCCCTCCTCTCTCTTTTAGAAGAGAGATTGGATTTTGATAATCCAGTAAATCAACTGAATCATCAGGACTAAAATTCTGAGTAACTTTAGCATTTGATACTCCTTGTTTTGGATTTGTTTTTAGTTATCTACCAAAAACATAAGAGTATTATATAGAAATTTTCTAATAAAATCAAGATATATATAGAATATTTATAATAAATATGATAATTAAATTAGATATTTTCTAAATTTGAAAGTGTTTTTATAGCATTTTGCACTAAATCCATTTTTCTCTTTAGTCTATGATTTTCTAATATCAAATCAAGACAAAAATCAGCATTTTTTGGGATTTTTTCTTTCCATTTTGAAAAAGCAGTGAAGTGCATTCCCATCATTTCAGCTAATTGATTTTGTGTAATTCCTAATTCTGCACAAATCATTTTTACCTTGTCCATCCTTATCCCTTTTTAGTAATATTCTAAATATTATAATATATTTTTAGATATTTTCATTTTTATCCTTTTCTAGTTTTTCTATGCGTTTAGTTAAATCTCTAATCTGCCACCATGTACAAGCTAAAATCACTATTAAAGAAACACTCGATACAATATCTAACCAATTCATTTTTCACTCCTTTTTTATATGCTATAATGCCAAAACACAATGAAAAAAGCTACCATATTTACCCTTGTAAACAAGGGTCGGGGTTCACCCCGCCCAAATCTTGATGATTTGGCTAATGGTTAAGATTAAAAAACTTAGTTCTGATAAGATTTTAATCGTTTTTCTTAGCTTCCTCATTGTGTCTCCTTTCTTCTGGATTTGTTTTTAGTTATCTACCAAAAACATAATGTAATTATATTATAAATAATTAAAATTGTCAAGTCTTTTTTTGTATTTTATATATAATATGGTATAATTTTATATTAAAACACATAAAAGGATAAATATTGACAAGGCTAGAATTTGATAAAAAAATAAAAGAATTAGACTTGACTCGCAAAACTTTTGCAGAAATAGCAAATGTTAGCTATAGTGGGATTTCAACAAATTGGAAAGATGACAAAGAAATTCCTAGCTGGGTAGAACCCTTTTTATACTACTATGAAAAAAGCAAAACATTTGATACTTTTTTGAGTGCGATTGAGAAGTATAAGGATAAAGATTAATCCCATAATTTTTCTACACATTCCTTACCGCTATCAGGCATCAAATGAGAATAACGCATTGTCATTTGTATGTCTTTGTGATTGAGGAGTTTTTGTATGATTTGAATGCTCGTGTCTTTTATAGCTAGATGAGAGGCAAAGGTATGACGCAATGTGTGGATAACGACTTTTTGCTTATCATCTGTAACATTTTGATTGAAAAGCTTATTAAATAGGTCTCTCAAGTCTTCAGTGAGCAATCTTTTAGCTTTTTGAATAACTTTATCATCATCTTTTAGATTACCCCATTTTTGAAGCAAAAGCTCTTTTACCTCATCATTTAGATAACCTTGATAGGTCGAAGAGTTTTTAAAGTCTCTTAAAACAATGGTTTTATTATCCAAATCAATATCTTTTTTTCTAATTTCTAAAATAGTCATCAACCTAGCACCCGTGCAAAGGGCTAGATTGACAAACAACAAATATTCATATTTATCTTTCAAAACCTCTTTAAGGTTATTCACTTCCTCTTTGCTTAAAAATCGCTCTCTAGCATTATTGACTTTTAGACTCCTGACCTTATTTAGGTTTTGATTGATGATTTTGTATTCATCTTCGGCAAACTTAAGGATTGCTTTTGCTATAGCAATCACTTGATTGATAGTTTTATTAGCTAATGTATCCTTTAAAGAGATAATAATATCATTCATATCTTTTTGAGTGATGAGGTGGATATATTTATCGTTAAAAGGCTCTAAATGCTTGATTCGTCCGCTATATGTTGAAAATGATTTTTTCCTTAGGTGAAGTTTTTGGATTTCTAAATACCTATCAGCAACCTCTTTGAATTTGAGAGGTTTTTGTTCTACTTGACTATTTTCTAACTCTGTTCTTTTGCCAAAAGCCTTTTTTTCATTCCAGCCTTCAAACTTAGTGCCAACTTTCTTATGCTTCCTTTCTCCATCTTTTGTATACCTTACATAATATGATATGTTCCCATCTTTTAAAATCTTATACCTCACACCCTCGTATTTAAGACTTTCAAAAATTTTTTCCGTTCCCATTTCGTTCCCACTTGTAAATTATTTTGAATGATTTTAGATGATTTTAAATGATGAATTATGATTTTTTACATTTTAAAATCACAAATAATTATACCTCATCAATATCGTAATTATGGGTTAAAATGATGTTAAATGATTCCAAATGATGAATGATGATTTTTTTAAGAATTGCAGCTAAAAACCTATGGCGGAGAGAAAGGGATTCGAACCCTTGAAGGCTTTCACCTTACACGCGTTCCAGGCGTGCTCCTTCGACCACTCGGACATCTCCCCTAAATTTTTGAGAATTATAACCTATCTATACTAAAACATCTCTAAAAATAACCCCATCAATACCTATTTTTGCCAATATTTGTATTTCTTCCTCATCTTCAATCATATAAAGTATTTTAAGATCCATCAAATAATTTTCAACAATTTTTTGATAAATTTCAGGAGATTGATCCAAAATAACATATGCAGGTTTTAACGCTGCAAAGATCATAAAATCCTTAATATTATCAACATAGACAGCATATTTAATATTATTTTCACAACAATGTTTTGATAAAACATAATCCTTATCCCGATCACCATAAAACCAAATCATTATATTATTTGGCACAGAAGCAATGCCTGATAATGAACAAATTTCTTTAAACTTTGGATAAGCAATAGCTTTATGTCCAATGATAATCATCTTTGACCTCTTTTATTCAAGCAAGTTTTTGAACAAAAATATTCACCTCTTTTGACTATAGCTTCTTCAGATGAAATATAAGTACCACATTCACAACACTCAATCATTAGTTCTTCTGTTTGCTTTTTTTTCGTCCTTTGAATTGGTCTTCTAAAGAAAAAAAACCATACAACCACACCAATCACAATCAAAAAAAATAAAATCCTCATTAAATTTCCTTTCTATAAAAATAAACCCGATTTTCCCTCAAAAAACATTCATTATCCTTAAAATCTATTTCTTTATCTAAAGAAATTCCTTTATAAAAGAGATAATGACCATTTTTGTTTAAAAACTTTTCAGACCAAAATATCAAATCCTTGCTTGACATCACTGCTCTTGAAGTAATCAAATCTGTATTGAAATCTTGAGGAATCTTTAAATCTTGTATCAAACATTTTTCAACACTTATATTTTTAAGACCCAGTTCAATTACAACACTACGCAAAAAACTTGCTCTTTTTATTCGTGGTTCTGTCAAAATAAAAGCAGTCTTTTTTTTACATATTGCCAAGGGTAAGGCTGGAAATCCTGCACCACTTCCAATATCTATGCAAAAACCAAAATCTTCAATAAACCTCAATGGATAGATAGAATCAAAAATATCATTATAAATATCTTCTAAATCCTTAACACCACTTAGATTATGAACCTTATTCCATTGTAATAAAATCTGAGCATAATGCTCAAAGGACTCTTTACAAGCATTTCCTAAAGAAAATTCTTCAATCAATACTTCCAAATTCATAAAATCAACATCCCATCCCCATAGGAATAAAATCTGTATTGTTTTTGAATTGCTATTTCATAAATCTCTTTACATTTTTCTAACCCCACCATTGAAGCAACAAGCATAATAAGGCTTGATTTTGGTAAATGAAAATTTGTCAAAAGATAGTCTGCATAACAAACCCTATTACCCAAATGCAAAAAAATATCGCATTCACCAAAAAAATCCTTACCTTTATCCAATACCTGTAACCTCTGATAATATTCAACACTCCTTAAAGCTGTTGTACCTATACACAAAATACTCTCAGCTCTATGAATCTTTTGCATTGAAGAAACCGGAATATGGAGAGATTCGGTATGGATTTTATACTCCCTAATATCTGGAGTATCAACACTATTAAAAGTTCCTGCTCCAACATGAAGTGTCAAAAAACAATAATTAAAATTTCTCTTAATATATTCCATTGAAGAATCTGAAAAATGCAATGAAGCTGTTGGTGCTGCCACTGCACCATAATTTTTAGCAAATACACTTTGATATTCAACCAAATCTAATGTTTCATCATCACGTTTCATATAAGGAGGTATAGGCATATGTCCAAGCTCTTCAAGCATTTGAAAAACAAAATTCAAATCAAGACAAATATTATTTTTGAAAAAAGAAACTACCCGATAACCTTCATCAAGCATCTCCTCAACCAAACATTCATAGCCTTTTTGAAGGATAATTTTAGTATTTTTTTTTACTTTCCCCCCAATCTGGACTAAATAAACCTTATCCCTTATTTGGCGATGGAACAAAATCTCAATACTACCACCAGATTCTTTATATCCATAAAGCCTAGCCTTTATGACTTTTGTATCATTGAAGACAATCAGAGCTTTTTTTGGAATAAAATCAAAAATATGATAAAAATCACTATGAAATATTCTGTCCTCTTTGCGATGATATACCAAAAGCCTAGCCTTCTCTTTTGGAAAGACAGGATAAGTTGCTATTAAATCCTTGGACAAAACATAATCATAGCTTTCCAACAAAAAATCACTATTCATTTCACTATGCTTTATTCTCTTTTTCTTTTTTCGATTTGACAGCAGGATTGACGATCTTTGTTATCAAAATAGACAAAAGATAAAGACCAATCAAGGGTAATGCCATAAATACTTGAGAAATCACATCAGGAGGTGTGATGATTGCAGCCAAAATAAAAATAATCACGATAGCATATTTAAAATATCTTTTTAAAGTATCATCTGTAATCAAACCAATTTTTGCTAAAAAATAAGCCAAAACAGGCAATTCAAATGCTACACCAAATCCAATCACAAGTCTTGTAAAAAAAGTAACATAATTTGAAGCAGAAATATTTGCCTCAAACATCTCATTGCCAAACATCAAAATGTATTTAATTGTAAAAGGAAAAACAACATAATAAGCAAATACTGCTCCTGAAATAAACATCAATGTCCCAAAAAATACAAAAGGTAAAACCACTTTTTTTTCATTTTTATACAATCCAGGTGCTACAAAAAGCCACAATTGCCAAAAAATAACAGGTATAGAAATAACAAGAGCAGCAAAAAAACTTACTTTCATCGCTACAATAACGCCTTCTGCAGGAGAAATCTGTACCAACATTCCTTTAACCTGATGGCTATCAAAAGCAAGACTCAAAGGTGCTTTTATCCACTCAAAAATATCTGTCCAGAAACTAAAACAAATCAAAAAAGCTATCAAAATAGTAAATACTGAAATCATCAGTCTCTTACGAAGGTCTTGAATATGAGGCTTTAAATCTTCAAACATAAATTAACTCCCCTTTACAACTTTTGAGGTTTTTTTAAATCCTGTACTTTTACCTACTTTTGGAGTAATTTTATGGGTTATTTTTGGTGCATCATCTTTTTTTGTAGCCTCAACATCTTTTTGAGATGGTTTTTTTTTGGCTATTTTTGATGGTGTATTTATTTGTGCTTGTTCTTTAGCTTGAATTTGTTGATTTTTAGATTTTCTAGTACGTTTTTTTGGTTTTGTTTGATTTTCTTCTTTGTATTCACCAAACATTGTATCTATTTCTTGGAGTTGAATATCTTTAGTGACTTTATCAAAATTATCTTCAAAATGACTTTTATATTCTAAAGCTTCTTGTTTGATTTCACTAATATGAAGTTCTTTATCAAAAGTATCTTTAGCATCATTTAAAGTCTTTTTCACAGCCTTAAAAAATTTGACCACATCTACCATTGCTTGAGGCAATTTTTCAGGTCCTAAAAATATAACAGCAACAATCAAAATGACCAAAATTTCAAAAATACCCATACCAAACATTTTAGATACCCTATTTATAGCAGTATTTTTACTCAATGTTCTGATTGTATAACAAATTAGCTAAACCTTTACTTTGAAATCCATAAAGTTTCATTTCTAAAAAAATATATTCCTAAAAGCCCATAGGAATGAAAAATGCTTATACTTAAAAATTTTAGGTAAAATCTCAAAGAAGTTTTTGAAAATTTAAGGCAAAACATAATGATAGACATAAAATTACTACTAAATGATTTTGATTTTGTAAGTAGCAAACTTCAAACAAGAAAAATAGACTCTTTATTGCTTAAAAATCTAAAAGATACTGCTCTTAATTATAAAAACAAAAAGCAAGAACTAGAAAAATTACAAGCCCATCAAAACAAAATATCCAAACTTTTTGCAGGATATAAAAAAGAAGGTAAAAACATACAAGAGCTAAAAAATGATCTTGAGTCTAATAAAAACAACATTATAAAATCTACTCAAGAAGTAACCAGCCTTGAAGAAAATCTTAATAAAATGTTGTTAAACATCCCAAACTTACCAGATATATCAACCCCTATAGGAAAAAATGAAAATGATAATATTGAAATCAAAAAAATACTTTCTCCTAAAAATTTTTCATTTGCTCCGAAAGAACATTGGGAACTAGCCGAAAAAAATGGTTGGATTGATTTTGAAGCAGGTGTAAAACTTGCTAAAAGTCGCTTTAGCGTCCTCAGAGGTATGGGAGCAAAAATAAATCGTGCTTTGATAAATTTTATGCTAGATTACAATCAAAAAGCTGGTTTTGAAATGGTCACTACTCCTGTAATAGTAAACAAAGAAATGCTTTTAGGTACAGGTCAACTCCCAAAATTTGAAGATGATATGTTTAAAATCAATAGTGATTTTGATGATGAAGTTATGAATGTCGCAGAAAAACCAAAAGGTCACGAACTCTACCTCATATCAACTTCAGAAATCACGCTTACTAACCTTTATAATGACACTATTATACCAATTGAAGATTTGCCTATTATGCTGACTGCACAAACTCCTTGTTTCAGAAAAGAAGCTGGAAGTGCAAGAAGAGATACAAGAGGGATGATCCGACAACATCAATTTGACAAAGTCGAATTAGTAGCCATCACCCACCCTCAAGATAGTCAAAAAATGCAGCAAAAAATGATTGAAACTGCTAGTGGGATTTTAACTCAACTTAAACTCCCGCATAGACTTGTACAACTTTGTAGTGGTGATATGGGCTTTAGTGCTAGCAATACTGTTGATATAGAAGTGTGGCTTCCAGGACAAAATTGTTATCGAGAAATCAGTTCCATATCTAATACTCAAGATTTCCAAGCTAGAAGGGCAAAAATTCGTTTTAGGGATGACAAAAAAAATTCCCTAGTGCACACCCTTAATGGCTCTTCTTTAGCAGTTGGTAGGACACTCATAGCAATAATGGAAAACCATCAAATGCAAAATGGAGATATTCAGATTCCAGAAGTATTGGAAAGATATCTTTAAATTGAGTTCTTATGCCAGATAATCAAAATTTCTCTCAGCAACCAATAAATTCAATCACTGATAAAGAAACACCAAAAACATCTTCTATAAAAAAAATACAATCAAAATTCAAGATATTCACAGATAATGAGAAATTTCAAAATTTCAAAAACATCCTTTTAAATAAATATAACAAACTCAAACAAAACAAAAAAAGATTTTTTTTAGTTTTGGGTAGTATTGGGTTGGTTGCTTTGATTGTAATCATTTTACTTGGATTTTTAATCTCTTCACCAAAAAAACAACAAATACAACCAGAGATTCAAAATAATACACCTCCAAAGCCAGAGCCAACGATACCTCCTATCGCAAAACTTGAAACTACAATACCTCAAATCAGCAATCAAAGCTTAGATAATCTTATTAAAAAAGCTGATATTCTTTATAATCAAGGAGATAAAACTGAAGCTTTGAATATTTTTGGAGACATAGCTTCTTTTTCTCAATCTATTGCGAATCATAATTTAGGAGTCATCAAACTAAAAGAAAAAGATTATGAGAAAGCCATTTCTTCATTTGATAAATCCATTGCCTCAGGTGAAAATATCAGTGCAAGTGCTGTTGATGCAATGATTGGAGCTTATTATTTGAATCAACCTAGTTTGTATCATTATTACCTAAAACTTATGAATTCTCATTTAGAAGATTCTGCACATAAACCATTTTATTCATATCTTTACGCATTAAAACAATACTATAATGGATATTATTTTGAAGCATTGTCTCCATTATTGAATCCGAATTCAAAAAGTTTTGAAAAACAAAACCACAGACTAGCTGCCAAAATATTCTTAATCTTTGATGATGACTATAATGCTTTGACAAATCTATATGAAGTAGCCACAAAAAAAGACTACAAAACACTGGGTCTACTTTATGCAAGAGTTGGCGAATATACCAAAGCCAAAAACTATCTTTATCAATACATCAATATCCATCCTGATGATTTACAAACTTTATTAGCCCTTCAAATCATTGATCTAAAATTAGCTAACTTTCCTTCTGCAGCAAATATGCTAGACAATATTCGTGGCAAAAAAGAAGGTTCAAAAAAAGCATTGCAGACCTATCCTATAAAGGTTGTCCTCAATCAATCTCTTTTTGATGTAAACCTAGCTCAAGAAGAATTTTGGAATCGCAGCTTTGAAATCCAAGAAAAAAATCCCTACAAAATTATCTTTTATTATGCTCCTTTTCGCGTATTTGATGTAAAAGAAGCTTTAAATATGATACGAGAAAGTGGTATTTTTTCTGATGTAAGGAATATTGAAGAAGCAAAAAATACTTTAGTTCGTGGCGGGACAATTTCAAATATCAATAAAAATATTGCCAAAGCCCTCATTGAAATCAACAAAAATAATATCCGAGATGCACTCAAATACCTTATTCAATCAGCTAAATCCAATCCAAATCACGCAGTTTTGCATTATAATCTAGGACTTATCTATGCTCAAATGGGAGATTTTCAAAAATCTTATACCCATTTTCTTAGGGCATATCACTTAAATAGCTATGATATCACTTCAGGATTATTTGCAATAATGGCAGCAAATTTCATACATCAAGATTCAAGCAGGATCCTTTATCAAATATCTCAAGATTTCGAAAATGTGCCATTTAAATCTGACACAGAAAAAAAATTTTTATCTTCATTTATCGGTTATCTCAATAATAATATTAATGATGGTACGGATTGGATAGAACAAGCTCAAAAACAACTTCCTATTTATTATGCCTTAAAAGCAGCTTATGGCATAAAGAATAAAAACAAATATGTCATCATTGAAGCATTCCAAAAACTTAGATCTATATATCCAAAAGATATAATCTCAAACGTTTTATACGAATTAGCCCATAACTATGATACCAATATCAAACAAGTTGCCTTAAGACTACACAATATATTTTTAAGCGACAAACTTGATTTAAACAGTGTTTATTATGGACCTGCATTTGCAAGGGAGTTATATGTTTATATTGGTTTTATCACAGGCTCTTTAGAAAAACAAGAGCAAGCTTTGGAAGAAAAACTAATCTCACAAACTCAAAATCCAAATGGAATCTTACAAGCAATAGCTCTCATTGATATTTATAGGCATAGATTTGAAAAATCCTACACGATATACAACACACTAATTGAAAGCCTCAAAGAAGATGATGCACAAACAAAATTTCTCGCTGCAGTCGCTGCAATTGGTGCCAATCATCCTGAAAATGCAGTATTATTGCTCCAACTCTCAAAAATGGATTCACCAACTAATTATGAAAACCGCTATGCTTTAGGACTCCTTTATCAAGAAGCAGGCAATTTTCAAGCAGCTTCAGGACACTATAACTATATTACCACATCAAATTTCAAATCAGAATTTTTTGACTTTATTATTGATATTGACAAAATAAAAGGCAGCTCAAAAAATGAATAAACAAGCCTTCAAACAACTCAATGCTGCTCAACTTGAAGCTGTCAAATATATTGATGGACCTATGCTAATACTTGCAGGAGCTGGTAGCGGAAAAACAAAAACTCTCACCACACGTCTAGCCTACCTTGTTGATGAAGTAGGTATACCAGCAAATGAAACATTAACACTGACATTTACAAACAAAGCAGCGACCGAAATGAGGGATCGTGCTTTAGCACTTATTGAAAATAATACGTCATACCCACCATTATTGTGTACATTCCATAAATTTGGTCTTTTATTTTTAAAATTTCACATCCACTACCTAAAACGCAGCCCAAACTTCATCCTCATTGATAGTGATGATAAAAAAAAGATATTAAAAACTCTCGACACCACTCTCCCTATTGGATATATAGAAGCTCAAATTTCTCGAATGAAAAATTTTTTACTCACACCCCAAGAAGCTATCAATGCTGCTGGGGATAGACATCAAAAACTCATCGCTAATATTTACAAAGATTATAATGATTTTTTAGAGTTAAAAAATATGGTGGATTTTGATGATCTTTTAAATTTAAGCTATAAAATACTAGAAAAAAATCCTTTATTAGCCGAAGAAACAAGCAATCATTATCGTTATATAATGGTCGATGAGTATCAAGACACAAATTATCTACAATACCAATTCTTAAAACAACTCTGCACCTCTCATCAAAATCTTTGTGTCGTTGGTGATGATGATCAAAGTATTTATAGCTGGAGGGGTGCTGATATTAAAAATATTTTAGATTTTAAAAACAATTTTGAAAATACCAAAATCATCAAACTTGAACAAAACTATCGATCAAGCTCACAAATACTACAAATCGCAAATGTATTGATTGCACATAATAACTCAAGACTTGGTAAAGAACTCCAGAGTACTAAAGGTAAGGGTAAAGAAATAACAATTTTATACACAAATGATGAAACACAAGAAAGCAATAAGATTTCTGAAAAAATTAAAAACCTTTTTGAGCTTGGTGCAGATCCTAATGAAATTGCAATACTCTTTAGAATAAATGCGTTGTCTAGAAGTATTGAAGAAGGACTAAATCGAGCTAAAATTCCTTATAAACTTATCGGTACAATCAGATTTTATGAACGTGCTGAAATTAAAGATATTTTAAGTTATTTGCGTCTTATCGTAAATCTAAATGATGATTTTTCACTCTCAAGGATCATCAATAAGCCAAAAAGAGGGATTGGAAAAACAACTCAAGATAAAATATTCAAACACGTTCAAGAGAAAAAAATTTCAGTTTATCAAGCTTTTAAATTAGGTTATCTTAAAGAAATTACCAGTGAAAAAAATCATCAAACCCTTGAGCAATTTTTCTCTATTATAATTGATTTAAAAGATTATTTATCTGATTCTATACATAAATTTATTGATGAATTTATTTCTCAAATCGACCTTACGAGCAGTATTGAAAACTCAAATGAAACAATTGATAGGATTTCAAATATAGAAGAATTCTATGGAATGCTTCGAGATTATTTTATCCAATCCCCAATGAATTCGCTTGAAGATTTCTTAAATGATTTATCCCTAAGAAGTGATTTAGATACAGATGAAACAGGATATATTTCTTGTATGAGTGTACACTCAGCCAAAGGACTTGAATTCAAATATGTCTTTATTACTGGTTTTGAAGAAGGCTTTTTCCCACTCATTCGAGATGAAAGTGATATAGAAGAAGAAAGGAGGCTAGCCTATGTAGCTTTCACAAGGGCAAAAGATGAACTTTATATTTCTTATGTAAAATCTAGATTCTATAAAGGCAGACGAACTGAATTAGAAAAATCCAGATTCTTCCAAGAAGCAGGATTATTAAGAGAAAAAATAGAAAATTCAGCCCAAATAGACTTCAAAAAAGGAGATTTAATCTCACATAAAATATTTGGTTCAGGGAGAATAATCAGCATTGAAGGCAGTGGCAAAAATGCTAAATTAAAAATCAATTTTGGCGGACTACATAGAGATATCTTAGCTTCTTTTGTACAAAAAGGATGAGAATGTTAAGGTTATTTTTATTTTTATTACTATCTTCATATTTATGGGCTTCAAATAATATTGATCAAATCAAAAACTATATACAAAATGCCTATGAAAAACAATATAAAAATTACAATATCCATATCACAAACATTTCTTTATCAATCCCTGCAAATATACCTCTGCAAGATTATAAAATCATATCCATTGATATGGATTCAAAATCTTTGAATAAAAAATCTGCTAATATCTTCTTAAATGCAACCTTAAATAACACTATTTTAAAAATCCCTCTACAATACGAAATACAAGCTACTATTGATGTGTATAAATCAACTTCAACCATCAAAAAATATCAAAATATAACCGATGCCAATACAATCAAAACACAAATCCCTCTAGAAAGGATTGCCCAACTCCCAATCATTAAAGACCAAATCAATCATATCAGTGCCAAATCCTATACCCCACCTAATAGCATCATCACATCAGATAAAATACAATCAAAAATCCTTATTTACAAAGATAATCGCTTTGTAGGTATTATTAAAAATAATCATATCAATATAGAAACTACCCTAATTGCAAAAGAAAATGGCTCAAAAAATCAAATCATTAATGCCATAAATCCTGACACAAAAAAAGTCATTCGGGTTAAAATCATTGATGAAAATAAAGGAGAAATATTATGAAAATGATAGTGGGCATTAGTGGTGCAAGTGGTGTTAATCTAGCCATACAATTCATTAAATCTATCCCAAAAGAAATAGAACTCTTTGTCATCCTCTCTGAAAGTGCAAAAATTGTCTCTCAAAAAGAAATTGAGAGCGAATTAGAAACAGCTCTTGATATGATCATAAAAACAGGCCGGAAACTATCGCTTTTTGATGAGGATGAAATCGATGCAAATATTTCTTCAGGAAGCTTTGGTGTCGACTTAATGGCAGTAATACCAACAAGTATGAACATGCTCGCAAAAATCTCTTGCGGTATGGCTGATGAGTTAATTTCAAGATGTGCAGGCGTGATGATAAAAGAACACAAAAAACTTTTACTTGCCCCAAGAGAATTACCTCTCTCAAGCATAGCATTAGAAAATATGCTTAAACTTTCAAATTTAGGAGTCATTATTGCACCTGCGATAATGGGTTACTATGCCAAAATAACCGATCTTACCTCAATGGAAAATTTCTTGATAGGTAAATGGCTAGACGTTTTAGGAATACCCAATGAACTTTACCCAAAATGGGGACAAAAAAAATGAAGAAAATTGCTATCTATCCAGGCACTTTCGATCCACTCACTAATGGACATTTTGACATCATCAAACGTAGCACAGAACTATTTGACAATGTCATCATTGCTATTGCTAAATCAAGCTCAAAAAATCCTATGTTTTCTCTCCAAACTAGAAAAAAAATGGTAGAACTAGCCACAAAAAATATTCCAAATGTCGAATGTGTATGTTTTGATAATCTGCTAGCAGATTTCGCCAAAGACAATGGTGCAAAAATTATTATTAGAGGATTAAGGGTTGTAAGTGATTTTGAATACGAACTACAAATGGGTTATGCTAATGCCTCTTTAAATGATGAACTTGACACCATTTATTTTATGCCAACTTTAAAAAACGCTTTTATTAGCTCTTCTATCGTCCGAAGTATTTTAGAACATAATGGTAAAGTCTCTCATTTAATACCCAAACCTGTCTATAAATACATCATTAAGGAGCAAAAATGTATATTTCATTAGAAGGCATTGATACCTCTGGGAAATCAACCCAAATCAACCTCCTAAAAAATGCTTACCCCCAAGCAATTTTTACAAAAGAGCCTGGGGGTAGTCTTATTGGGATGCAGATACGAGAAATGATCTTGAAAGAAAATCAAAAAGATACAAACAAAATCCCTAATGCTATGGATTCAAAAACTGAATTTTTATTATTCTTAGCTGATAGAGCTGAACATACTGCAAAAATCATTCTACCCAATCAAGATAAGCTCATCATTTCTGACAGGAGCCTTATTTCTGGTATTGCCTATTCAAAAGGAATAGAAATACCTCAAGCCATAGAATTAAACCTTTTTGCTACAGGTGGGATTGTGCCTGATTTGGTTATCATGCTAGAGATTGATACCAAAGAACTCCAAACCCGCCTCAATAAAAAATCCAATGATATTATCGAAAAAAGAGGAATTGCATATCTATTAGATGTACAAAAAAAAATAAAATCTATGACAGAAAAAATAAAATCTCTTGGTTGTGAATTACACTTCATAGATGCCTCCAAAGATAAAGAAGTCATCCATACGCAAATAAAACAAATCATAGATTCTAAGCTATGAAATGCGTGATTTGTGGGAAATTTTATTGGAATCCTATTTGTAAAAAATGCCTTCAAGAAATCAAAATCACCCCTTCAACCCGTATCATTGAAGGAATAGCTGTTTACAGTTTTTATCGTTATAGTGATATTTCTATACTCATAAGTAGCAAATACTCTGTTTTTGGAAGCAGGATACTAAAAATACTTGCTAAAAAAGCAAGCAAATATTTCTTTGACTCTCAAAAAGAAAATATAAATCTTTGGAAAGAAATAGAGCTTTGGGGTGTAGGGATTGATGATTGTGTAAGAAGCTACTATTCACACACTGGAGTCATCCTTAAAGAATTTTGTCAATATGGTATCAAACCTTCCTATGGAAAACTCTATGCAAAAAATATAGTGCGATATGCAGGCAAACCTCTTGAGTACCGACAAAAAAATCCTAGAGGATTTATCTATAAAGATAAAAAAATCAAACATACCTTTATCCTTGATGACATCATCACAACAGGCACAACGATAAAAGAAGCAAAAAATATCATACAAAAAACTGGTTCATCAGTTATTTTTGCAATCACACTTTGTGATGCTAAACATTAAAATGCATAACCAATTTCTACACCATAAGTTATCGTATTATTCTTAGGTTCAAGCCAATAACCCTGTATAACACCACTTTTATAAGCAGGTTTTTTATTTGAATCTCCAATACTCCAATAATCTAAAGTACCTTGAATAAAAAATATATTCTTTTTTGAAATAAAAACTTCTGCCCCAAAACTGACTCTTGCACCACTTCCATTGTTTTGAGTAAAATGTAAATCATTATCAAACCCAATTTTTTTGAATGCACTTTTATTGTTTCCTAAAAGCAATGCACGCAATTCAGCATCAAGTTTTAATCGGATTTTATTATTTACCCATACCTTAACCCTACCTCCAAAAGGCATATATAAATAAGATTGCTCTCTTGAATAAGCACCTAGCCCTAAAGCGATATTATTAAGATAACGATAACCCATCCCTGTATATAAAACCAACCATTCATCAATACCATTCCCAATGATTAATCCCAAACGATAAACTCCACCCAAATAATAATCATTTGATTTATATTTCACAGGAATATTTTTCCTACTCCCATCAGGATTGGTTAAGACAAGGCTTCCATGATATATATTTTGACCTATATCGGTAGCATAATAAATTTCAAGATCAGATTTTATCAAAGGATTGAATTTAATACCCCCCATAGCACTCACTGTAAACATAGGACCACTCACAGTCATTACTTTTGGTTCTGTATAAGAATAATATTGCATTCCTGCTTTGAGATTTCCATAAGGTTCTAATCTTAAGGATAGATCTGGGAAAGAATCATTTTGAGCATACAAAACCCCGCCAAAGAAAAATAAACAAAAAAATTTGAATTTATTTTTCAATTTTTCCTTCCAATATTTTTATCTTATCCTCTAAATGGTGTATTTCTTTACTCATTTTTGCAGTTGCAGTGATTTGATTGAGTAAAACATAAATATTTATCATCACTAGAAAAATAGCAAACATGCCAATAAAAATAACAATTTTCATTGCCCTCCTAGCAACTTGCAAAGACAAATCTAGTGGCTTAGTTTTCTCCATTATTTACCTTTGATTATTTTTAAAAATCCCAAAATTATAAAATATATTTTTAAATACAATGGCAATCCCCATACACAATACAGATACTATCACAATACAAGCACCAATACTTAAATCATAAATATAAGAAATAAAAAATCCTATCCACATAAAAATCAAAGACAATACCCAAGAAAAAACCATCTGAAACCTCAAAGAAGATACAAACATCGTAGCAATATAAGCTGGTATAGATAAAATTGATAATACCAAAATAAGACCCGCTACATTCATGCTCATCACTACACCAATAGAAACCAATACAAAAATCACAATATTAAAAATCACAATATTGATTTTCTTAAGCTTACAAAACTCACTATCATAAAAAATACTCAAAAGTTCACGATAATAAACCCCCACAAAAACCAATAAAACAATATCAAAAACTCCAATACTGATAATATCATTTGGAGCAACAGCAATAATAGAACCAAATAAATAGCTCGTAATATCACTGCCATATCCCGGAGTCAAATCAATCAAAACAATCCCTATAGCCATACCCATTGCCCAACTTGCAGCAATAAAAGTATCAATCCTGTTCTTGAACTTGATAGTAGCATAAACCATCAGTAATGCCATTAAAATCCCCGAAAGAGAAGCTCCTAAAGTAGTATTGAATCCGAAATACAAAGCAACGCCTACTCCACCAAATGCACTATGGGCAACACCTCCAGCCAAAAAAACTGTCTTATTAGAAACAATAATTGAGCCAATAATGCCAGCACAAATGCTGATTAAAAATGAAGCGATGAGTGCATTTTGAACAAACGAATAAGATAAAAATTCACCCATTCAAATCGTCTTTATAGACTATCTAACTCTTCAGGTGAAAGATCTTGATAAAATCTCTCTAAATCAAACTTCCCACCCAAATAAGTAACAATCTCTTGAGCATCGACTAAAGCATTTTGTAAACAACTCGTTGCACCAGGCGATGGTGTCATATTAAATGTAATGGCTTTATTGGTAGCTATTTTTTTCTCTCCAAGCTCAAGTTTTCTCTTGGTGCGATCTAATACTTGAGGTCTGACTTCTCCAAAACCATCTGCATATTGGAGGTCTTTTAACCTTAAAGAAGGAATGATTTTTTGAGCATCTTTCAAAAACTTCCTTTTACCAACATAGGGTAATTCAAACACTATATTTTTGAAAACATAATCACGAATTTCTTTATCAGAAAATAGATCAAAAGCAATTTTAAATACTTCTTTATTCAAATCCATTTTAAATAAATCTAAACTAATACCACCAAGCCAATGTTTATTACGTTCTAATTTTGGCATAGTCAGTGCCGTAGGTCCAATACGTGTTTTACCTTTGATGACTACATCAGGATCACCATGCACAGCCGCAAATGGGAGTTTTGGATTTTGCACTGTATAAACTTTGCCTCTCAACAAATCAGGCACAAAATAAAAACTACCTGCAACAGGCAAACAACCTAAATCCATCCCATAACCCATTGACTGTGCTAATGGCAAGGAATAAGATCCAGCATTAACCAAAACAAACTTTGCATACACCTCATCTCCATTTTGAGATATGACAGCATAACCACCAGATCGAGGTTCTATTTTTTTCACACGAAAATTTAAAAACACTTCATTGTTAGGATTGATTTTTTTAGCTTCTTGGACAAAATTTTCACTCAACAAACCAAAATTCATCGCACACCAATCTTTTTGAAAACCAGATCCTAAAACATTCTCAAACCTATCATTCCCACTAGAATCTAAGATAACTCTAGGTTCAAGTTCCTTGATTTTATTTTTATCAAAAAATTCCAAATTTGGAAAAATTTCCTTAAAATCTTCGTATCGTTTTTTCATAAACTCACATTCTTCTTCACCCACACCTATAGCCATTTTTTGATTCTCAAAAATGATTTTATTTTGGAGGTTTTTATTCAAAGCATAATGCCTAACTTTATAAGCTGAGAGCTTAACTTTTTTCGCTTTTTCTACCGTATAATTTGTTTCAATAGAACCATCATGGATTGTTTGAGAGTTTGCCTTTGGGCTTGAACTCACTTTCGCAAGCCCATCACATTTCTCTATGATAGCTATTCTCTTAATATCACTATACTCACTCAAAGCATAAAAAGCTGCACAGCCTGAAACACCCCCTCCAATAACGACAACATCAAATTCATTTTGCATTTTTACTCCTCAAGAATTGCAAATCTATCAAGCAAATCAACTTCACATAGATGTCCATTTGTATCTAAATCCAAATTTGGAAGTTTATGCACAATCACTTCTTTATTTACATAAAGAACCCTTGAAGCATATCCCAAAAGTATAGATATATCATGGCTTATTACAATTATAGTATGAATGGTATTAAAAGTTTTTAATATTTTATAAATTTCATCCTGCGTTTTGACATCAATACTAGAAGTAGGTTCATCTAAAATAACTAATTTTGGATCTCCACAAAGTGCTCTAGCTATTAAGACTCTCTGTCTTTGACCTCCTGAAAGATCAGAAATCCTTTTATAAGCTAAATGTTTTATTCCTAATTTCTCAAGCATTTCAAAAGCAAGCAATGTTTCTTTTTTTCCCACCCTGCATCCAAAAATATTTCGCTTCAAAAAACCCATTTTCACAATATCAATAGCCTGTATTGGAAAATCACTATTTATACCAGTATCTTGTGGTACGTATCCAACCAAACTCTGTGAACAAAAATTAACGGGATTGGGATAAAAAATATCCCCAGAATTAGGCTTTAACAAACCAAGTAAAATCTTTATCAAGGTGGTTTTACCTCCACCATTTGGACCAATGATAGCTAAAAAATCTTTTTCATTGACAGAAAAACTAACATTTTCTAAAACATATTCAGAAGTATATCGATAGCATAAATCCCTACATTCAAAGAGCATAATTCCATTCACTCAACATTACCTTGTGAAGCAATCATTTTACAAATATGCAAAATATTATCTTTCCAATCTGCCCTCAAAGGATCTAAAGTTAGGATTTTCAAATGAAGTTCATTAGCAAAAGCCTTGATCCTATCTTTTGAAAATTCAGGCTGCACATATGCCACTTTAATGTCTTTTTTCAAAATGACATCCCTTAGACCAATCATTTGTTTGAGTTTTATAGGTTTACCATCGTTTTCAAGGGCAATTTCTTCAAGTCCATATTCCTTAGCCAAATATCCAAATGCTGGATGATAAACAACAAAAGATTTTTGAGCATTTGGTTTTGAAAAAATACCTTTAATTTGGGAATCTAAAGCATTGATTTCTTTTAAAAACTCTTCTAAATTTGCCTGATAAAATGATTTCCTTAAAGGACGGATATTAGAAAGCGTTTCATAAATCTTTTCTGCTTGAACCTTAGCCAAAGCAACTGAAAGCCAAATATGAGGATCGTGCTTATGCTTAAATTGGTTGGATTGATCTTGTTTTTTTATGCCAATTTCGGATAAATCAACAAATTCCATCAAAGGATTTGCAGAAATAAAACGTGGTTTCCAAGCTTTTTCAAAATCCATCCCAACACCAAAATATACTGAGGCATTCTTTATCATTTTCATCTGAGAAATCAATGGTTCATAAGTCTCAGGACTTCTACCATCAGGAACCATAGAACTCACATCAACATCTATACCCCCTATTTTTTCTACCAAATATATCTGGGGGATAACACTCACAACAACATTTATTTTACCCTGTGCACAAACAAAACTCACAAATAATACACAAAACAATAAATATCTCATCATTTCTCTTCTGCAGAATCTATTTTTGAAGCATAATTATACAAATCAGACATACCTAAAACCCTATCAATCAACATTTTTGATTTTGAAAAAATACCATTTTTTTCTTTGCCAACCCAAAGAGTAGTGATGACAACCCCACCAAGTATATTTTCTTGTTTTGAAAATAATGTTGAAGTCGAAATACTCCAAGCACTATGTGCAACAATAGCCTTGCCTTCATAAGTTCCAATATAAAGCATTATATGTCCCTTGAGCCATAAAATAGTTGCAAAAGGTGTTGCGTGTTCAATGATATATTTTTCTTTCTCTTTAGCACTATAATGACTCAAATCAACCATATTGTCTGCATATTTAGCCTGTGCAGCAGAATTTCTAGGCAATAAAATACCAAAATTGGCAAATGAATCTCTTGTAAAAGCCGAACAATCTCTATTCTCAAGAGACCCTCCCCAACCATACCTTTGCCCCACCATTGCATTAATAATATCAGCCATTGAAGAAACATCCATCTTTTTAGGGAATACACTAAAATCTAAACCTTCTATGTTCGCAGGAATAATGACCGCATAGCCATCAATATTTTTTCTATAAGTATAAACTTCTTTAGGAGCATTTTTAACTTTTTTATCTTTTTGGGTTTTATTTTTTTCTTTTGGTTTGAGTGCAAAAATCTCTCCAATACGAGCTTCTGTTAAAAAATCACCCTTATGAGTATATAAAGGTATCTTATCCTTATCTGGCACAACATAATTTTTCAATGACAATAAATAATCAATATCTTTTTGATGTATATATGCAATATCATTTATCCTAACCCAGCCATATACAAAACTACTTTGTATATGTGCCCACTGCTTGGTTTTATCATAATGAGTGATCAAAACAGGGGTTCCTTGAAATATCAAAGAATTTTGCCATCTATCAAAAGGATAACCACTTGGCGAACTATATCTAGGTTTGTCAGTAGGCACTGCCCGCACACTTGTATCTGAAGTAATGATGGCTTTAATAGCCACACTAGGATAGTTTTGTATATCCATATCTTCATAAATAGCTTTTGTGTATTCAAGTGAATTTTTTTTCAAATTTTCACCATAACCAGGATTTTTTAGCAAGGAAGGTGCGACCCAAAATACATCATCTTTATTTTGATTGACTTGCATTGTCGTCCAAGGAGAATACCAAGTTTTCAAATAATCTTTTTTCAAGTCCTCAAGTGCCTTTGATGGCAAACTAATATTTTCTCCTTGTTGGATATAAAAATTTGCATCTTGAGGCATTGATAAATCTGCTAAAGGAGTATTTTTACTTGCACATCCAGCAGCAAGCAATAACAAAAAAACTAAAAAAGTTGCTTTCAATTTTCACTCCTCACAAAATAAGTTTTATATTCTTCCTCATTAAAGCCTATCAAGATTTGATTATTTTTAAGATTATCAATAATGGGTCGTTTAAGCAATAAAGGATTTTTATGGCATAAGTCTATTTTATCAGATAAATCCAAATCCATATTTTTCAAACCTAGATTCTTATATGTAGCCCCTTTTGAATTCAGAACAATTTCAATCCCTTTGAGTTCCACCCATTTTTGTATATCAATTTTTGCTGGGGCATTCATTTTAAGATCAATAAAATCATAAACAATCCCCCTTTGATCCATAAATTTCCTTGCCTTTTGCACACTCCCACAATTTTTTATTCCAAATAATAGCATTAATAACCACTCCTATTTTTTAATTAATATTGGATTTGAAATAATGATTGAGTAGATTTTTGACACCATTATCAATCATATCATATACATACTCAAATCCATCTGTATCTTTATAATGATAAGGATCAGGTATATCAGCATTATTAAGTCCAAATTTTCCTAATTTGTGAACTTTTGATTTATCAAATCCCATCTCAAGCAAAGCAGATACATTCCCTCTATCCAACCCAATCAAAAGATCAAACATATCATCACTATACACACTTACCTTACGACTCCTAAAACCAGTGATATCAATACAATGTTTTTTAGCAACCTGAATTGAACCCTTACAAGGTGGCTCACCATTATGCCAACCTGAAATACCCGCTGAATCAGTTTGAAAAATGATATTGAATTTTGCAGCATAAAATTTAGCAATCCCTTCTGCCAAAGGAGAACGGCAAATATTGCCCAAACATACAAATAAAATTTTCATCTTACAAAATTCCTTAAACTCTAATAAAATCCAAATTTTCATCGCATATTTTTATATAATACAAAAATTATCTAAATATACAATCAAGGATTATAATGGAAGACACTCCTCACATTGCCCAAATGCAAACTTATCTGTTCCCATTTTTGGCTTCAATAATATTTTTAATCTTTCATTTGATTATTTATCGTAGTTTATTTGCTCATTTGAGTGATTCAAAAATAACAAAAAATATTTTCAAAATTTTAACCTTTTTGAACTTCATTGCAACACTTATTTATATGTTTTCAAGGCACCATATCCTTTTCCCACAATGGTTATTTTTTATACTTTCTATATCAATAGGAATCGCATTCATATTTTTTATAGCTACCATCCTTTATTATTTTTTCACACTTTTTATTTTATTTCTTGATAAAAACAAAAGGAAAATATATTCCCTTCTACTTAAAAAAACCATTATTGTCTTGACTCTTTTTTATATCATTTATGGGATTTACAATGTCCAAACTCCTCCTATCTTACAAAAAGTTTCTATCCCTATATCTAATCTAAAAATCCCTTTAAAAATTATTCAACTCAGTGATATACATATTGGAGGATTGATTGGGCAAAAACGCGTAAAACAATTTGTCCAAATTGCAAATGCACAAAATCCTGACATAATAGTCCTTACTGGAGATATAATAGATACAAATTTAAACAATGCAAAAAATGCCCTCAAGGAACTAGCCAATCTCAAATCAAAGTTTGGTATTTATTATGTACTTGGCAATCACGAATACCTCTATGATACCAATAATATCATCCAATATCTAAAAAATATAGGGTTCAATACCCTTATCAATCAAAACACACTGATTTCCATAGACAATGACCCTATTATCAATATTGCAGGTGTTGCAGATCTGATGGGAAATCGTATGGGATACCTCCAGCCTGATTTCAAAAAAGCATTGGAAGGTATTGATAAAAAAATCCCTACTATACTGCTTTCTCATCAACCAAAAATCATAAAGTACTTGAAAGAAAAATCTCCTGATGCAATACTGACAGGACATACACATGGTGGACAAATATTCCCTTTCTCCCTAGCAGTATTGCTAGAGCAACCCTATTTAATGGGACTCCATCAAATCAACTCTAATAGTTTCTTATATATCAATCAAGGGACAGGTTTCTGGGGACCCCCAATGAGAATAGGAACACATTCAGAAATCACTATCATCAATCTGGTGCCTAAAAATACACTTCACTAAACTGATATAAACAAGAGGTAAAAACCAAATATATTAAGTTATTCTTTTATAATTTCTAAAGCCTTAAGGAAACTAAGCTGCTGAAGTTGCATACCTGAAGTCATATTTTTGAGTGTGATAGTATTGCTTTTGTATTCATCTTCGCCAATAACAATAGCAAACTCATGTCCTTTGCTATCTGCATAACTGAATTGTTTTTTTAATTTATTTACTTCTGGATAAACCTCTGTAAATACCATACTCCGACGAAAAGATTCTGCGAGCTTATGGGCAAAGCCAAAAAAAGCACTATCCATACAAATGATTAAAACTCTCGCACTCGTAGATCTTCCACTCAATAACCCCAATTCTTCAAGCCCAGCTAAAAGTCTATCTATACCTATAGAAGCCCCTACCCCACTCATATTTTGTTTTGAAAAAGTTCGTGTCAAGTTATCATACCTACCACCTGAACACACACTCCCTAGATTCTTCAGACGATTCAAAACTGTTTCATAAACAATCCCTGTATAATAGCCCAAACCCCTTGCAATCGCAAAATTTATCCGATAGGTATCTGTATCCATTTGCAAGTCCGAAAGTATTTCATAAAGAGATTCAAGCTCTGTAATACCTTTTTTAAGTTCTTCGTTCCAATTTTTAAGTGGTGCTACCTCGCAAAAAAATTCATCTGCTGCACCGATCTGTTTGATGCTAATTGCTTCAATCAAACCTTCGACTTTTTTTTCACTAATACAAAGCTCTTTTTTCAACTCAATACAAACACCATCTTTGCCTATTTTATCAAGCTTGTCTATGATCCTCAAAGCAATTTCAACACCTTTCTTATCGACAATGCCAAAATATTTACAAATACCATTGAGTATCTCACGATGATTGAGCCAAACTGTAAACTCTTCAATCCCTAAAGTCGCCATAGAAGCATAAATAACCTGCACAATCTCAGCATCACACGCAATTGAATCACTCCCTATAAAATCAAAATCACATTGAGTAAACTCTCTGTATCTACCCCTCTGAGCCCTCTCTCCACGAAAAACATTCCCAATCACATATCGTTTGAAAGGCAACTCGACTTCATTATGATATTGAGAAATAAATCTCGCCAGAGGAACAGTCTGATCAAAACGCAAAGCAACATCCCTACCACCATGATCCTTAAAACGATAGAGTTCTTTTTGTATCTCTTCACTCCCCTGCCTTACTAAAATATCTGCATATTCAATGTGTGGAGTTTCAATCGGCACAAAACCAAAACTTTCAAAAACTCTAGAGACTTTTGATAATAATTTTGATTTTGCCATTGCCTCTTTAGGTAACCTATCTCTAAACCCACTCAAAGTCCTAGGAACAACTAACATACGCAAGTTTCTCCAAATTTTTAATCTTGTTTGAATTTTATCCTCTTTTGTGTAAAATTCAGTTTAATTTAATAAAATGAGGTATTTGATGAAAATCCTACTGCGTCTACCAAACTGGATAGGTGATGCTGTAATGGCAAGTGCTACTTTTGAATTACTCAAAAGTCATTTCCCCAAAGCTTCATTCACGCTCATAGGACCACAAGCTGTTTGTGGACTTTTTCAAAGAGATACTGCTGTTTCTTTCTGCTTCATTGATGAAACTAAAAAATCAAAAAATAGACTTTTATCGACCTATAAACTCGCAAAAAAAATCACTAAACACGACATAGCTATCACTTTCACAAACAGTATTTATTCTGCGATTTTATTATTTTTTACCAAAACCCCTTTGAGGATTGGCTATAAAAAAAACTTCCGTTCATTTTTCCTCACCCATCCCATCAAGCCACAATCACAAATCCATCAAGTCCTATCATACGCATGCCTTTTACAGCCTATACTCAAAAAAAATACAGATGAAATCATTGCCCAAACTCCAACTCTTAAATTAATCTACTTATTACCCAAATCTTTAAACAAAAACAAAATAAGAATAGGTATTAACCCAGGTGCAGCATTTGGAAGTGCAAAAAGATGGTTAAAAGAATATTTTGCACAAATCATTTCATACTTTATTCAAAAAGATTTTGAAGTTATTTTATTTGGAAATCAATCAGACTTAGAAGCTTCAAAAGATATTATCAAAACAACAACACAACTCTCTCCTCAAAAATCCCTGAAAAATATCACTAACCTGACAGGAAAGACAAATATTATATCTTTGATAGACACTATTAGCACCCTAGATCTATTCATCACAAATGATAGTGGTCCAATGCACATAGCCACAGCAATCCGTATTCCACTCATAGCAATGTTTGGTCCGACAAATGACCAAGAGACTTCACCCTGGAAACACCCTCAAGCCATCATATTAAACAAAAAACTCCAATGTGCTCCTTGCAAAAAAAGAACCTGTCCACTCAAACATCACCATTGCATGGAATACATCCTGCCAAATGAAGTCATAGAAAAAGCCAATCAAATTTTAACAAGGAAAAAATATGCAAATTGATTTCAACCAATCTTCACCGCTAGTCAAATATAAAATCCTGAGCAATTCTATCACTCCAAGACCTATTGCTTGGACAGTTACTACAAGCAAAAATGGCGTGGTCAATCTAGCACCCTTTAGTTTTTTTGCCCCTATCAGTTCTGATCCAATTGTTTTTTCCCTATGCCTCACACCCAAAAGCGATGGCAGACCCAAAGACACGCTCAAAAATATCACTGATACAGAAAAAGCAATGATTTGTATGTGTGAAGAAAAAAACTTAAAGTTTATGAATCAATCAGCCACAGAACTCGAATACGACACAAGCGAAGCAACCAAATTCCAAATTGAACTAGAAATCATAAATTCTAACTATCCACCCATCATCAAAGGAACAAATATTGCCTTTATGTGTAAACTTTATGATTTGCCCTCCATTGGAAAAAATTCTCAAACCATTTTCCTTGAAGCCTCAAATTGTTTTATAGATGATAAAATATATCGTCAAGATTTAAATTTTACCCTACAAAATATTGGAAGGGTGGGGAAATACTACCAACTCTCTAGCAACCTTATAGACCCTAAAAGTCTTTTATAAATTCATTATATTGCCATTAATTCCATCAATAACCTCAAGCTTTTGAGTAACTTTACTTATCAAATCACGCATTTCTAAACTCAACTGATTATTTTTACTTATACTCTCAAACACCTCAAAATCAAGCTTGGCACTCTCTTTTGTAAGAAAATCAATCGCTATCATATCATTGTTATTGATAATATTTTTATCTTTAAGCATCTTTGCCATAGCTAAAAAAGAACGAGCATCTTTCAAACCTCCAGCAATCTTGTCCCTAACATCAACCATATGAGAATAATCATCTGTTAATACAAAAATATCCTTAATATCAACAGTATTCAAATCATCATATAATGAATCATCAAGGACAGGAGTTGTTTTTGCTACAAAGCCTTTAGAAAGAATATTTTGATGATAAAGGCTAGAAAATATATCTTTCAAGCCATCTTGATGATTATTGATTTGCACTCAAATCACTCCTTGGAAATATTCCAAAAAGAAGCAAAAATTATGCCATTATTGTTCTTTTTTTGCTCCAAGCAAAATCTGATAAGCAAAATCAATTTCACGCATTTTTTCAAAGCAAAGCACAAAGCTTTTATTCAAGTTTTTTACATCAAAAATATTTTGTTTGCATTCTATAATCAAATTTTTGAATTTCAAATCCAAATCTTCTTCCTTAAACTCTCCTTGTAAATCAAAAAGACCTAAAGCTTCATCATAAGATATTTTTATCTCTTTGGCATTTTGAGCTTCAAAATCATCATAAATCTTATTAAAATCTTCATTGCTCAGCTCCAAAAATGCAGCTATATCAATGATATTTTCTTTTTCCTCACTTTCAAGCTTCCCATCTCCATAAGCAAACCCAAACAAAAATTCAATGAATTTCAAACGTTTTTTATATTCCCCATAAGTAGCCTGCAACAAACCTTTGCACAATCCTTCTAAATCAGAGTCATCTTGTTGCTTGTAGATTTCAAAAAGGCTTTCTTTTGCATTTTCAACACCTTGCATTTGAACCTGCATATCTTCAAATAAACCTTCAATCAAAGTATTTTGTAAAGATGTCTTTTTGTCCACATTTATCTTTGAAATAATCATAGTCATCAGACCAAATTCTGTTTTCTTCAGTTTGTCCAAAGGACTTATCTGCACATAAGGGTCTTTGGATAAATCGTACTCTTCAACTACAGGCTTGATATTTTTTTTAGATTCCACTGCAATAGGGTTCTTAAGATATTCTTGCAATGTAATATAAAGATAATACACAACGACTCCTGCCAATATTAATAAAACAATTTCCATATCCTTCCTTTTAATAGTTTTTGAATTTATGGTGCAGTTCTCTTCTTTTCCTCTCTTCGCGTTCCTTATTTGCCTTATATAACTGAAGCTGTTCTTCTTTTTGTTTAGTTTCCAAAGCCAAACGACGTTCGCGTTTTTTTCTAATCTGCTGGATATAATCCTCTCTCTTTTCAGGGGATTGAAAATCAATAGGCTTGAGAAGCAATACACACAATAAAAACACAAATAGCACCAAAGCGACGATACTAGAATTATCCCCGCCTATATAATACCAAATATAACCAATCAGTGCAGCCAACAAGACCTTTAAAAACACTTTCATTCTAAATCAACCTCATTACAATAAATCAAGCAATTTTGATTATATAAAATTTACTTTATTTTTATGCAAATGCAAACCAATTTTTTTAGGATCCTTCTCTCCCATAGCAAGCAAAACAAGTTCAGGCAAAAATAGCACAGGTGTAGCATCAAAATCTCTTTTATAATACCTGGAAGATTTTTTTGACCAAGTATCAAACATTTCAAACTGCCCAGTCGATAAAGTCAGCAAAAAATCAACCCCCAAATCAATAGCACCATAACGAATCTCTGCAGATTGCAAAAGTGCAGATTCCTCGCTGACTTCAAACAGATGAGCATAAGATTCATTTTGGATGCTCCCCTCATATCGCTTCAAAGTCATTCTTTTAAAAAAATCCTTATAGCAAATCTTATCAATCTGTGATGTCAAAGACCCGCCAAACATCAAAGTGCTAAATCCATTAAATTGTTGGGAAAATTTTAATTTTATATCATTGACAATCATCTCATTGAGATATCTTATTTCAACGGTATTATCATAACACAGATCATAATCTTTGAGTTTCTGATTGATTTTTTCTAATACATCACTATTTGAATCAATGATTTTCTTAGCATATAAAATATTCGCATAGGCATCTTCATCGCACAATAAAAAAATACTTTTGTATCTGTGTGCAAGAGCCATATTATACGCATTAGCAAATAAAAATTTTTCCTCATCGCAAAATCTCCCCCAATATCCTCCATCAAAACAAAATTCCAAACTCAAAGTCTTCAGCCCCAGCTTTTCAAACATTGCTCTTACGCTAAAAATCAAAGGCTTATAATTAATTTTTTTTTCATAGCCATCAAAAATAGCGTAAACAATACCCTCTTGAGGCTTCCCTATGATAGGTTTTTGAAATTGATATTTTTCATTGATCTTTGAGGTAAAATTGAGCCATTTATTACCTTTTATGGGACATCTAGATCCATTTGTAAACATTTTTTGGATTTCAAATATTTCTTTGTCTATTTGCCGACTTTTTGGATACACAAAATCAGCCACACTGACAAAATTCATCACTCCATTCTTAACATCGCCTATACTTTCAAGCAATCTTTTTGCCTGCTGTGGATGACGTTTTAATAACCATTTTATATATAGAAAAAAACCATCTCCATAATATTCAGGATTCTTTTGGGGTGAAATAAAATTAATATTGATAAATTTAGTCAACTCAGTTTTTTCATCCGAACTCAAAAAATCTCCACTTTCCAAAAATCGATGATAAAAACCCAAAACAGCTTCCCTATCAATCAACAAATCTTTAAAAGCATATCGTATAGAAAGGGGTTCTAAAACCCATTCTTGACCAAACTCTTTCACTAAATCAATGATCTTGATATCATCAAAAACGGCTATATTGTTAATCTTCAAAGCAATATTCCTGTGATATTCAAAATCTTTCAAAGGGAGCGATTGTAAAACCCCTGAAAGCATATCATCATCAAAATATTCTATGACGCATTTTTCATAGCAAGGGTTATAATCTTTTTGTGCATCAAACCTAAAGACACTCAATTCAACTTTCCAGCTACTCATTTTATAAATCCTTGATAAAAAATTTCAAGTTTTTTTAGATTTTTTTCATTTTACCATAAAAATAAAATCTTTCTATTTAAGCCATAAGTATGAAATTATCCTATTTATATTTTATTTATATTTCATCTAATGCGGACAAATCCAAACTAATAAAGTATTTGAGATAAAACACCCTACCATTAAATTTTATTAATTTTTTAGAAAATTTTTATAAATATTTTTTTATAATTAAGGATTTTATCTGATTTCATTTTCATTGACAACAATATATATAATAATAAAAATAAAAACCAAAAAGGAGTATTGAAATGATTATCACTTATAGAGTGCAAGCAGAGGTGCAAAAAAGTTTTAAAGGTGATGAAATAGCATTAAAAAAATGGGCAATGGCAAGACTCAGAGAAGCTCTTGAAGAAACCGATATTGATGATCCAGACTTTGAAGTCGAATACGAAGATTACGAAATTATGGATATGGGTGATGATCATATTGAAAAAAGCAATGACTATAAAACATTTTAATGAGCCCAATTATGTCTAATGGTTTCTAAATCATAAATAAAGCAATGAGTATTTTATCCCTTCCTTTAAAATCTTTCATCAATTCCAAACTCCTTAAAAAGGTTTTCTCTTTTCAAGAAGCTTGATTTTTTTAATCATAGTTCCTACAGATTCCAAACATCACTTACCTTTTTTAATATCCAGAGCAAAACGACCACTATCCAAAAAGAAAATAGACAAAGCACCAAAAAGATAAAGCCCTTGTAGCTCAAAATTCCATCCACCACTTTGATTGAGTGTAAAAATATCCCCTCCACTCACTGCAAACATTGCCACAATCATTGTAAATACAACCAAAATAGCAGCCACTTTCACGCGAAAACCCAAAATAATCATCAGAGGTGCTAAAATCTCACCCAGATATACACCATAAGCAACAAAACTAGGTAAACCCATACTACCTATCAAGCCCTCAACCCCACCAATACCATGGATTACCTTATATACCCCATGAAACAACATCAACACACCAATATTGAATCTCAATATCAATTTTCCAATATCTGCAAACATTTTCTATCCTTTATTCAGTATATTTTAAGCAAGAATTATACTGATTAATATCATAAAATGCGATATAAATTATAGATGAGTTTATCATTTCATATTGTCAATCATAACACACGACCAAAACTCATTGTGTTGACAAATAACAACAGAGATACAACAATGGATTTTGGAATTAGGATATTTTTATTGCAATTTAGTAGAGTATTTTGATATGATAATACTTAGCTAAGATTAAAATAAATTCAAAAGCTGTTGCAAAAACATAAAGGGAATGGATTTCCTCCCCGAATAAGGATCTCCAAGTTTATAATGATTGATTTCAAAATGTTTTATTGCTAATTGTCAAAGGTTCTCAAATTTTTTCAACATCAAATACGAAGGGTATTAACGGAAAATCCATTCCCTTTATGTTTTTTTTTGCTTAAGACTATTTTATCATTCACCTCCTAATGTTTATTCCATCTGTTTTTTTTACAATTCATCTTTTACCTTCACCCCCTTCAACACAGCTTTTTTGCTTTTATCCCCTGATAAGATTTGAGTGATTTGATCTGCAGTGCTTTGATTCTTCATTGCACCTTCCTTAGTCTTAAACCCACCTAAGAGATAATAATGA
>NZ_MLAS01000011.1 GCF_002272785.1 Helicobacter sp. 13S00477-4 | reverse complement strand
TCTTGTTTGTGTGTTCAAAGAAGAAATGAAATTTGTCATTTGAGCACTCCTTTGAACCCCAGCATTCAGAGAAGAGAATTTCTTTTGATCATTATGGATGGTTTTGAAAGCTTGTTGTTGAGCTTGACTTAGGGTTGATACTTTAAAAGTTATTTTGTTTAAAATTTCATCTAAGGTACTATTAATTAATAAGAATTTCGAAATAAAATTATAAGGATCTAAATTAAATACTTTTATCAACCTAACTATTCTATCGTATTCTTTTATTATACAATTTATATTTGTTGTACTTTTTATAATACATGATCTATTCATAATATGTTGTATTGAAGGTATATCATTAACATTAATTTCACCTTCTTTGATTTCATCAAAATAATTTTTGTATAGAACCTGACCAGTACCGGGTCTATGCACTATCTTATCGTTTTTATAATCATTGATTATTTGTATTAGTCCTTGATTGAATAGGGCATTATGATTTCTTACTCTATTAATCGCGTTATTTACTTTATCCATATTATGTTTAACCGATTTTTTACGGTCTTTTACCCAAAAATCGGTTAGTTTATCATAATATTGTAAGTTATACTCAATAATATCTTTTATAGAATAGTTTGGCTTTGGCTTGTATGAATATAAAAAATTGTAATCTGGTTCTGGTGTTGCCTTTAAATCACTGACCCCCCCCCCCATAAGCAATCAAGCAAAGTATTGTTGAGATTTTTAAGTATGTTTTTTTCATTGTAGAACCTTTTCTTTTTTGTCAAATGTTTAGAATATTATAAAACTTATTTTCATAAATGTCAATATAAAATTGATTTTTTTACTTATGGGGGGGGGGGTATAGTAAATTAATTGCTTTCAAAGAAATTAAAGATTTTAATGATTTAATGATTGATAAGTTTTTAGGTTTTCATCCAATGATGTTACCTTCTCTTCTCTTATGCTTCCTTCATTCCTATCACTCATATCTTTTTTCATACTTTCTAATACATTCAAATCTTTATTCAATATATCAATAGCTTCATCAATCTTAAATACATTTGCATCCTTAAAAACTTTCAAAAGCATCAGATTGTCTTTGATGTATCCTAATGAATTTGACAATACCTTTTGTTTGGATAAAGCAATATTTGATTGAATGGATTTAAGAGTCTCTATGAATGATTTAGAAAAGAATTTACAAGATTTCTTGTTCTGCTTTATAAAATCAATGATGGCTTTTTGCCTTTTGAATTGAGAATAATCATTATGAGCTAAATTCCTCCTTTGTGCATCAAAAGATTTGTATGTGTTGTTCAATTCCTTATGCTCATAAAACAACTGCTTTTTTATTTTGTATTTATCTCTTAGTTGCATATGGATATTTTTGAGTTTTGAAGCGATCTTGAAATTTTTATAATGTATAAAATCTTTCCTTAGTCTTTCTTGTTGTGTTGTGAGTGATTCAATCTCTTCATTAAGCACTTCAATATTCAATTCATTCATAGAAATCTTTTTTGCTATTTGTTTTAAGTTTTTAGCTAGCTCTATTGAAATATCTTTTTGTGTATCAGGATAGAGTTTTTCAAAACTCAAATCCCTTTGAAATTTGTATTTATTCTCATATGAAAAATTACTATTGTAATGATTGAGGCAATCTTTGAAATCTTCTCTTAATTGATTGAAAAAGTTTTTACAATCCCTCTTAGTGTTGAAATGTAATTTCTTATTTGTATACAGATTATTTTTATTCACAAGGATATGGATATGTGGGTTGTTTTGATGGGTATGCTTGACCATAATGTATTTATATCCATTGAAGTTTTTTCTCATCGTTGTTTTGAGTGATTTTTCTAAAGTTTCTAAATTTTGTTTTGTAAACTCTTCATCAATACTAAAGATAAGATGCATTGCTTCTTTTGCATCCTTTTTGCTAGAAAAATCTTTTTGCCAATCTTTCAAAACTTCTTGTTGGGTTTTAGTTTCATCATCTTGATTCAAACAAGTAGATCCTAAAGAATTCTTGATAATATAATTGAGTGCATTTTTAATCCCATTGGCAGAAAGATTGGAAATATTTTTTATTACAACTTGTTTGCTTGTTTTATTTGATTGATTTGTTTTATCAAGATTATATAAAGAGCCTATGTTAGAAAAAGAAATATTTGGAGATAAAAATCTATTGTTTTTCTTTGGAATAAAATTGATATTTGATGCTTGTTGTATTTTTGTCTTTATCTCTTCAAAATCAAAAAATATTTCATCCATAGTTCTCATAGCTTTTAAATCTTTTTCTCCCTTTTTGGTTTTAAAAATAAATCAAGTTTGATGCAAAAACTTTCAATCAAAAATATTTCAAAACTCATCAAACAATGAGCTTAAAATATTTTCAATATTTTTCAATCAAAAGCATTTTATCTTTTTTGAATCCATTTTTGTTAGCAGGATAACCCTTTTTTATATACATAAAAAAGGTCTAAATATCATCAGTAACGGGTTTTAAACCCTGAAATTTTTGACAAAATTGGTTTTTGAAATGTTAGAGGAAAATGTGTTTGAAAAAATCAAATGGATTTAACAAGTTTATGAGTTGTGGATTTGAATTTATTTGAATAGATTTTTTTAATTGATTTGTAAAAAAATAATCAAAAATATCAAAAGAAATGATTTGAATCTTATATGAGTTTGAATCCAATATTTAAATCAATTATTTTTCTTATTTTCAATCATAAACTTTTATCAATCCCTAAATTAGTTTCATCAAAAATAAATCATATTCAATCATAAAAAATATTCAGATAAAAAAGTAGATTAATATAATATTTATAGGTGATTAATAAGGACAAATTGCGTGAAGGATTTGGTTGGATTCGGCAAGAGATTTTAATCTTGTGATAGGTTTTAAGATTGAAGGTATTTCTTATTCTGCTTTCAATCAAAATGAAGAGATTGAAAAACAAAATGACAGGATAACATTCCTCAATTCCCTCAAAAGTGATTTTGAAATAAATATTTTCTGTAAAAAAGAAAAGGTAATCATAGACAATAATTCATCAAATAATAAAAATATTTATGCAAAATCAATTATAGATAAATGGGAAAATGATTTTGAAGCTTATCAAATCAATTACTATCTTTTTATTGCCACAAAACAAAAATCTTTGAGTGGATTTTTTGAAAAGAAAAAAGAATCCCTTACAACAGAGGCAAACAACAATAGGAATGATAAATTTGATTTGAGTTCTAAAGCAAGGAAACTTGAAGATAAAAATATGTATCAATGTGTAGTGATATGTTATGATATGTATATGAAAAGAAATTTTTTGTGGTGGAGCTGTGGGGAATCGAACCCCAGTCCAAAAACCATACCCAACAAGAGTGTCTACATGCTTAGATGAGATTGAAAAGTCTTTTTGTATACCCTACCCAATCCCCAAATCAAGATATACAAGCAGCCAAAGTCTTTTTTTGCAAATCAGGCGTTTTGCAAAAGCATCTAGCAGCAATGAGGGCTTAACCAATACGCTAGAATTATTGATAAAGCCCGCTCCAAAAAGTTAGTTAACTCACGCTACTTTCGCGTAAGCAGGAGCATAATTTGAATTATTTGCGTTTATTATTTGCGTAGTTTTACGGCATACAGCCGGCATGCAACCCAAGCAATATGACTCCTGTCGAAGCCAATCAGCCCCATAAAAAATGCTCTCATAATTATAGCATTTTTTATATATCAAATCCTATGATCAAAATAAACCACTTGATATGTCATAAAATACATATAAAATTATTAATTTATTGTAAGTTTAGTATATCGTTGATACTTCAATATTTTTAATTTAAATATAATTTAAGATTTTTGTCAAATCTTTTTCATCAATAATGATATTGGCTTGTTTTTTCAGGATATCTTTTGCACAAAAGGCTATTTTTTTTTCAGCATAGGTAAACATACTAGCATCATTAGCACCATCGCCAATAACAATAGTATCTGCAGGGGAAATTTGTAGCAAACTTTGCAGGGTAAGTAGCATTTGACCTTTCGAAAAATCAAACATCATTTCTCCACCCACTTCACCGGTTAATAGACCATTTTTAGAATGGAGTGTATTGGAAAACTCTGCATCTAATCTGAGTAGATTTTTGAAATGTGTGGTTGCGAATTTGAATCCACCGCTGAAACAAACAACTTTGTAATTTTTAGATTTCAGCTCCAAGATAACTTCTTTTGCACCTTGCATTAAAGGCAAGTTTTCACAAATTTGACGAGCTCTTTTTTCTTGCATTCCTGCAAGTTCTTTGACTCTTTCTTTTAGGCTTTGATAAAAATCAAGTTTGCCTTCCATAGCTTTTGTGGTTATTTGAGCGATTTTGTTCTTGATACCATAATCTTGAGCAAGGAATTCAATGGTTTCACCATCCATTAGGGTTGAGTCAAAATCAAATACAGCTAATTTCACAAACACATCCTTTTTAGCAACATTGTTTTTTCCTAAGGTGTGTTAAAATAGTGTTCAGAATGTCATCTTCATCTTTGCTTGGAGATTGGATATATTCTTTTGAATCAATATAGATGATAGAAATATTTTGACCATAGTTTGAGAGGGTTTTGACCCCAACTGTATTAGCTAGGATTTTTATGATAATGATTTGAATGAATTGGAGGCTCATTGCATCAAGCTTGCCAAAGCGGTCTTCTATCTCGCCTTCTATTTCATAGACTTGGTCTATTTCTTTACACAAAGATAGTCGTCGATAGAGTTCTAGTCTCAAGCGATTGCTTTCAATGAGCTCAGGATTGAGATAAGCACTCACATTTAGTTTGAGTTCTGCATTTGAACTGATTTGAGATTCTTTGCCACTGAGCTGATTGATAGCCTCTTCAAGCATACGAATATAAAGGCTATAACCGATATTTTTAATATGTCCACTTTGAGCTTCACCTACTAAGTTTCCTCCACCTCGGATTTCTAAATCATGGTATGCTATAGAAGCTCCACTGCCTAAATAAGAGTTTTTTTCTAGTGCAAGGAGACGTTTTTGTGCTTCTGGAGTGATAGATTTTTTGTCTTCTATTAAAAAATAACAAAATCCTTCTTTGTTACCTCTACCTACGCGTCCTCTTAGTTGGTGGAGATCTGCGAGTCCAAATTTATCAGCTCCATCAATGATGATAGTGTTTGCATTGGGCAAATGAATTCCTGATTCAACTATAGAAGTGCAAAGTAGCATTTGATAACTTCCATTGATGAATTCAAACATAATATCTTCACTTTCTTTAGAATCTATTTGAGAGTGTAGGATGGCGATTTTGAGTTTTGGGATAAGTTCTTGAATTTCTTTTTTTGCTTTAGCAATACTCGCAATATTGTTATGTATATAAAAAATTTGACCATTTCTACGCAGTTCCCGGTGGATGATTTCTTTTAACAGAGCAGGATTCTTTTCTTTCAAAAAAGTTTTGTTTGTTTGTCTTTCTATAGGTGGAGTAAGCAGAGTACTCATCCCTTTGATTTGTGAAAGAGCCATATTCAGAGTGCGTGGAATAGGGGTTGCAGACATACTGAGTAGGTGTAAATCTTTGTTGAGGGTTTTGATAGCTTCTTTTTGTTTGACACCAAATTTATGTTCTTCATCTACGATAATCAAAGCAAGGTTTTTAAACTTTACATTTAAAAGTGAATGTGTGCCTATAACAACATCAATTTCACCTTCTAGGAGTGATTTGAGGATATGGGCTTTTTGGGAAGGTTTGATGAAACGATCAAGTTTAGCTATCCGCATTCCATAGGGTTCCAATCTTGTTTTGAGGGTGTTGAAATGTTGGTTAGATAAAAGTGTGGTAGGTACAATCATTGCAGATTGGAATCCATTTTTATAAATGGCAAAAATAGCATTGAGTGCTACTTCTGTCTTGCCAAAACCTACATCACCACTCAACAATCTATCCATTACTTTGCCACTTTCTAAGTCTGAGAATATTTCTTTTATAGCTTTTTGTTGGTCATTTGTGAGCGTAAAATTAGAAGAATTTTTAAATATTTCGATTTCGGGCAAAGTTGTATCTATTTTTTTTCCTTCAATGAGATTGCGTTTGGCTGCAAGATCAATGATATTGCCTGCAATTTCAAATAGCTTAACCCTGACTTTTTCTTTCAGCTTGCTAAAGCTACCTTTGCCCAGCTTATCTATGATGGGCGTATTGCTAGAAGTTGCGATATATCGTTGTATTAAATGCAAGTTTTCTACAGGAAGCAATAGTTTATCTTCATCTTGATAATCAATATGGATAAAATCCCTTGTATGACCTAAAATATCGGTTTGTATGATACCTCTAAAGATGCCTATACCATAATCATCATGTACAATACATTCTCCTATATTGAGTTCATCAACGCCCAATTTTGATTTTTTTTGTTTTTTTGTTTTGGAGTAAGTGTTTAGTGAAATGATGAGTTCTGTCGGAGTAGAAATATTGATGATACAATCAGAAATGATTGGGCTGTATTGATTTTTCAGACCAAGGTTTTTTATGAGAGCTTGATTTTTTGCAATAAGGGTGATTTGTTTATTTGTATTGAGTGCTATGATAGAGTCTAAAATTTTTGTATCTACATTGATATCAAAACTACCATCAATAGGTTCATCAAGTGTTTTTAGATTTGTGAGATCTTTGAGTTTGATGGTGGGGTATTGTTCAAGAGAAAATATTTCTCCTGCTTCTTTAAGGGCTTCTTGAGTGATGATACTTTTATAATGTTTGATAAAATCTACCCCCCATTCTCCCAAAAACCAAAAACCTAAAGAAGCAATATCTTTGCTAAATACATCAAAAGAGGAATTTTGAATTTTTTCATCAAGGGATTTGTACTGTTTTTCATTGAGGCTGAATATTGCTGGGGGGATTATGAGGGATTGTTTTTCTTCCTGGATACTGATTTGAGTGTCTGGATCAAATATGCGTATGCTTTCACATTCCGTATCAAAGAAGCTGATTCGATAAGCATTTCCAAAGGGGATAAAAATATCCATAATATCTCCTCGAAAACTTACCTCGCCTTCCATTTCTACAATATCAACATTTTCATAGCCATAATAGAAAAGCTTTTTTTTAAGCTCTTCTATTTGAATATACGATTTTTCTTTTAGTTCAAATGATTTTAAGAGATCACTACATGGCAGTGGATAAAGAAGTGTTGAAAGTGGTGCGATGATGATTGAAGTTTGAGTAGAAGTATAAAATTCACGCAATTTTGTAAGTAGCTCGCTTAATTCATTTGTAAATGAACGCATATCATCACCCATTTTTGCTCGCAAATCGGGTAATAAAATAGGTTTAAGGGAAGTTTTTGATTCAAGAAATTTGGCAACTTGATAGGATTGCAGTGCTTCTTGAAAATCTTTAGTGATTAAAATGTTAGTTTTTAAACCCTTTTGCAGGGCATCATAAAGGCTAGATTGTATCATTTTCGTGTTTAGTGATTTTTTGAAGTTTTTGGATGGTATTTTGTTTCGTTTTGCTCTCACCCATAAAAATACCTTTACGTTCAATGACGAGTTCTGAACTGATTATCTTGCCATCAATTTTACCAAGTGGAAGTATTTCGACTACTTCAGATTCTACAACACCTTCAAATTTACCACTTACTATAAGTTTTTGAGAGTGTATCTCGCCACTTACTAAACCACTTTTCCCAACCATAACGGTATTTTTAGAATGAATATTGCCTTCAAATTCACCATCAATATGTAAATGGCAATCTGTATGGATTGTGCCATTTAGTTTTGTTCCTTGAGCGATAATTGTTGCTGGTCCCATTTTTCCTGCCCCATTAGGTTGTTTATTGTCGTTAGTAAAGATTGCCATGCTATTGTCCTTTCTTTTTGAAATATAGAATCAAAATGTTTCATATCCCATTTTGCAAAATTAATTGGATTTAAAGGTTGGTTTAAAAAACGAACTTCATAATGCAAATGAGGACCTGTACTCACTCCTGAATTACCACTATAAGCGATTAATTGTCCTTTTTTTACGAATTCTCCATTTTTTACAATGATTTTATTAAGGTGTGCATAATAAGTCTTAAATCCAAAAGAATGTGCTACTTTTACAAGTTTTCCATAACCGCCATTCCAACCATTGGCAGCATAATCTATGACTCCATCAGCAGTCGCATAAACAGGTGTATCGACTTTAGTGCTAAAATCAAGGCCTGTATGTTTATGTAAAATGTGCAAAATAGGGTGCATTCTGTTTCCAAATTCTGCTGAAATACGACGATAATTTTCAAGTGGATAGCCATTAGGGATGAATTTCATTACAAAAGCTTTTTGTGCCCCAGTAATACTAGCTATATCAATACGTCCAATCAAATCATTATTATTTTCTAGTTCATAATCATCTTTGCTCACACCAATGACACTTTCAAGATCATTTATTCTGTCACCTGCAAGAGAAATTTCTTCTAAACGTTGGTTGATTTGTTCGGTGAGATAAGAGTTTCTTTTGAGCATCCTCTGATATTGGTCTTTGATGAGGATATTTTTTGAATTGATATCTTTGATTTCAGAATTGAATGCACTAATAGAGACTATCAAAAATAGTACAATAGAAATGATAAATAGTAAAAAATACAGACTAAGCTGTCTGAAAATCATACTTACATTGATATGACGACTGCCATTTTTATCTGTAATCATCAAGACAAGTCGTTTATCTGTAATCATTGATTTATTGTTGCTCGTATCTTGGTAACTCACTGGCTTGAGAGAGTTTATAGTTTTGGAGACGAGCAATATCTCCTATTGCCCATACTAAAGTTTTCCAGTCTATTGAAGGATCATTTTTAAATACTTCTTCAAAATTATCAGAATTCCAAGCAGTGTAGATGGCAGGATTGAGTATCTTGCCTAAAAACCTGACCTCATAATAAAGTGTGTTACCATTAGAATTACCTGTATGCCCACTATACCCAATGACTTGACCTTTTTGAACAAAATTTCCTTTTTTTACTACAGATTTTTCTAAATGTGCATAAACAGAGCTAAAACCAAAAGAGTGTGTGATTTTGACCAAATTACCATAGCCACTATTAGATTGATTGCGTACAATATCTATGACTCCATCAGCAGTCGCATAAACAGGAGTACCCTCATTTGTAGCAAAGTCATAACCCGCAGGGATTCCTTTGACTCTTTTTGTGGGATGAGGTCTCATAGAGGTAGATGTTTTAGAAGTGTATGAAGTGATAGGATCTCCACTTGGGATGAGGGTAAGGATAAGGATTTTTTGAGAATTTGATACATCTTGAAGATTGATTGTATTTTCATTAGATGTTTGTTTGTTTGCATTCTTTTTTAAATCCACTATATTTTCTAAATCATCTATTTTTTGACTCACAATAGTCAGTTCATCAGTTTTTTGCTTTATCTGGTCTTTTAGTCGATTGTTTTTTTGATAGATAAATTTGTATTCCGAAAGAGCAATGTTTTTATTCAAAGCAATTTGGTCTATTTTTTGCATCAAAAATTTCATCAATAAAAAACTTGATAATATGACAATCATAATGAAAGTGCAACAAAAAACGATGACTTTTTTTATATTTTTAGGCAATCGGAACTGCTTAGAGCCTGATTCATCGACAATTGTGATGACAAGTTTATCGTGCATTCCTTTCCTCCAAAAATTTTTTGATTACACTAAAAGATCCAAATACTAGATATTTTTCTTGTGCTGAAATTTTTTGCATTTCAAAAGGTTCAAAATCTATACCTAGAGATGATATTATTTTCTCCAATTTTTCATTTTCTATTATCCTTTCATTTTCGACTTGGATAATGAGGATTTTTTTGATAATTCTTTTAAGTGTTATCAAAATGGATCTGACATCTTTTTGTTTGTAGGTATTATACACCAGGATTACTTTTTTGTTGCTAAAAAGTTTTGCCAGTTCTTCTGCGGCTTGTTGGTTATGCCCAACATCAATAGTGATATTTGGAGCTATTTTTTGTGCTCTTCCAATGATATCAAGTTTTGGAAATGTAGTTATATTGATTTTGCATTCAAGATAATGCAGGACATTCAAAGCTGTTTGAAAATTTTGAGCTAAAAATCCTGCTAAATTGTATTTTGAAATATATAATTTAGCTTCTTTTGAAATAGTTGAAGGGATTTTGTATAATTTGGATTTGTATTTTTTAGCAATCTCTTGAGCTAGATAGTTTACAATACTTGATGGTTGATGGGATAAAAATGCTATTGGTGCCATTGATTTGAGTTTGGTGGTTGCAATTTCTTCAATACTATATCCTAAAATCTCTTGATGATCTAAACTAATAGGGGTAAAGACAGAAATATCACGTTTCAGACAAGTCGTAGAATCGTATTCTCCTCCAAGTCCAGCTTCAAGGACTACAAAATCTACATCTTCAGATAATACCATAGCTAAGAAAGTTGCGTATTCAAAATAGCTACAAGCTGCAATAAAATCAAATTGTTGCAAAAATTGATGAGCTTTTTGGAGTTCTTCATCTTTGAGGATTTTGCCATTTTTATAAAAACGTTCATTGAACTCAAATAAATGCGGAGAAGTAAAATGCAAGACTTTATACCCTGCATTCAAGAGTCCTAATGTGATAAATCTTCCAGTGCTTCCCTTACCATTTGTCCCTACTATATGGATTTTTTTAGTTTTATCTTTGATAAATTTTGATAAATTTTGATAAATTTTTTGAGCCCTTTGAGGATCAAAAGGTGCATATTCTGCACCTTTTTTTTCTAAAAAATCTTTGAAATTATTTATTCCCATTCGACACGGTTTCTTCCTGCTTTTTTTGCCTTATAGAGGAATTTATCAGCAGAGTCTATCATTTCATTTTTGTTTTCATAAGAGTTCCTATCGGCTATTCCAATACTAGTAGTGATGTTGATTTTTTGATTTTTGTAAATAAAATTGCTTGCTTGAATGGTTTGACAGATTCGTTTGGCAAATTCTTTAGCTTTTTCTAGATTGGTTGAAGGCATCAAAATCATAAATTCATCACCACCATATCTACCAACAATATCTGTACCACGACAATTTTGTTTTAGGATTTTGCTGAATATAGTGAGTAATTTATCTCCTGCTGCGTGACCATAAAAATCATTAATATTTTTAAAATTATCAATATCAAAAAACAAGATTGAATAATTGATATTTGCACCTTGAAATTGTTGTTCATAGATTTCTGCTATGTTGTCAATATATTTGCGATTATAAACATCTGTTAGATTATCTAGCTTGGATTGTTCTTCAATATTTTTTACATATAAAGAGAGCGTATTGAGTTGTTCATAAAGGTGTTTGATTTTCTCTTCTTTTGTTTTTAAGATCGTATTAACTTCTGTAATTTGGGTATATAAAACATCTGTCGCATTCACAAGACTTTCTTTTTCTTTTTGGAGATTATCATCATTATTAGATATGGCTTCTTTGATTTTTAGGATTTCTTTGATGTGTTCATTGTTATTATTGACAGCTTTATCAATTTCTATTAGTAATTCATTTGTATTTTGACCAATTTCTTTACCACTTTTTTTAATTGTGTTACAATTTTGTATTTTCACTTCACAAATTTCTTCTAGTATCTTGAGTATATCATTATCGTTGATTGATTGAGGGATTTTTTCAATCTCTAGGATAGCTTTTTGAAATTCTGGTTTCCTCTCAAATGGAGAAGAATTGATAAGTTTAAGGATTATATTACAGATTTTCTTTTGTATTTTAATGTGTTCTTGATTTTGGATAAAAGCATTCCAACTTTCAATGAGGTTTTTAATATCTTCTGGATTTTGAAGATTATTAGTGATGAAAAGTTGAGGGTTTTGTTCTTGTATTTTTTGACTTAAACTTTCTGTGATAAGCCTTAATAAAGTATTTAAGAGCATTCTTGTTTGGTTTAAAAATTCTGTTCCATTTTCAGAACTATTGATATTTAAAAACAAAATGAGTCGATTGATGAGTTCATCTTTTGTATGGATATCATATTCAAAAAGGTTTTTTATGTTTGGACTTATGGAGCTTAATACTTTTTCTAGCCAGTCGTCTTCTTGTGTAATGAGGTGTTCTTTTTCCCATTCTTGGCAAAATAGTTCTATTTGTTCTTCTTCAGATAATTTAGACATTTGATTGATTTTTTTAAATATTTTTCTCACTAGAGGCTTAAAATTAGACATTTATATTTCCTATTCCTTTTTGTTTAATTATAATATCATATTTATTTGCCTTGATAGGAAACTTGAGAGATAAATTTATCAATAGTTTGATCAAGTGCTTCTTCAATTGCATAATAGCGATTATTATATGTTGTTAGAGGGTTTTCTAAAGATACTGCGTAATCATAATAACCGCTATTTTTAAAACTTTTTTTAATGCCTTTTTTGTCATCGTAACTGAAAGTCACATATACTGTTGCTCGATAAAAAGTTGTGAATCCTTGTTCGTTAGTTGCAATTGAAGTATCTGTTATATTGGTTATTTCAATAGTGATGATTGAATCAGCTTCTTGTTCTGAAGCTAGTTTATTTTGGAATCTAGATACAATAGCTTTATTGAGTGAGTCTTTGAATTGGACAGAGTTTTCAGGATTAGCAAGGTTGACAATAAGTTTGACATAAATACTATTACCTAAAATTTTTTGTGCATAGTAAGCAGATGGCATATATCCACAGCTTGTCAAAATAATAAAAATAATCAGTAAAAGAGTATTTTTCATTATTTGATAACAAAATTCACAATTTTATTGGGAATGATTATTTCTTTGAGTATTTGAGTATTTTCTAACCATTTTTGAGCAGCTATTTTTGAGACTTTGAGCACTTCTTTTTCATTAGTGTTTGGTGGTAATTGGATTTGGGTTCGTTTTTTCCCATTGATAGTGATAGCGATAGTTAGTTTTTGAATTTCTAAGGCTTCTTCTTTAGGTTCTATGGGGGACATATTTTTTAGTTCAAAATATTTTTCACTGAGTTCCCAGCAAATATGAGGGATAATTGGTTCAAGGATGTGTAGTAATATAAAGTATCCTTCTGTCCATATAGAACTATTTGATTGTTCATTAAGGGCATTCAAGGCTTCCATACAAGAAGCAATAAGAGTGTTGAATGCATAGCCACTTTGTTTTTTGTTAAAAATATCATTAGATTTGTTGAGTGTTTCATAGACTTTTTTTCTGGCAGTTTTTTCTTTTTCATTTAGTTTTGATTGGTTGATTTTAGGGATGGTTTGAGTCGGGGTTATATTTTTTGATCTTTCCCAAAGACGTTTGATAAAACGGTAAGAGCCTTCTACTGCATTATCACTCCATTCAAGTTCTCTGATAGGGGGTGCGGCAAATAAAATAAATAATCTAGCTGTATCAGCTCCATACTTTCCAATGATACTGTTAGGATCGACTACATTGCCTTTAGATTTACTCATTTTAGCCCCATCTTTTAAAACCATTCCTTGTGTCAATAGGTTTAAAAAAGGTTCATTGGAATTTATATAACCCATATCTCTAAGGACTTTTGTAAAAAACCTTGCATATAAGAGATGTAAAATAGCATGTTCAATACCACCAATATATTCATCAACATCCATCCAATAAGACAAGGATTTTGACTCAAAAGGTTTTTGTCCCCAAAGATTACTTGGAGTGGTGTATCGTAAAAAATACCAGCTAGATTCTACAAAAGTATCCATTGTATCCGTTTCTCTAATTGCTTTGTTGCCACATTTTGGGCATTCACAATATTTCCAAGTTGGGTGTTTATCTAATGGATTGCCTTCGCCATCAATGACAACATCTTCAGGTAGGATAACGGGTAGATTTTCATCTTCTTGAGGTATCAACCCACATTTTTCGCAATGTATTAGTGGAATTGGAGTTCCCCAATACCTTTGACGTGAGATACCCCAATCCTTGAGTTTGTAATTTGTTCTAGCTTTTCCTAAGTGATTTTTTTCAAAATATTCAATGATTTTATCACGAGCTTCTTGAGAATCAAGTCCATCCCAATTTTGACTGTTTTCAAGGATACCTTCCCCGATGTAGGGTAGGGTATCTGTTTGTGGTGTGTTTGATCGGAGAACTTTTTTTATGGCAAGGTGATATTTTTTTGCAAATGCAAAGTCTCTCTCATCGTGTGCGGGTGATCCCATTACTGCACCACTACCATAGTCAGCCAAAACAAAATTTACTGCCCATACAGGCAATCTTTCTTGAGTGATGGGGTGTAGGACACTAATTCCTAAATCAATACCCTCTTTATCACTCATTGATCTTTCTTTAGCGTTCATATTTTGTATTTTGTTGATTTCAGAGATGGCTTTTTTGGGCAGATGATTGTTTTGGCATAATTCTTTTACAATAGGGTGTTCTGGAGCGATTGCACAAAAAGTAGCAGCAAAGATTGTATCTGGACGTGTCGTAAAAACCTCTATGTCTTGAATATTTTTTATAAGCAAGCAACTTTTTTCATCTAACTTGAATTTAAAGCTCAACCCTTTTGATTTCCCAATCCAATTTTTTTGCATCAATAAAACTTGTGATGGCCATTTCCCTTCAAGTGTATTGAGGCTTTCAAGAAGTTCTTCTGCATAATCAGTGATTTTAAAATAATATTGGAACATTTCTTTCTGGATGACTTCAGTATCGCACCGCCAACATTTTCCATCAATGACTTGCTCGTTTGCCAAGACAGTTTGATCATTTGGACACCAATTTAAGTAGGCTTTTTTGCGATAAATCAAACCTTTTTTCCACATATCAATGAAAAATTTTTGTTCCCAACGTGTATAGTCATTATCACAAGTGGCAAATTCCCTATCAGCACTGAAAGATAGCCCTAAACTTGCGAGTTCTCTTTTCATATTTTTTATATTATCATAAGTCCATTTTTTTGGATGGGTTTTGTGCTTAATGGCGGCATTTTCAGCTGGCATACCAAATGCATCAAAACCCATTGGGTGTAATACATTGAATCCATTTTTGCGATAAAATCTAGCTAAGGCATCGCCAATACAGTAATTCCTAACATGACCCATATGGATGGCTCCACTAGGATAAGGCAACATACTCAATATATATTTTTTTGGTTTAGAAAAATTTTCTTCAGGTTCGTGTGTATGGTTTTTTTTCCAAAATTCCTGCCATTTTTTTTCTATTTTTGTGGGTTGGTAGGGAATGTCCATATTTGTTTCCTAATAATCCGCATCGTTTGTTTTAGCACTCTCTATTAACAAAAGTGCGATAGAGAAAATATTAGCAATCAAAGCACCAATGATGAGTACATAAGTAACATTTAAATTCCCCAAAACTTGCAAAAAGAAAAAAGCAGGTATTAGGTGAAAATCAGCCACTAGCGAACTGGCTAAAAGTTCAGAAGCAAGTTGTTTTTTTACACCGATTTTGAGTGTCGTTGAGATTAGATTTAAAGCAAGTGCAATGAATAAAATCACAAGATTAGGATCCCATAAAAATCCTGCAGTAGAAGTTAAACTACCAAGACTAAAGAAAATAAAAATTACCTTACCCCAATCCATATTCTTTCTCCTTAAACTCGACCATTTTCATACATCTGTCGTAGTTGTTTTTTTTCTTGAGCTTTTTTAGCTTTTTTGATTTCTTTGGCGTGGTATTTTTCAATACTGAATCCAAAAATAATTGCTAATTTTGGAGCCACAAACATTGAACTATAAGTCCCAAATATAACACCTACAAGCATTGGTAATGAAAATCCAATGATAATTTCTCCACCAAAAATATAAAGTGTTAAAACTACAAAAAATACTGTCAGAGAAGTCAATAATGTTCGTGAAAGTGTGCTTGAAATAGCTTCATTGATAACTTCTTGAATGTTGTTATTGCGTGTGATGAGCATTTTTTCTCTGATGCGATCAAAAACAATGATAGTATCATTGATAGAATATCCCAGTAAGGTTAGCAATGCAGCAATCACTTCCAAATTAAGATCAATATCAAATATAATAACAGAAGCTGCTGTGATGATGACATCATGGACTAAAGCAACAATGCCTGCAAGTGCAAATCTCCATTCATAGCGGAAACTTACATAAAGCATCATTGCTATTGTTGCTAATATAAGAGATAGGATACCTTTTTGTTTGAGTTCATTCCCTACTTTTGGTCCTACTGTATCAAGTTTTCGGATTTCGAATTTTCCAGTTGATTGAAGAAGGTTGCTGATGATTGGGCTTAGATTTTTTTCTGCACTTGTTGGTGTATAGGGTATTCTAATTAGGACTTCTTCTTTTGAACCAAATTCACTGACTTGTACTCCTTTGAATTGAGTATCTTTTTCAAGCAATTCACGGATTTTTTCAATTGGGGCAGGTTGTTCATATTTGATTTGAGCAGAGCTACCTCCAGCAAAATCTATACCAGGCGTAAATCCTTTTGTTATAAGTAATATAAAGGCGCCAATAGTCAAAAAAATAGATAGGATAAGTCCATATTTGGAATAGTGCACAAAATCAAAAATCTTGACTTTTTTAAAGATTTCCATTTTTAATCCTTTTTATTTATGCCAAACCAAAAATAAAAATGCTTTGTTTTAGCAATTTTAGGAAGAATGGCAAGATAAAAACCTTGTGTTCCAATGATAGCAGTGATGATTGAAGCAATGATGCCAATACCAGTAGTGATAGCAAAGCCTTTGATAGCTCCTGTTCCATAGACATAAAGTAAAATGGAGGCAATCAGAGAAGTGATATTAGAATCAAAAATAGCTCTAGAGGCATTGATATATCCTAAATGGATAGCTCTAGTAATATTTTCTCCTGCTCTTAGCACTTCTCTAATCCGTTCATTGATAATGATATTAGCATCAACTGCAATGCCTACTGTCAGCACAATTCCAGCCATGCCTGGTAGGGTAAGGGTCGCACCAAAAATTGCCATCACTGCAATGATCAATAATAGATTTACAATAAGTGCGATAGAGGCAATTACACCTGCCATTGAATAATACACAATCATAAAACCTACGACCAAAATAAACCCACTTATGAGAGCTATCATTGAAGCTTTGATACTGTCTTGACCAAGACTTGGTCCGACACTTCTTTTTTCCAAGACTTGTATAGGTGCAGGGAGTGCACCACTCCTTAATGTGATAGCCAGATCACTTGCCTGTTCAACATTAAATCCACCGCTAATCTGACCACTTCCACCGCCAATTCGTTCTCGAATGACAGGGGCTGAATAGACTTTTCCATCTAAAACAATTGCCATCCTCTTATTGATATTTGCTCCTGAAAAATCCCCAAAGATTCTAGCACCTTGAGAATCGAGTGTAAAGCTTACTACTGGTTGATGGTTTTGATCATAAACGACTCTCGCATCTGTTAGCATATTTCCATCTAGTATAGGGATAGCTTTGAGGAGGATTTTATTCCCTCTTTCTCCTGAAGAGTCAGAAAAAGGAAGGATCACATCCCCATATTTTTGTGCTTCAAGTTCACTCATAGTGTCTACTCGACTATTCCTTTCTTCATCGACAGCCATCATTTGGAGGTGTGCAGATTTTGAGATGAGTTCCCTAGCTCTTCCTTCTTCTTGGGGAGTTTTGATTCCGGGTAGTTGAACTAAAATATCATCTTTCCCCTGTTGGGTTACGCTAGGTTCGCTCAAGCCAAACTGATCAAGTCGGTTTCGGATTGTTGAGATTGCCTGTGATATAGCATTTTTTTTGATAGTATCTTCTTCTGTAGGGGTTAGAGTAATAGTGTAGTGTTGATTGTTGGAGTCTATTTTAATTCCATTGAATTTATTTAAAATATTTGAAAGACTCCCAGATTCATCTGCATCAATCAGATCAAAACTCACACCAGTTTCATTAGAATGTATATTATTTAGCAAGATATTTGCTTGTTTTGCTTCATAGTTTACTGAAGAAGCGACAGAAGAGTATTTGGTTTTGATAGCTTCTTGGGTTTTGACTCCCAAAAGTAGATTAAGACCACCCTGAAGATCAAGTCCTAAGGTAATTTGTGGTCCTTTTGTATGGAAAATAGAGGGGACAGATAAAGCAATCCCAAAGATAATAGCAATCAGAAAAACTATCAACCTAGGATTAAAAATTTGCCTCATAAAAATCATTTTGAATTCATGTCATCAAGTTTATAAGCTACATATTCTTTAGCTAATTTTACTATTGTTTCATCATTAAGTTTGACACTGAAAAAAGTTTCTTCAGGTTTGATTACCTCGCATATAAACCCACCTTGAGCGACTATTTTATCACCTTTTTGTAGATTGCTAAGCATTTCTTTGTGTTTTTTTTGTTGGACTCTTTGAGGTCGGATAATAAAAAAATAAAAAATTGCAAATAGCACAATCAAAGGCAATATTGAAGTCAAGAGTTCTTTGTAGTTTTGCATAAACATCCTTTCATTGTTAGAAAAATTAAGCGGTATTCTAACATTTGTTTTATTTATTTTTCTTTAGGATTTATTTTTGATAGGAATATTAAATAAACAACTCCAATCATTCCTGAAATAAGTGAACCACCTAAGATTGCTATTTTAGATACTTCCATAGATTCAGGATGTGAAAATGCAAGGTTAGAGACAAACATTGACATTGTGAAACCAATTCCTGCTAACATCCCAGCTCCTAAAATATGACCCCAATTTATCCCTTTGGGTCTAGTGGCGATTCCTATTTTTTCACAAAGGAATGTGATGATAAAAATACCTAATGGCTTACCTATAACCAGACCTAAAACTACACCCAAAAGGATATGATCAATGTTAAAATTGATATCGCCACCAATATTTACTCCTGCGTTAGCAAATGCGAATAAAGGCATTATAAAATACGCACACCATGGTTGTAGAGTATGCTCTAGTTTACCTAAAGGGCTTTGTATGGTTTTGAGTTTCTTTTTTATAGTATGGATTTCTTCTTCAGTAGGATATTGTTCTTTGGTGGTTTTGGATTGAAAGGATTCTCCTAGTGTCTTGATGAGATTTGAAAAATCTTTACTTTGTTTTTTTGGAGAAATTGGGATACAGAAAGCTAAAATGACCGCAGCTATAGTGGCGTGGATACCACTATTGTGGATAGTAAACCAAAGCAATACCCCAAGAACCATATAAGGGATAAGATTTTTTATATTCATTTTATTTAAAAGTATCAAAATCATCACAACACCTATAGCACATAATAACCATAGGAGTTTTAAGCCTGTAGTATAAAAAACAGCTATTATTATAATAGCTCCCAAATCATCAGCTACTGCAAGGGTTACTAAGAAGACTTTTAAGGCTATGGGTACCCTTTTGCCTAAAAGCATTATGACTCCTAATGCAAAGGCAATATCTGTGGCCATTGGAATACCAAAACCATGAGAAGATTCACTCCCCGCATTCAATAAATAATAAATCAAACCTGGTGCTATCATGCCACCAAGTGCTGCTATAGCAGGAAAAGCAGCTTTTTTAAATCCTGCAAGTTCTCCAAATAAGATTTCACGTTTGATTTCTAAGCCTACCATCAAAAAAAACAATGCCATCAAGACATCATTAATCCAATGATGAATAGAAAAACCGACAAAATGTTCTCCAAATTGGAATCCAAATTCTGTATGCCAAAAATCAAAATAATACGAGTTTAATGTAGAGTTAGCTATAACCATAGCTAAAACAGCACTGATAAACAAAAAAATCCCTCCAAAAGATTCGCTTTTGATGAAACTTAAAAAGACATTTATAAGGCTTGTTTGAAGAGGTTTTTCAAATTTATTCATCCATTATCCTTTTATTTGATCGTGTGCTCAGTATCATTAATATGATCCCTAAAATAATTGAAATCAAAGAGGCAAATAATATAGAAATTTTCGACACATCAACACTTGCGGGACTAGAATAAGCAAGGTTGGCAACAAACATTGACATTGTAAAACCAATCCCAGCTAAAGAACCTACTGCTAGAATATGTGCATAAGTTAGACCTTTTGGACGGATAGATAGATTGATTTTTTCACTCAAATAAGTAAAAAGTACAATCCCAATAGGTTTTCCGACTACTAGCCCTAACACTGTTCCCCAAAAGATGCCATCAATGTCAAATTCTACCTGCGAGTTTATGCTAACCCCTGCATTTGCAAAGGCAAATAATGGCACTATAAAATAGGCACATAATGGTTGTAGGGCTACTTCAATACGTATCAATGGATTTTGAGCATATTTGGAATATTTAGCAATAGTATCAAGCATATGAACTTGTTTACTGATTTTTTCCATATCTACTTTTTTTTCAGTATTTTCACTTGAAGTGATGAAATTTTTGATATTTTTCCAAGATGATGCAAAAAATCCTATTTTTTCCTCGTCTTGATGTGTATGGATATCTTTACCATTATTGGTCATAAAATTGATTTTATTCCATTCTTCCATCATATTGATGAAGTAAGTTTTAGTGATTTTTGACCTTCCTGGGATGGCTAATGCTAAAATGACTGCAGCTACAGTAGCGTGGATACCACTATTGTGAATAGCTATCCATAGCAATATACCTACTCCTAAATAACTCCAAAGGTATTTTGTATCTGTATAATTCAGATAGATGAGGACACAAATAAGCCCCAAAGAGATATATAACCATTCAATATGTAATGTATTAGTATAAAAGAATGCTATCACACTGATAGCTCCCAAATCATCAGCTACTGCAAGGGTTACTAAGAAGATTTTAATGATAGAGGGTACTCTTTTACCTAAAAGGAGAATTACCCCAAGTGCAAAAGCAGTATCTGTACTCATTGCCACACCAAATCCATGTTCTGATGGAGTATTGTGGTTGAAATAAATATAGATAACAATAGGGATGATAATACCTCCAAGTGCTCCAAATATTGAAAACCCTACTTTTTTAAAACCTGCAAGTTCTCCATAAAGAACTTCCCGTTTCATTTCTAAGCCTACCATCAAAAAGAAAAAAGACATCAAAACATCATTGATAAAATTCAATAAGGTGATACCACCAGATTTATTTGCAATGAATCCTCCAAACTCCATTTGCCAAATTCCAAAATAAATATTTGAAAATTTTGAATTAGCTATCAATAAGGCAATCACTACACAGAAAAATAACAATAAACCACCAAAAGATTCGTGGCTGATGAAAGTATGCAGACCTTTTTGTAGCCTATCTTTAACATAGGAGCCAGAATTTTGAGGCTTTTGTTCTTCTTTTATTACTCTCAATACTTTTTCCATTGCTTCCCTCAAAAAATATACTTTTATAGTATAGGTATGAATTCTATTTTTTCACGGACATATAAAATATAGGCTTCAATATTTTCCCATTGAGTTTTGGTAAATTCAAGATATTTTTTGACTTGCTCTTTATGTTTATCTTGATTTTTAATCCCACTTTTATAATCTAAAATGAACATTCTATTATTCGTATTTAGCAACATCGCATCTATACGATTTAAGCTACCATTATCCAAATACGATATTTCTGATTTTATCAAAGCTTCACTGATGATTGATTTAAACATTTCATTTTTTTTGAGTTTTTCTATCAAGTGCAGGATATATTGGATATTTTTTTGAGGCAGAAAATAGCCATATTCGTTTGTAAGGATATTAAAAATTTTTTCTTCAGTGATATTGTAACCCAAATCGCATTCAAGTGCTTTGTGTAAAGCCTGACCAAAAACAATATCTGCTGAGCTATATTGCTGAGGGTTTTCTTCTTGTTTGATGAATCCAACTTGTCTACCAAAATTTTTTTGTTCAATGATGATAGGCTTGGGTTTGATTTTTTGATTTTTTGATTTTTTTTGATTTTTTATAGAGCCAATCTCTTCAGTTTTTAGATCAAGAATTTTGAATGCACTTTTAGATTCTTTTTGAATAATAATGAGTCCTTCTATTCCACGAGTAAAGGCTACATACAAGACATTTTTTTCTTCTTTTTCTCTCGCTTGATTTTCTTTTTCTTTGGCTAGTTTGTATTGTGTATCAAAAAGTTCTCTATTGTTTTGTTTATAAAAGATTTTTTTAAGTTCAATACCATCATAATCAAAGATAAGCTTATCTTTATTGTTTGGTTCCCCACTCATTCTATCACAAAGGATAACATAAGGGAATTCAAGTCCTTTAGAATTATGAATAGTCATTATTTGAAGACCTTTTCTGAACTCTAGAGCAAAGTCATTTTCAAGCCTGCCAATAGTATTGTAAAACTCATCTAAATCATTATAATCACAAGAGATTTCAAGCATTTTTTGTGCAGCTTCACTATAAAGATTAAAAGTTTCCATTATTTTTAGGATAAATTCTTGTGGTGTAGAAAAATCCTTTGCAATGGGCATTTGAATATCAGTATTGTATGATAATCCTGCAAGTTTTAAGGCAGATTTTTTGTAGAATTCTGATTTTGTTTTTGAATAATCAATTGAATGAATGATGATTTTTGATTCATTTTGTTCTATTAGTTTTTTATTGGTTTTAGTAATGATTGGGAGGTTTGGATTTTTACTCAAAAGATAATTTTTGATATTCAATCCATCTTCATTTTTAAAACATAAAATAACAATGTCTTCCAAAGCAATATTATTTTGTATCAGCAAATCCAAATTATCCCAAATATAAGCATAAATATCTTCATTTGGTGTGCATATTTTGACAAATCCATCATAAGATGTGTTTTTGTTGGGGAAATTTTGAGGTGTATAACCCTCAATTTTGGAATCAAAAATTTTATTCACATAATCAATAATATTTTTATTACTACGATAATTGTATTGTAGATTTTTTTTTGTTATATTTTTGGAAGCAATATCAAAAAGGGCAGGGTTGCTACCACGAAATCTATAAATACTTTGCTTGGTATCGCCGACAAAAAATATGCTTCGTTGTTCAAATCGACCCTCTCCAGAGTAGATTTCATCTATGATGGGTTTTAGGATTTTGTATTGGATAATGCTAGTATCTTGAAATTCATCAATTAGAATATGAGTGATTTTATCATCAAGACGGAAGTAGAAAAAATCTCTTTCAAAATGATTTTGTAACAATTCATAGGTTTTGAGCGTGATATCTTGAAAATTCAGGGTATTATTAGTGAGTTTTGCCTTACTTTTTTTATATAGTTTTAGAAAATCAGAGATTTTTGAGAGTATAAGGGATTCACGGTATTGGTAACATTGTCTTACAAGCTCTCTTAAAGTTTCAAAATCTTGTTCTAAGCAAGAAAGATTAAGTGCTTTAAAGTAGAAAAAATCATTTCCCTTTTCAAGCCAAGTGAGTGAAGTTTTTATAAAGGTATTGAAGTTTTTGTATTCTTCTATCTTAATAGTTTTTTTTGCACTATTTGAAGCATTTTTTTCTTTCAAAATAACATTTTGTATTTTTTGTGCTATTTGCAAAATTTCTTCAAAAAATATATTTTTAGGTGTCTCTATCATGTAGTCTTTTGGATCAAAATTTTCAGTATTCATTTTATCCAGTAGCTCAAATAGGGTTTTTGGTTGGATATTTTGTTTGATGCAAAATTCTGAAAATTCTGAAAATTCTACTTGAATTAAAGAGGATAGAAATGTTTCATAATTCTTGTCTTTATCATCAAATTCCACTTCAAAATTATGCTTGACCCCAGCGTGCCAGCAAAATTTCTTTAAAATAGATTGTAAAAAAGAATCAATAGTCATTATTTTTACATTCGCACTCAAAAATCTCTGATAAATCAGAGGAATATTTTTTTCAATCTCTTGGACATCAATGTTGTATTCTTTTTTTAGTTCATCAATAAGGTTTTGGGCATTTTTATTTTCTTTTAATGAAAAGAGATTGTCGTGTATCCTTTTTTTCATCTCTGTTGCTGCTTTTTTGGTGAAAGTGAGGGTAAGGATTTCGTTAGGATTAGCCCCATTCAAAAGCAAACTGATATAACGCATTGCTAGGGAAAAAGTTTTTCCACTGCCTGCAGAAGCCTTTAAGGCAAGCCATTGTTTGGAGTCCATTTTTATTAAACCTTAATATGAATTGATTTTGTTAAATATAGCAAAATTTTTGCCGATATATTGAGTAGATTTTTGTTATAAAAATTTTGATGTGGAGATTCAAATGAAAAAGCTATTTTTTATTTTATTAGGGGTTTTGTTATTTTTATCGACTATTGATGCTGCTACAAATACAACAAAAAAGAATCAAAGCACAAGACCGACTATAAAAACAGTCCAACAGAAACGTAATCTTATTTTGGGTAATTTTACTAAAGGTTCTATTGTTGATGGTACTAAAGGTACAGGCTCTGTTAGGAGATGGTATCTTTTTAATGAAGGAAGTGTGGGTAGCTCTTATACCATATTGGGTAAATCACAATATGTCTCAGTTGATTTGGGCTATAGTACTTATATACGTACAATAGAGTCTCTTTTAGGGGGGATGAATTTTATAGTTGGTACAGAGATAACTGTACCTATTTATCTGATGACTAAAGGAAGATCAAATATTTTAGATGATCATCGATTTTTAGAACGTGAAGAAACTAAGGGTGTTGCAGGTTTTGGTGTTCAGCTACCTTTAATAATGGGATTGGAATACAAGGGATTTTATATCTTAGGACTTGGTGGATATACTTGGCTTTTCATGAAAGATACTTATTATAATGCAGGACAAGGCGAGAATCCTACCGTTTCAACACAATATGATGGTATTATTTATGGTGGTGGGTTAGGGTATAAAATCAGCAATGTTGTCAATATAGGTCTACGTTATGTCAGGGGTAATATGACCAATCGACTCAATCAGACAAATTTTGATGCTCAAGCAATAGCAGAAGGATTAGAGGATAACAGCATTACAAAAGCTCGTGGTAGAGACCTTTATAATGTTAATTATGAAAGATTTTATGCTTTTATTTCCTATGTTTTTTAAAGTTTAGTTTTTGCCTTTGCTAGCCAAGATGATATATTGATTTTTCTAAATTTGTTATAGAAAATGACTTATGTTAATTTATTAGGATTGTTCAAAGACTTTTAAGATTTTTCCTGCACACTTTTTGGCATCATCAAGTGTCATTTTTTGATGGCAGGGGATTGATATTTCTGCACGATAGAAATCATTGGCATTATTGAGTTTTATATCACCAAAAAGCTTTTTGTAAAGACTAAATTCATAAATAGGTTTGTAATGGACTTGTACGCCCAACCCCTCTTTTTGAAGTTGAGTAAAAATATTTTCTTTAATACACCAAAATTCAGGTGATAGTATGATTGGATAGAGGTGATTGGTTGTTTTGTGTGGTATATTTTGATGTAGAGTGAAAAAATAAGGATTATTTTTGAAGATAAAATCATAAGTTTGTGCGATTTCTTCACGTATGCCTATAAAAATATCAAGCTTTTTGAGCTGAGAGATTCCAAGTGCTGCTTGAAGCTCTGTCATACGGAAATTGAATCCGCTATTATTCACATCAGTATTCCAAAGATCTTTTTTTATTACTCCATGAGATCGGATAAGTTTAGCTTTTTCATACAAGTCTGTATCGTTAGTTACAATTGCTCCGCCTTCACCTGTTGTGATCGGTTTGATAGCGTGGAAGCTAAAAATACTCATATCTGCAAGGGTGCCAATCTTGTGATCTTGATAGATGCCCCCAATAGAGTGAGAACTATCAGAGATGAAGAATAGATCATGCTTTTTACATATATTTTTAATAACTGCTGCTTCAATACTATTGCCTGCATAATCGACACTAACAATAGCTTTTGTTTTAGGGGTGATGAGAGGTAATATAAGCTTTTCATTAATATTACCATCTCTTTTAACATCACAGAATATAGGCTTAACACCACATTCAAGGAGCATATTTGAAGTAGCTACAAAGCTTATGGGTGAAGTGATGGCTTCATCATTTTTGGATAATCCGATTGCTTTGTAAGCAGCATAGAGAGCAGAAGTAGCAGAATTGAATGTCAAGCAATACTTCATATTGAGGTATTCTGAAAGTTTTGATTCAAACTCTTCGTTTATTTTGCCTTGGGTAAGTTGAGGACTACGCAGAGCATTTGTGACAGCTTTGATGTCATCTTCATCTATTGATTGAGTGCTATAAGGGTTCATCCTAATAACTTTGTGATACGTTCTAAAGTGATGCCTTCAGGTTTGTGTGCATTTTTGAATTGACTTTGATTGAGGGCTGATTTATCAAGCGTGTTATAGCTAGAATCAGTTTTTTTAAGTTCATCCATCGTTGTGCTGAGTTTATTATGAAGTATGTCAATCGCTTCTTTGGCATATTTTTTTTGTTCATCAAGATTTTTGATGAAATTTTGAGGGGTATTGGGGTCTTGGATATTGACAATAGAAACTTTAATTGATTTTGGATCAAAATGGATGTCTGTGGATAGTCTTTGGTAATTTTTGGAAAAAACATTTTCTCCATTGAAGTTTGAATCTTGAAGTATTTTGTAGATTTTTTCTTTGAGTTCGTCGGCTTTTTTGATATTTTTTTCTTCTTGAGGTTTTTTTGATATTTTTACTAAGTCTTTTGCATCGTGATTTATTTCATCAATTTTTTTTACTGCTATTTGTAATGCACCGATAGCATTGTTAATATCTTTTACAGTTTTAGAAATTTCACTTTGATTGATTTTTATAGAATCTTGAGTTTCTTGAGTATCTTGTGTTTTGTCTTGAGGGTTGATTTTTGAAGATTGTTTTGAAGTGATATTTTCTTTGATAGAGGTAGAGTTATGTGGTGTAATCTTCATAATCCATTCCTTCGGGTTATTTTGATTATTACAAGCATTTGTTATTCCATATTTTGTTCCAAATATTTTGTATGTATTTTGGAATTTTTGAAATCAATATTGTCCATCATTTTGAGGTGAAAAGGTATGGTCGTCTTAATGCCTTCAATGCAAAATTCTCTGAGGGCTCTTTTTGTCTTATTGATAGCTTTTTCTCTATTTTCTCCCCAAATAATGAGTTTACCAATCATTGAGTCATAAAACATCGGCACTGTATAGCCAGCATAAGCATGTGTATCTAACCTCACATTGGCACCCCCAGGTGCAATCCATTTGGTAATCTTGCCTGGGCAAGGATAGAATTTTTCAGGATCTTCTGCTGTGATGCGACATTCTATAGAATGTCCTTTGAAAGTGATGCTTTCTTGTTTTGGGAGTTCTTCTCCTTCTGCAATCCTTATCATCCACTCTACCAAGTCTAGACCACTGACCATTTCACTAATAGTGTGTTCAACTTGAAGCCTTGTATTCATCTCCATAAAATAAAAGTCTTTGTTATTTGCATCCAAGAGAAATTCAAAAGTACCTGCTCCTACATACTTGATGTATTTAGCTGCTTTTACAGCTGTTTGCAAGAGAGATTCTCTCACTTCGGGACTCAAAACCACTGCAGGGGTTTCTTCAATAAGTTTTTGTTGTCTACGTTGCACTGAGCAATCTCTTTCACCAATATGGATAACATTACCGTGCTTGTCTGCAATGATTTGAACTTCTATATGTTTTGGATTTCGGATAAATTTTTCCATATAAATGGTGCCATCACCAAAAGCATTTAGTGCTTCACTTTCAGCTGCCAGATAGAGATTTTTGAGTAATTTGGGATCTTCAACTACACGCATTCCTCTACCTCCACCCCCTGCAGCAGCTTTTATGATGACAGGGTAGCCAATTTTTTCAGCTACTTCTTCAGCTTCTTTATAGCTTTTTAGTGCACCATCGCTCCCCAAAATCACAGGCACACCTGCTTCTTTCATTACATCTTTTGCTTTGGATTTATCGCTCATCATTACCATTACATTTGCATTCGGACCAATGAATTCTATGTTATGGTGGGAGCAGATTTCGACAAAATTTTGATTTTCACTCAAAAATCCATAACCTGGAAATATAGCATCCGCATCAAATAATTCTGCTGTACTCATGATTGCAGGTACATTCAAATAGCTTTCAGAAGATTTTGGACCTCCAATACATACCTTTGCATCGGCAATATCAAGATAATGAGTGTCTTTATCAGCTGTTGAATAGATAGCAATAGCTTCTTTACCCATTTCTTGTATAGTCCTAATAGCTCTTAGGGCAATTTCTCCTCGATTGGCAATCAATATTCTTTGAAGTGTTTTTCTTTCTTTCATTGGATTATATTTTCTCTACTTTGATAAGTTTAGTGCCAAACTCTACTGGTTGAGCGTCATTGACTTCAAGCGAGATGATTTTGCAATCATATTCAGCTTCAATTTCATTCATTATTTTCATTGCTTCAATGATGCCTATTGTTTGACCTTTTTTGATTGTATCGCCTATATTGACATATGGGGCAGCACCAGGAGATGGACATTTATAAAATGTACCTACCATAGGAGATGTGATAAATTCACCAGAATTTGTGTTTGTTTGCACAGTTGTTTCATTTTGAGTTGAATGTAATTGAGAGGCTTGGGGTGCTGTGATTGTTTGGGAAGGAGCTTGTCTTGAAGGTATTTGTGTGCTAATAGATTGTTTGTCAAGTTTGAGTTCAAAGTCATTTTGTTTGAGGCTTAAACGTGATACTCCAGAGTTGTCAAATATTTCAATTAGCTTTTTTATTTCTGAAAGGTTCATAATTCTCTTATCCTTTTTTGGAGATTTTATCAAGTTGGGTTTTTATCTTTGGTATAATACCATAAGTTTAATTTAAAAAAATTTTTAGGAATAAGTAACAATATGGGATTAAAATCAGATACATGGATCAAAGAAGCAAGTCTTAAATATGGAATGATAGATCCATTTTGTGAAAAGCAAATTGGTGAAAATGTTGTGAGCTTTGGTTTGAGTAGTTATGGGTATGATATCAGAGTGAGTGATGAGTTCATGATTTTTACAAATGTAGGGGCTATGATTGTTGATCCTAAGGATTTTCATCATAGTAATGTCATAAAAGTCAATGCCTCAAAAGATGGCTATTGTGTCATCCCGCCAAATTCTTTTGCTTTGGCAAGGACAATAGAATATTTTAGGATACCAAGAGATATATTAGCGATTTGTTTGGGTAAAAGTACTTATGCTAGGTGTGGTATTATTGTGAATGTAACTCCTTTTGAGCCAGAGTTTGAAGGGCATATCACAATAGAAATATCTAATACTACACCTTTGCCTGCTAAGATTTATGCAAATGAAGGTATTGCACAAGTATTGTTTTTGCAGGGTGATGAGGCTTGTGCTACGAGCTATAAAGATAAAAAAGGAAAATATCAAGGTCAGATAGGTATCACCCTCCCTAGAATACTAAAATAATCTAAAATCTATAATTCAGCGATAACATATAAGTATTTTGATAAACACCTTTTGATATTTCTTCATTATCAAGGTTGATGTCAATATTAAGGTTTTTATCTAATCTGCTCGTAACTAAATAAGACAGACCATACCCAATGATAGCTCCAGAAATCACTTGAGTGACGGTATGCCTTTGTGCAGTGATTCTTGAAATTCCAACTAAAGTAGCTAAGAGTGTTGTTGGGACTCCCCATTTCCATCCATATCTTCTTTGCATAAAACCAGCCGCTGAAAATGCAGCAGCAGTATGCCCTGATGGGAATCCATCATAGCTTCCATGATTTGGTCTTTGGGAGATTTTTGCCCAATTGGGATGGTTCCTAGAAATACCTACAAAGCTATATTTAATAGCATAAGTTAGGGCTAGAGTGCTTCCAGTGCCTATGGCAAGTTGTCCCAAACCTTTGTAATCTTTTTGAGTCAAAGAATAGACTGCTGCCATTGCTGGTAAAAATTGAAAAATATCTCCATAGATTTCAAAAGCATCTTTTTTTCTTGCTTGAAGTTGTGTCATAAGACCAATGAATAAAAAAATAATCATAAATTTTTTGAAATATTCCATAAAATCCCCTATAAATTATATGTGTTTTTAGATGAGGGATTATACAGATTTTATGCTTATTTGATTTTTTAATCAAATAATATTATTTTTTGTCAAGTATTTTTTTGCTATGCTTTATTAAAAGCTTATAAAAAAGTTGCTTTGAATGATTTTTAATTTTGGTGAAATTAATGAAAATGATTTTAATACTTGTTTGTTTTATTGGAGTAGTTTTTGGTGCTGGGGGTATTTTCATAGAACCTAAAATTGGTATAGTCCCTTATCAAAACTTTAAAGCAAAGAATGAATCTGAAACATTGATTAATTTTTTTGATTATGGAGTAGATATTTATTCTACTGTTCCAAAATTTGGACAAGTTCAAATTGGCCTAGGTGCGGAGATACGTAGGATTAATCCATTATTGAGTGATAAAAAGAATGTAGGGCTTTTTTTTACACTCATAAAGTTGCCTACTTTTCTTGATACGATGATAGTCAGTAGAGTAGGATTTTTACAAAATAGGACTTTGGAAAGGACATTTTATTATGCTATTGGATTTGAGAAGTCTATTTATCGGGTTATTTTTCAGGTTTTGTTTGATGATATGAGGATCAAAAGAGGGGTATTAGATGGTCATTATCATTCAATAGTATTAAAAATGGGGATAAAGATTTGAAAAAAGTTTGGATTTTTTTGATTGCCATTAAGCTTTGGGGTGATAATTTAGATACTCAATTACAAAATCAAAACCGTATTTTAGACCTTTTGCACAAAGAAGATGAACAAAAATACATCCACGATCAACTCCAATACCCTGATAAATACAAAGGGATCGTAGAAGGTGAGATCAAAACATTTGAGGACAATCAGAAATATATTTTTTCTCATATAAGTCTTGATGGAGTTTCAAAAATCCCTAGAGCTATAAGTAAAATACTTATCAGTTATGAAAACAAGCCTTTGAGTAAACAAGATATTTTTGAATTGATAAAAAAGACAAGTGAATATTATATCAAAAAAGGCTATAGCACGACCCTTATAACTATAAAATCAGGGAATGTAAAAACAGGAAAATTGATTTTAAAAATCCAGTTTGGTTATATCAATAAGATTGAGATTAAGGATTCCAAATTTTCTAAATTGAGAGTTTTTGATGCCTTTCCTATTAAGAAAAATGATGTGCTAGATATTTATGCACTAGATCAGGGATTGGAAAATTTAAACAATGGTGGTTATAGGTATGTTATGCAAGTTGAGCCTGCAGAACAAATAGGCTATTCTAATATTTTGATTGAAGGTTATCAGACGCCTGGAGGCGTCAATATTGGAATTAACAATAGTTCTACTATAGATAAAGGAGCGTTTAGGTCAGTTTTAGGCTTGACTCAATACAATTTATTAGGATTGAATGATGTATTATCTTTGACATACATGGAACGTTTTATTCATAATCGATTAGAAAATAAAGAGAGTATTTATTCAGGGAGCTATTATTTTCCTTTTAAATATTGGAAATTTTATTATTCGACAAGCTATACTGATAATTATGCACTAGTTAAAGGGCGATTTGGAAACTATACGAATAAAAGTCAAAATATTAGGAATACTTTTAAAATCCAAAGAGTAATGGATAGGGATAAAAATAGCAAAACCACTCTTTATGCAGAACTTAAACTCAGGGGTCAAAAAAATAAAGTCAATGATATTCTTATTGAAGTCAATAGCAAGAGTTATACTGCTTTGGGTATAGGATTGGAATATGTTGATAAGCTATTTGGGGGGAATTTATATTTGGATATTGAATACCTAAGGGGGGTACCTATATTGGGTGGACAAGGAGATGTAAAAAATTCTGTTTTCAAAGCAGAGTATAATAAAATCAATTTGAATGCTTCTTGGCAAAAATATCTTTATTATAATCAGTATCTTGGATTAGTGTATCGTTTGAATATTGGGTCTAGTTATAGTAATGATGAGTTATTTTATGCAGATAAATTTTTCATTGGGGATCAATATACAGTGAGGGGATTCAAAGAAAGTTCTTTGGCTTTGGATATGGGTGCTTATTGGAGCAATACGATTACTTTAAAACCAATCTATTTTCAAGGAAGTGTTTGGAATATAGAGCCTTTTATAGGTCTTGATTATGGTGGAGGGAGGGATTATGGATTAGACTATAATGACCAAATTATTGGAACTGCTTTTGGTATAAACTATTTTTGGAAAATATTGAATTTGAGTTTTATTGTTTCTCAGCCATTGTTACGATCTAAGGATATGCCAAAAGAATTTATGCCAATTTATTTTAATTTAAATATTTTTATTTAATAATTATTATTTTAAAAATATATTTATTAAAAGGATTTTATTCAATGCATATTCCTAAGCAGGCTCTTTCGATTTTTATTGTCCTCACTCAAATCATATCACCTCTTTTTTCAGCTGATTTGAGGGTGAGGCATCATATTGCTCCTCTTGATGGTGATGTCAAAGCCCCTCAAATGATAAATTCTGCTAATGGCAGAGATGTTGTCAATATTGTTAATCCAAACACAGATGGTATTTCTCATAACAAATACCAGAGTTTTGATATTGGTAAAGACAATGGAGTGATTTTAAATAACTCATTAGAAAATGGAACTTCTCTTATTGGTGGGTATGTGGTCGCAAATCCAAACCTCACTTCAAATGCAAAATTGATCATTAATGAAGTCATTTCTACTACCGATACTTCTTTGAATGGGGTGCTTGAAGTTTTTGGTAAAAATGCAGATATTATCATTGCTAATCAAAATGGATTGGTTGTGAATGGGGCTATTTTTATCAATACTAATGGGGTAACTTTAACCACAGGTTTGATTGATAATATCAATCGTCAAATTAGCGTCAACAAAGGAAATATAGACATCTTAGAAAAGGGAGTGGGTGCAGATGGAGATTATTTTAATATTATTGCTAAAAGTATGGAGATTTCGGGCAATATTTCAAAAATTGATGGTAATGGGCTAGGATCTGTAAATTTTATTGCTGGTTTGAATGATGTTAGTTTGGATGTTTCTATGGATAATCCCCATATCAATCAAATCAGGCAATCTGAATCCTCGAAACCAAGTCTTTCTATTGATGGGAATATTTTAGGTTCTATGTATGCAGGTTATATTCGTTTTATTAGCACTCAAGAAGGAGTAGGTGTGCGTCATGATGGTGTGATACGAAGTGCTAATGATATTATCATTGATGCTAAGGGAGACATCAGTAGTTCTGCTTTGCTCGCCACAAATATAAACATAAAGACAACAGCTAACATCAATAATGAAGGACTTATGCTTGCTAGTGAAGTTTTAAAAACAGAGGCCAAAGATTTTCACAATACTAAAATCTTCAATAAAAGCGTGAAGGAAAAAATTAATTTAAATGTTTCAAGTCCTTATGTTCAAGCTAAACAATTTGAGACAAAAGCAAAAAAATTTCATAATAAAGGTAGCATTATTTCTAATAATTTTAAATCCCAAAGTGTAGATTTTAAAAATGATGGTGTGATAAATGTAGGGAATTTTGAGGCGGATTCTAATGATTTTTCTAACACTTCTCAAATCAATGCTTTGAATGCAGCATTTTTGGTTTCTAGTTTATCTAATAGCGGCAAGATTGAAAGTGAGGAACAAACACTTTTGAGTTTCAAAGATGATTCCAAACCATTGGCTAATGTATTGGATAACCATAATGGGACTATTAGTAGCAAGGGTATTTTAAAATTAAAATCAGGGTTAGTCGTTGTGGATTCAACATTTAGGAATTTGAATGCAGGCGAGAAATTTTTGATTGAAAGCAGTGGAGATATTGACATCAAAGAAGATTTTATAAGCGTAGCTTCGATTGGTTTGAAGGCTGCTGGAAATATTAAGAATCAAAAAAATACTTTGCTAGCTTCTCAAAAAGATATTTATTTGGAGGGGAAAACATTTTTTAATGAGCAAGGAGGTTATATTTTTGGTAATGATATTGCGATCAAAGCTGATAACATCACTAATAAAGAAGATGCTATGATTGATGCTAGGAATATTTTATTTTTGAGTGCAAAAAGGATTGATAATAATGTAGGGTTTATACATTCTTTTGGTGATATGAATATTTTTACCCAAACACTCTATAACAATTCAAAGGCTATAGGTGCAATAGAATTTCAAACAAATCCGGGTGGTTCTTTGTATTATTATTATGCAAAAAATTATTTTGGCAATAGGGATTTTAATGCTAATTACACTAGTTATAGCATTAAAAATAATCTTGAGAATAAACAAGCCATCATTCAATCTGGAGGTAGACTAAACATACAATTTGAAGAGGATAAGAAGGCTAATGTTTATAATAATGGTTCTGTGATCGCTGCGACTAAAGATATAATAATTTCAGGCAATGTTCATAACCATACAAAAGAAATAAATTACAATGTAGAAGATTTATTGAGAAGATTTTCTATTCAGGATATAACAGCAATCCCTACTTTTGCAGGGAATTTATCAATTTATAAAATTGGGAGCGGGAATGTTTTAGAGATTTTAGATAAAGCAAAATATTCTGAAGATGATAATGTAGGTTATTTTGGATTGCTCAAGGTTTTAAGCAGCAAAGATAGTTTTTTTAAGGCATTGATGGCTAAGGGATTTGGTTCAGATTGGGTAATAAAAGAGGATCCTAATGATCTGAGCTTCAACCCGAATACAACCATTTCTTATCTACCTAAAAATACTGCGAAGATTTTATCAGGAGGTCAAATCATTCTCTTAGGTGGAGGGATATTACAAAATTCTACAGGTTCAACTAGTAAGGAGCAAGCTCAAGCAGATATCAGTCTCATCCCACAAGCAGGACTGAAAGAAAAACCCATTATTCAAAATCCAGACAATCTGAATGAGGGAGATGGCGTTGATTTTCAAGGACTTGATGAAACAACCATTTTGGCATTTGGCAAACAGCTTTTATTCCATAGTGATGCAAATCATTTGAATAAAAAAATAAATTTTTATATTGAAACAAGGAAAGATTTAGTAGATATGAGTCAATTTTTTGGTTCAGAGTACTTTTTTTCCCAAATCAATTATGTTCCAGAAAAACCTATTTCGGTCATCGGAGATGCTTACTTTGAAAATAGGCTTTTAAATGAACAATTGATACGCAATCTAGGTTATAGCCAGTCTTTAAACAATAATGATATCAAAGAACTTTTTGATAATGCTGTTTCTGAAAGTGTAAAATTAGGTTTAGTCATTGGAAAAGCTTTGAGCGAAGAGCAAATCAAAGAGCTTGATAAAGATATTATTTGGTATGTAGAAAGGAAAATTGGGGATAAAGAAGTTTTAACACCACAGATTTTTTATTCTAAAAACACAACTTTTAAAAGACTCCCTGATTCTAATGAAAAAAACTCAATGATAGCTTCTGTGGGTAATGTATTTTTAGAAGTAGGGGATGTAGAAAATCAATCTTCAGTTATAAAAAGCTTACAAGGCAATACTATCATCAAAGCTCAAGGAGAAGTGAAAAATATTGGAGGAGTTATTTCTGGGGATGAAGTTGGGATTATTGCTGAACGTTTTTCTTCAGAAAGCGTTATAGGTATGGATAAAACTGGAAATGCCATCAATATAAATCAAGCAGCATTGGATTCCAATAATGGGCTTTTTATCCAAACTCAAAAAGACATCGTTATTAAAAACACTTCAATCCAAAGCAGTGATGAAGGTGCCCATATTGATCTTATCTCTGAAAATGGTGAGATAAAAATCATAGAAGACAATGCCAAGAACTCAGATTTTATGCAAGAATCAAAAAAAGATTCAGATTCTTTTTGGGTCAGCACAACGATGGTAGAAGTGGATTCTGTGCAATCTTCAAAATTGCAAGCAGATAATATTACTATTAAGTCCAAAGAGGGCATTACTATTCAAGGTTCTGCTTTGTCTCAAACTTCTAGCAAGGGCAATCTTAATCTGATTTCTGATGGAGATATTAAAATCCTTGAGGGCAGAGAAAAAGTTAACCTTGTGAATGACACACGTTTTGATGGGATGAATAAAAATACTAATATGTTTGAATACTTGAGCTTGAGCCATACAGATACCAAAATAGATAAGGCAGTAGGCAGCAGTATTCAGGCTTTGGGTAATATAAATATTGTGAGCAAAAAAGATTTAAGCATCCAAGCTTCTGATTTGTATTCCAAACAAAAAATAATCCTAGTGGCTGATGGCAATATTGATATTATTGATTCCCATAATCAAACAACTTTAAACTCTTCTCAAATATCTAGTCAACTTCTTGGATTTAAAGGCAGTGATAAACATCAAGATTCTTCTTTATCTACAGGTTCTTCTGTAAAATCAGATGGGGAGATGATTATTAGTTCTGAAGGGAATACATCAGTAATTGGATCAGATGTTATTTCTACTGGAGGGAGGATTGTTTTTAATAGTAAAAAGGATTTGACTTATAAGCCTGGAAAAAATTCAATGCATTATGAAAATATTTCTTATGGTTTTGGCATCGTTGGTTCTGCTGGGGCAGGTTTGTTAGGAAATAGTGTTTCAGCAGGTTTTGGAAATAATGAAGAGCAAAATTTTACAAATACTCATAATGCTTTTGATCCGCAAAGCCTTACATCAGGAAAAACAGTAATGGATGCTTTAGCTTCTGCAGATGTTGGGTTAGAATTTGGTTTGGATTATCAAAAAGCAGACCCTATAACTTATACCAATTCAAATATAGTAGCTAATGATGATTTATTGATGTTTGCTAAAGGAACAGCTGATATTGGAGGGGCTAATTTTATTTCAAGTAATAATGGAGGGTATTTAGAAGCAGGGAATGTTCAAAGCACTAAATATAAAAATGAAGAAAATAATTTTTCAATTGGATTGCACCTTTCACTCAAACAAAAATTAAGCACAACTTCTTCTATGGCAGATTCAATGAATATGATCTCAGGAGTGAGTGCTCAAGTAGCAGCAGGTCAAAATATCAATGCAGGCATTGTCGCAGCACAAGCAGCAGGAGCTGCTACAAATCTTATTTTTAATGATATTATTGGAGTAAACTCAACCCAAGAAGTCAGTTTGAATTTAGGGTTCAATGCTTCTTATGGTGGGATTGAAAATATCACGCATATTGATAGTTCTAAGGATTTTATCATTAAAACCACAAAGGGAGATATTGATTTGAATGGAGTGGCTTTTAATGGGGGTTCTTCTTTGTATTTGGATTCTGCTAGAGATGTTAATATACAAGCAGCAAAAAACACAAAGAAAGAAATTGGACTTGATATCAATGTATCTGGAACATTTCAAGAATCTGCAGGTTATTCCGCATTATGGGGAGCTAATACTGATATAGGTACGGGTGGAAGTGCTAGTATTTCTTATAGTCAAAAGGATCAAAATACTTTTCAAAGTTCTATGTTTGATGTCAAAGATCATTTAGTTATCGTTGCTAAAGAAGATGTTAATATCAATGGAGGGAGATTCAACGCAGATACTGCAGATGTTTATGTAGGTGGTAATTTAAATATCACAAGCCCAATAGATTCAAAAGATTCAAAGGATTTCAACATAAGTTTAGGAGGGGATGTTTCTTTAGGTGTAGCCAGCAATACGATTGCTAAAGGAGATTTTTCACTCAATGCAGGAGCAGGATATTATTATGATAATTCTAAGAGCGTCGGAGTCCAATCAGGTATTCTTACAAAAGGAGAATTGAATGTAAAAGTGTTAGGAGATGCACAACTCAATGGAGGTATTTTGAGTTCAAGTATTGAAGAAGGAGATTTTGATGTAGGGGGTAAATTACAAATCAATGATTTGGATTTAGAGATAAATTCAGGTGGTGGAGCTGTATATGTTTCTGGGGGTACATCTGGAGACTTTGGAACACAGATTGATATAGGTGATTTTAATACTCAAAAAAGTATTTTGCACACAGCTATCAATATCAATACAGCTGCTAAGGGAGGTATAGAAGTAAATGGTAAAAGCATTGAAGCTAAAGATATTTTTTCTGATGTGAATAATGCCCTTGAGATTACTTCAAGCAATTCATTTGCAGGAGGTAATATGAGTTTTAGTGGGAGTGTGGGTCAGATAAAGCAACTTTTAAGTTCTAAGCCCAAGCCAAATCACCTTATTTCTTCACAAGACAATACAACTCAGGGTAATGTGATTTTTTCAGGCATTGCAGAGCCTCTTCACTTTGAACCAGTGGTTTTAAAGAAAGAGGTTTTGCTTTATGGTAAACCTAACAGAACTGATAATGAGGGGAGTAATCCCTCTGTTACTCGACCATCGACTTCCATGACTTCTGTTTCATTAGAACAAACTCCTTTCATAAAAAAAATTAAGAATTTTTTTAGACTTGATAAATCAACTTATGATGTAGGGAATGCACAAAATCTATCAAATCAAGCATCAATGGATTCTTATAAAAAAATCAATGAAAATCTCCCTCCAAAAAGCGAATTTGCGCAAACCGAACAAGCTTTGATAGCAAGTCAAAATAAACATCAAAAAGACTTGGATAAATTTGCAAATATTGGAGAAGAAGTTATACCTGAAAGGATACCAATTAAAACTGAAGATAAACGAAGTGAATCTGATAAACAAGATTTGATAGATTTTATGGAAAGAGGTGTTTTTGAGGTACAAGATGTCAATTTATCTCAAACTGCTGGTATCCTAAATACTTTAATGGAAAATCCAATTTTTTCAAAACAAAACAGAGATAGAGATGTCAGAGAAAATTTTATTATTCTCCTTTCTGAAATTGGTGAAAATTTACCTTATCATAATGATTCAGGCGAATATAAAAATTTTTTAAGAGGAGTTTATCAAGACTTAGATTCTAGATTAATTAATAATCCTGCGATCAAGGATTATTTACTCAATAGTGATTTTTCAAAGCAAAAGCATTTCAGAGAGTTCACTCAAATGATTGTTGATGCTTATACTGAAACTTTGAACAATACTCCTTTGAATTCTACGGATACAAAGATTAATTTTTCCCCAAACTATGATTACGCACGTTATTCCCATCAAAGGGATGCTATTGAAATCTTAACACCCAAAGAATATAAGGAACTTTATTTAAAAAATCAGAAAAATGTTACATCCAAACAAGTTGGCTTGACTCTTTTGGATACTGTCGTTCATGAGATGACACATAAACAACAAGCTGTATTCATCAAAAATTTAGATAATCCTAACATACCTCAAAGCATTAAAGATTATACAACTGTTTTGAAAGCTAATAAAGAGTTTTATTTTCGTGATGGTGATCAGAATTATCATATGTATCGGGATCAGATATTTGAGAAAGAAGCTTTTGAACATGGCGGAGCTGTTAAAAGAAAGTTTGAAAATATATTAGCTCAAGACCCCCAATTAGATAATCCTATTGAGGCAACACAGTCTAGTGGTTCAAACTCAAACTCTATTTTAGATAGAATCCGAAGGGCTTTTTCAAGGGAAAATCTAAACGAACCAGATGCTGAAGTTCAAAATCATTTTTACAATCAAAAAGAAAAAAATATAGAGCATTTCCCTGTCAATCAGAAAAATTTTGAATCCAGTCTTGAAGGTGAGCCGAATTTTTCAAATATAGCCCTCATATATGGCTTACACCAAACTAGAGGAGATTTATATCATAGCCTTTCGCCCGAAGAAGTTGCTAAAAGACCTTTGGTTGCAGATGATTATTTGAATGCTTTGAATATGGCTCAGAGTCCTGATAGACAGAAAAGATTTTATGAGTTTGCCTCTTCAGTTGCTTCAGGTAATCCTAATTTATTGAAAGAAGAAATTTTAAATTTTAAACCCCCGATCACTAAAGCTCGTGAAAATGGAGTTGCTAGTATTCCAAAAGGTGATAATCAAAAAATTTTTGAAGGTATTGTTGGGGATGAAAATAATCTAAAAATAATTAAAAATATCGATAGTGGAAAAAATCTAATGGATGCTATTAAAAAAGTCGCTCAAGAACACAATATGGATGGGTTATCAAATCTTATCAATCGATCAACACCTAATGTAGAAAATCTAACAAGAGAAGAAAAAAAATTGTATGATATTTATTTCAAAAATGCCAGTGCTTTGAATGAAGAAAGATTTTTTGGAATCAAAACGACAGAGGTTTTAAAAAATGTTTTGGATTCTGGAGGAAAAATTTATTTCAATCTTGATCTTTTAGTGACAGAACATCATTCTCATACAGATAAGGTTAAGGATTTAGACTTAAAGAAGCTTAAAAATGTTTTCGATCCTTCCAATGAACATTATGAATCAGTGACTTCTGAAGAATTGCGTTATATATTTAAAAATTACAGAGAACATCCTAATTTGAAATTCACAATAAAAAAACAATTCATTGAGAATCCTTTTAAATCAACTGAAGTGATTGAAGCGATACAATCTCAAATAAATAAAGTTAAGAATTAAAATATATTCTATTTAATTTTTTATTGTTAAAAATTATTTAATTATAGATTAAAGGAGATCATACTTTATTGGTATAATGTTTATGGAGAGTGCATAATGTAAATGATAACTATCGTTATCTGTATGGATTTTATCCTAATATAGATTTTTGTAGGTAGTGGTGGACCCTGCAGGACTCGAACCTGCGGCCGATCGGTTATGAGCCGAGCGCTCTAACCAGCTGAGCTAAGGGTCCCTTTTTGCTGATATTTTTAAAAGGGTTGGAATTATACTCAAAATTGAATCTAAAGGCAAGTAGGTTTTCAAGTATGGCTAAAAGAATGATGAATGTGATGAAACTACTCCCTCCATAACTGAACATTGGCAAGGGGATTCCAACAACAGGTGCCAGTCCCATTGTCATCGCAATATTTACGCTTGTATAAACAAAGATTAAGATAGCTGTCCCACTTGCACATACACGCAAACGATAATCCTTTTTATTGACAAAACAAAACGATAGGATATGTAAAATCATTCCAATATACAGACCCAATAAGATTATCCCACCAAAAAATCCAAATCTCTCAATATAGTAGGCGAATATAAAATCACTCGTTGCAATCGGTAGGAATTTGAATTGTGTTTGCGTGGAGTTTTCTTTTGATTTGCCCAAAAGACCACCCGAGCCAATAGTGATGACTGATTGCCTAACGTGATAGCTTGGGCTTTCTGAAATGAAGTCATGGATTCTTTTACGTTGATAATCATGCAGAGATCCATATATCAATGGTGAGGCGATTAAAACCACAATTAGGATGGAGAGCCATATTTTATAATTGACCCCTACCAAAAATAAAACCCCAAAACCCATGATTAAAATAACGATAGCAGTGCCTAAATCAGGTTGCTTTAGGATAAGCAAAAAAGGAAGGATAATATAAAAACTAATTTTGAAGAAATCTTTCCAGAGGTATCCACTTCTTGGCGGTGGATTGTAATAGATGATATTAGCAAGCATTAAAATGATAGCTATTTTGATAGGTTCACTAGGTTGTAGTGAAACTCCTATTCCGGGTATAACGATCCAACGTTGTGCTCCTAATTTGGTGATGCCATAAAAATCGACTAATAAAAGCAATACAATACACAACCAATAAAAAACTACGATGATCTTATTCATGCTCCTGAATGGGAGTAAAAAAATAATCCAAAAAAGTGCAAATCCTCCAGCAATGTAAAAAGCCTGCTTGATGCTCATTGCTTCATTAGCTTCATTGATGAGGAAAAATGACATACTGATGATGGGTAAGATAATCAGTAGGAGTAAGAAGTCAAAATGTGTTAAAATCCGCCTATCAATCATTTTATTTAACTTTTGAATAATTTTAAACGATTTTAGCAAAAATGGGTGGATAAGGCAATGGATCAAATATTTGAAATCAAAGATTTTCATAAACGTTTGGATGAATTTTTGTCTGTAAAACTCAAAATTTCTAAAAATCAAGCACTGCATTTGATCAAAAACTCTTTAGTTTTTCTTAATGGTTTGGTTTGTAAAAAAGGTGGTCAAAAGCTTAAAATAGGTGATAAAATCATCGTTTTAAAGCCTAATGCTATTGATTATGAAAAACCACTGGTTGATATTGATGTAGCTATAATTTATGAAGATGAAGATATCTTAATACTGAATAAACCACCTGGAATTGTCATACATCCTGCACCGAGTGTGAAAGATTTTACTTTAGTTGATTGGCTTTCTTCAAAGGGATTTTTACTTTCAAACTTGAGTGGCGAGGAACGTTATGGTATTGTCCATAGGCTTGATAAAGATACCAGTGGAGCACTCTTAATTGCTAAAAATAATAATGCACATATGAAGCTTTCAGAGCAGCTTAAAAATAGAGATATGGGGAGGTATTATCTTGCAGTGATTGAAGGGAATATCAAAGAAAAAATTGTTTTTGAATGTCAAATAGGTAGGAATCCAAAAAATCGTCTCAAAATGGCAAATATTGATACTTTTAGGCGAAAAAATATTCCTTCAAGGTATTCTAAGAGTGATTTTTTACCATTATTAGATAGCAAGGATAGTTCTATGAGCCTTGTAGCAGCAAAATTATACACAGGCAGGACACATCAAATTCGCGTACATTTAGAAGCACTTGGTAAACATATTATTGGTGATAAAGTTTATGGCAAGAAGGATATTTTGAATACACGAATGCTTTTACATGCTTATTTGATTTACTTTATCCATCCTACTACGGGTAAAAAAATGTTCTTTAAAGTTCCTGTTTTTGATGATATGCTAGAATTTTTGGCACAGAATTTTGATGGAGCGAATTTAAATGAAGTTACAAAAGAAGATTTTATATTATATTATTTTAATACTATTTAGTTTACTTGCTGGTTGTGCATCTATGCAGAATAATGTTTTAACTCTTTTTGGCAGTCAAGATAAGATAGACCCCAGTTTACCTATGATAAAAAATATAAAAACGATTAATGATGTTAAATCTGTTGGCTTTGAATGGGATATGATAGATAATCCCTCTTCAATACAAGGATTTGTCCTTTATAGGGTTGAAAAAAATGGAAATATAAAAAAAATTGCTACGATTAAAAATCCTTTAGCCACACATTATTATGATGATGCTCTGATGCCACAAACACCTTATGCTTATGAAATGTCTTCATTGGGAAAAAATGGTTTTGTTTCACCACATTCTCCTGCTATCCGTATAAAAACCTCTTTTATAGATGCTGTAGAAAGTGTATTTGCAAGTAATGATTATGCTAAACAAATCAAGATTATCTGGAGTCCTCATCCTAACCCTAGTATTTCAAAATATATTATACAAAGACAGGATGAAAGAGGAAAATTTTTAAATATTGGTGTGGTTAAAAATAGACTTTATGTAGAATATTTTGATAAAGATTTACAAGATGGTAAAGAGTATAGATATCGAGTCATCGCAGAAAGTTTTGAAGGAGCAAAATCTTTACCTAGTGTGGTAGCTATTGGAAAAACAAAAGCCAAACCTATTTCTATTACTGGGGTCAAAGCAAGTAATGATTTGCCTCAAAAGATAAAAATTGATTGGGATAAGTCTCCTCAAAAAGATATTGTCAATTATAGGGTTTATGCAGCCCCTTCTTTGAAAGATAATTTTAAAATGATAGCAGAAACCAAAAGTACAACTTATACTGATAATCTTCAATCAAATGGGGCAGAAAGATTTTATAAAATCGTTGCATTAGACTCTGCTGGGATTGAGGGTGAGATGCCTTTGGGTGCTGTGAAAGGAGCTACTTTATCTCCTCCTCCTATACCTGTAATCACAAAAGGTGTAATACAGAATGGTCAAGCTATCATTGAATGGGATAAAATAAGCAGTCCTAGAGTTAAAAGTTATGCTGTGTATCGTTTTGAAGGTAGTTTTTCTTCCAAGCCACTGCGTTTTTCAGATATCACAAAAAATGAATTTATTGACAAAGATATGGTTGCTGGCAAAAAATATCGTTATCAGGTTGTGAGTGTGGATGTAAATGGGTTAGAGTCTGCTCCAAGCAAGGCTGTCGAGCTTCTTATTAATAGGTAGTTTATGCCCCATTTTTTAGCCAAAGATTTGTTTTTGCAAACTCCATTTTCAGAAGATGGTTATGAGTTTTTATATCAGGCTAGGAGCTTAAGGAAACCAAATGAATCTTTAATATGTATTTCTTATGGCAAACATATATTTTTTTTGCGGGAAGTGGAACGAAAAAAAGATATTTTAATCAAAGCTGAAAAAAATACCAAGCCAAACCCTACAGGTATACTCAAAGGCGCTTTGAGGGTCTTAGCAAAAAGAGCTTGTGTGATTTCTCATAACCTAAATGAAGATTCTTCAAAACAGACCAATCAAAGTGATTTTTTACTCAAACCAAGTCAAATAATGAGTATGGAACTGAATGATTTTTGTATTGAAATTGGATTTGGATCAGGCAGACATTTGCTAAAAATGGCACAAGAAAATCCAGATCAAAAATATATTGGTGTTGAAATCCATACCCCTTCTATTGAACAAATTTTAAGACAAGTACAATTACTTGATTTGAAAAATATTTTTGTTGTGTGTATGGATGCTAGGATTTTGCTTGAAATATTACCTTCAAATCGATGCCAAGCTATTTATATACATTTCCCCATTCCTTGGAATAAAAAACCTCATCGCAGGGTTATTGTCCCAGCATTGATGAATGAGGCTATGAGGGTGCTGAAAAAGGATTCTATGTTGCATTTTAGGACCGATGATGAGGTTTATTTTAAAGATGTTTTTGAATCAATCTTGAGTGAAAAAAATGTTAGAATAGAAGTGGCAAAAAATCTATCAAATACTATTGTGAGCAAATATGAAGCAAGATGGCAAAGGCAACAAAAAAATATATTTGATTTAAAGGTTTTTTGTCTCAAAGAGGACAAAGAACAAAAAATAGAGTATGATTTTAATTTTGATTTTTTTGATATAAAAGAATCAATATGTGAATCCCAAAAAATCGTTAGACAAGATTATTTTTTACATATTTGTGATGTTTTTAAAACTCAAGATAAAGTCATTTTATCAGTTAGTTTTGGAAATTTTAATCAGCCTGTGAATAAAATGGTTATTTTTGATAAAAAAAATCAAGAAGCTTTCTATTTTGGAGAGAAACCTTTAGCAACTTGTGCAAATGTAATGGCTCATCAAGAGTTATTAAAATTATTGGCGGAGGATAAATGAATTTTATTATTCGAGCAAAGGATTTATATTTAGGCTATAAAAAAAACGAACCAATTATTAAAAATGCGAATTTTGAGATTGAACAAAAAGATTTTGTTTTTATTTCAGGAGCTAGTGGGAGTGGAAAAAGTACTCTTTTAAAATCTTTGTATGGTGGGTTGCAAATATTTGATGGTAGTTTGGAAGTGTGTCATGTCAATATGGCTTTTGCGAATAAAAGTATTGTGAACGAACTACGTAGGAATATTGGGATTGTATTTCAAGATTATAAATTGATTGAAGAATGGAGTGTTGAGAAGAATATCCGTTTACCAATGCTTATCAGTGGCTATAAAAAAGAAGTTTGTGATGCACAGATTGAAAAATTACTCTCTCATGTTGATTTGCTTTATAAAGCAAATCGTTATCCTTTGGAGCTAAGTGGAGGGGAGCAGCAAAGGGTTGCTATGGCTAGGGCTATCGCACATCGACCTTTATTGATATTGGCTGATGAACCTACTGGAAATCTTGATGATTATTCAAGCGATATGATTTGGAGCTTATTAAAAAGTGCCAATGAACAACTTGATGTTACCGTTGTTGTTGTCACCCATAGGATACCAGATCGTTTGAATATTGCATATAGAAAACTTAATATCAAAGATGGAGAAGTATATGAATACTCTTAAGAGACATTTTTCATTGATTATCCCGTTATTTGCATTGCTTTTTAGTCTTGAGAGTATTGTTTTGGTCAATCGTGCTATATCCATAAAAGAAAATAAATTATCACAAAGTTATTCTATCTTATTGGCAACTCAAGAAAAGATAAATTTTGATCTGATTGTGAAAAATGTTAAAGAAGCTAAGAATTTGACATTGATCAATCCAGATTTTTTGCTTGAACGTTTGAAACAAAATATGACAGAGGCTAATATTTCCAATATCAAAAAAGATTTGCCTTATTTTTATTCGCTCAAGCTTTCTGTTTTTCCTGATCAAAAACAACTCAAATTGATTACAAAAACTCTCTTAAAAATTCCATCTGTCTTGAAAGTAGAATCTTTTAGTAAAACACACAATCAAGTCTATCGATTGTTATTTTTAATCAAATTCAATATTTGGATTTTTGCTTCTTTGATTACAATTTTATCTGTTTTATTGATAATCAGACAGATTCAGATTTGGCGTTTTGAGCACAGTAAAAGGATGGAAATTATGAGCTTTTTGGGAGCTCCAATATGGATAAAAAATGGAAACCTATTTCAATTAGCTATTATAGATTCAATCATCACAAGTTTTATCATTACTTTAGGGACTTTTTATTTGTCGTTGCAAAGTAGTTTTAAGGAGATGATTGAAGCCCTTGAGATACAAGAGAGTATTTTTAGATTTGGTAATGATTTTTTAATGCTTTTATTGATTTCTATTATTATTTCGGTATTTTCTGTGTTTGTTGTGATTGTTTCTCAAAGGAGAGCATGAGTGTTTTTTATTAATAAATTTTTTTTATTTTTATTTTTATCAATTTTTTTATTTGCTGTGAATATAGATGAAATCAATAAAAATATCAATACCAATCAATCCAAATTACAAAAAAAGAATCAAGAAAAGGTTCAAATTAGTAATCTTTTGAACACACTAGGTGCTAAAATCAATCAAAAACACCAGCAAATAAAAGATTTTGACAAGCAAATCCAAAATGTTCAAAAAAGTATCAATAAAAATCAATCAGAAAATTTCACTCAAGAAAAAACCCTCAATGAACATAAAAAGACTTTGAATGAATTAGAAAAAAAGAAAAATCGTATTCAAGATGATATTGCCAATATTATCATTAAGGATATGGCTTTTATCATGGTTTTAAATCATCAAAGCCCCATTTCTCCTGATGATATCATATTGCAGGAGATTTTTAGGAGTTTGAATAAGGATTCTAAAAATAAGATTGAAAAACTCACTCAAGAAGAGTTAAATACCAACATTCAAATCTCTCAAATTAATAACAGTATTAGTAAAATCTCTTCATTCATCAACACTCAAAAAGATAAAAAGCAAAAGCTTCAAACAATGATTTCTCAACAAAAAAAGATGATGGCAAATTTAGAATCTGAATTAAAAGCTTATGACAAAAAACTAAAGACGATTGATGATGAAAGGAAAAGTCTTGATAGTATATTGAGTAATTTGAATATTTTGAAAAAAAACAAAGAAAAAGAATTGTTGGCGAAAAAAGCAGCTGAAGAAGAAAGAAAAAAAGCAGCTGTAAAATCCAACCCTGATATTTTGAGTGATTTACAAGCACCTTTGGATGTCAAACAGGTAGCTAGCTCTTATCGTAGTATTTCTACAACCAATTATAAAGGACCTAAAACTATTTCGCCATTGGCTGCCTATAGTGTAGAACAAAAATTTGGACCTTACTTTGATCCTGTTTATAAACTCAAAGTATTCAATGAGTCAGTTACCCTGGTATCAAAAGTTCCAAATGCAGTTGTTAGGAATATTCTTGAAGGTAAGGTTGTTTATGCAAAAGAAGTGCCAATTTTGAAAAAAGTCGTTATCATTGAACATAAAAATGAAATCCATACTATCTATTCTCAACTTGATAAAATTGCCCCTACTATTAAACCAGGAATAAAAATACCAAAAGGCTATGTAATAGGCAGAATTCAAAGCAAGCTTGGTTTTGAAGTGACGCAAAAAGATAAGCACATCAATCCTTTGGAAATGATATCTAAAAACAAATAAGGTAAATAAAAAACTTTTTTTATTTGTCGATATTAGTTATGTAATATTATAAATAAAGGCATTTTTAAATAATAAGGAGAAAATAATGATAGAAAAGTTGCAACCTTCATCATTACACAATGAGTTAATCAGTCTGGCTAGTAATGCAGGAAAACCTATTAAGTTAGATCAAGCAAAAATATCAAATATCACACAAGATCAAGAAATAGAAGCATATCATGAAGGGAAACAAAAAGATGATCTAAAACAGGAATTGATATTGCTTAGTGGTGAATTGAATAAAGAAATGAAGAGGATCAATACAGATATAAATTTTAATTATAATGATGATATTAGGGGCTTAGTTGTGACAGTAAGAGAGGTTGATGGTGATAAAATCGTCCGTGAAATTCCTTCAAAAGAAGCTATTGAACTGATGAAAAAAATGCATGATATTGTTGGACTTATTTTTGATAAAAAAGGCTGATATTCTTTAAGGAGTCATTGTGGCAATGGGTAAACTAAGCTCCCTTGGTATAGGGAGCAATGTTTTGAATTATGATGTGATTGATAAGCTCAAAAAAGCTGATGAAAAGTCCATGGTTGATCCTATTGATAAAAAAATGGAAAAAAATGTTGAAAAACAAAAAGAGCTTGTAGAAATAAAAACCCTTATAAGTAGCCTAAAATCTCCTGTCAAAACACTTTCTGATTATTCTCCTTATATTGCTAGGACAAGTAGTGTTAGTGGCGATGCCATCAAAGCTAGTGTCGGTGCTGGTGTTCCCATACAAGATATTAAGATTGATGTTGAGAGTATAGCACAAGGTGATATTAATGAAGTTGGGACTAAATTTTCTTCAAGGGATGATGCCTTTAGTGATCAAGATGTCAAACTAAAATTTTTTACCAATGGCAGGAATTATGTTGTTGATATTAAAGCTGGTATGAGTCTTGGTGATGTTGCCCAAGCAATTACAGATACTACAAAAGGTGAAGTTACAGGTATTGTAATGAAAACTGGTGGTGCAAAACCTTATCAATTAATGATCAATTCTAAAAATACAGGTGAAAATAGTCGAATATATTTTGGTTCTATTTTGATATCTAATCCAATAAGTGAAACACCCATTGAACTCAAAGATGGTGATTTTAGTTTAACTTTTAAAGACAAAGAGGGCAATGATCAAACCATCAATATTGATTTTAGCACAAAAGAGAAGATATCAGTTCAAGACAAAGCCCAAGCATTAAAAGAAGCGATTAAAGAAGCCATTAAAAACAATCCAGATTTGAAAGATTTGCTTGATACTGATATTAATGTAGGACTTTCAGATGGAGGGAAGTCTTTGGTTATCAATGATAGGAGAGGATATGAAGTCTCTTTGGGGGGCAAGAAGCTTGCAGAATTAGGTTTTGAAAAAACCCAATCGCAAAAAGACCCCTTATTAGAATCTAATCTTCCTGTGAAGTCAGGACAATTAGAAGGGATTATAAATATTGGTTCAGTGCCTTTAGATCTTTCTAAGATGACGAATAAAAAGAATACTGCAGAACAAAATGCTAAAATCATTGCTGAAGCGATTGAAAATATTGCAGGTATGCATGCAAAAACTGATGGCAATGGAAAATTGATTTTGAATTCAGAAGTAGGGGAAGTCAAAATCACTGCTAAAGATAGTGCTGGGAAAAATGCCCTCAAAGATATTGGTTTAAAAGAAGGCTTGATAAAAGATTATTCAAAGTTAGAAAGTGAAATTTTTAAATTTAAAAATCTTCAAAGTGCTTCTGATGCTAGATTTACTTATAATGGAGTGTCTATTACTCGTCCAACCAATGAGATCAATGATGTCATTAATGGTGTATCTTTGACTCTTCAAGGTGTGACCGAACCGGGCAAACCAGCTATTATAAGTATTGGCAGAGATAATCAAGTTATTATTGATAACATTAAAGAATTTGTAAAAGCTTATAATGAGCTGGTTCCCAAGCTTGATGAAACGACTCGTTATGATGTTGATACAAAAGTCGCAGGTATTTTTAATGGTGTGGGTGATATACGTACAATTCGTCCCACTATTAATAATATTTTTTCTTATACGATGAGTGTAGATGGCGATTTAGAAAGTTTGATGAAATATGGTTTGAGCCTTGATGATAAAAGTCAAATGAGTTTAGATGAGTCTAAGCTTGCTGCTGCCTTGAATGCTGACCCAAAGAAGGTTCAAGATTTTTTTTATGGGAGTGATAAGAAAAACTTTGAAGGAAGAGAAATCCATCAAGATGGTATTTTTGTAAAATTTAATAAAGTTTTGTCTGATTTGGTCGATGGTAATAATGCAAAGTTGAAAATATATGAAGATTCCTTAGACAAAGATGTTAAAAATCTCAAAAAAGATAAGGAAAGTGCTATGGATCTTTTGAAAACCCGTTATGACATAATGGCTGAAAGGTTTGCTGCTTATGATGGTCAAATTGCAAAGGCGAATAATCAGTTTAATGCTGTTCAAATGATGATTGATCAATCTGTTGCTAAGAAAAAATAAGGAAAATCAATGCGAAGTGCTAATGCTGCTTATAATCTATACCAGCAAAATTCAGTTTCTGTAGAATCCCCAGCAAAGCTTATTGAAATGCTTTATGAAGGAATATTGAGATTTGCTTCTCAAGCTCGACGTCATATTGAGCTTCAAGATATTGAAAAAAAGATTTATTATATCAATCGAGTTACTGATATTTTTACTGAATTGCTTAATATCCTTGATTATGATAAGGGTGGTGAAGTTGCTGTTTATTTGACAGGTCTTTATACACACCAAATCAAATTACTCACTCAAGCAAATGTAGAGAATAATTGTGAAAAAATTGATACAGTAATCAATGTTGTTAAAGGCTTACTTGAAGCTTGGAGGGAAATTTATCAGAATGAATTGGGTAGATAATCTTAAAATTGCTATTTTAGAAAAAAATATACAAAAAGCCTATGAACTCGTGCTTGATTTACCTACAGATTCATTCAAAGATATTGAAGAGATGTTAATTGCCCAAGAACTAATCTCTCAAGCAATTGAAATGCTTGAAAATGATCAAGAAATACTAAAAAAACAAATGCTCCAAATCAAAATGGCAAAAAAATTCCTTGAATAAAAGTTTTACCGTTCAAATAATGCAGAGCCAATACGTACCATATTTGCACCGTAGCAGATAGCGATTTCAAAATCTGAACTCATGCCCATCGATAGAGTTTTAGCCCCATAGTTAGAAAGTTTATCAAAAATATCTTTTGTGATTTGAAAGGATTGTTCAATTTTCTTTATTTCTTCAGTATGTGCACCAATACTCATCAATCCTTCAAGCTTGATATGTGGACATTCATTTAGGATTTTTAGATAAGTTTGGAAAGCTTCTTGAGGTTTTACACCGCTTTTTGTTATCTCTTCTGAAGAATTGATTTGTAAAAGGGCTTTCAAATTATAATTATCCCTTGCACAACGTTTTTCAATCGCTTGAGCTAATTTTAGTGAATCTAAAGAATGCAATAAGGCTGGTTTTAAGGCAAGAAGAGCATTGATCTTATTTTCTTGTACAGAGCCTATCATATGCCATTGTAAGGGTAATTCTTTTAGAGTATCTGCTTTGGTTTTGAAGTCTTGAATTTTATTTTCCCCAAATGCTCTTTGTCCACAATCATATAAGGTTTGTATATCATTGGTATTGACATATTTTGATACAGCAATCAGATGGACAATTTGATGCCTTGAGAAAGCAATCCTTGCCTTTTCGATCTTTGAGATGATATTATCAAGATTTTTTCTAAAAGGATTCATTTTACTGCCTTTAAGTATGAGGGGATTGACAAATTTGAAATCGTTTCATAAAACCTTCAGAAATCCCTTCCAAAAGTCCTTTTTCTCTAAGATTTTGAATGATATTTTCAGAACAATCTGTTTCTAGCGGCCATTCTCTCAAATAGTTATCTGATTTATTTTTATCTGTAGCATCAATAAAAATTGTATTTTGGTGTATCAATATATCTCGTTTGGCATCTATATTGTTTGTTATTCTCCATATCAACATATAGGGATTGTTTAAGTCATTTTTATGTGCATCAACGCAGATGACAATGGCTAAAGAATTTTGAAGTTTTTTGAGATTATTGCAAGCTTTTATGATGCTTTGATTGGTTTTCTTCACGCCAATGATGCAGATAGGATTTTGAGTATGGACAAAGTATTGTTTTAAAATAATAGCTTCAGATAAATATTTTTGGATAAGTATCAATAATTCTTCATCACTATAGAGTTCAAAATTTCTTTTTGGAGATGCTTTTGTGGCATCAATTCCAAATTTACCCCCCAAAGCATAATCAGGAGATGAATGATCAAGAGCATCACAGATGCCTTCTGTTATGAGTAAATTATTTGTGGAGAAATGATTTAAAATATGTTCGGTGATGGCTTGTGTGTCAGTGAGTTTTGGGGCAGATTCATCGACAAAAATAACATGTTTGACAAAGCTCATCTGACCAGTTCCCCAAAAATTGTGCATTATTTGTTGGCTGTGTCCAGGGTATCTTGGTGCGATTTTTGCCAGAATAAGATTGTGAAATACACCATTTTCAGGCATATAATAATCAATCAATCCATGTGCACTAGTTTGTAGCAATGGCAAAAATACCCTTTCTGTCAAATATCCCATATATTTATCTTCTAATGGTGGTTTTCCTACGACTGTAGCTAAGTAAATTGGAGATTTTTTGTGCGTGATAGCACTCACTTCCAACACAGGGTAAGGTTCAATGGGAGTATAAAATCCGGTATGATCACCAAAAGGACCTTCAAGCATCATTTTTTCAGGATCTACCCACCCTTCAATCACAATATCACAATCATAAGGCACAGATAAAGGATTTGTGATACATTTTGAAACTTTTGGATTTTTGCCTTTGATGAAGCCATAAAGCATTAATTCATACATTCCATATGGCAAAGGTGCTTGACCACACCAAGTATACAGAGGATTGCCACCAATTCCTATACTGACAGGCATTTTAATGCCTGCTTTTTTGTATTCGTGAAAAAAATGATTAGAATCTTTATGGATTTGCCAGTGTAGCCCTAAATGTTTTTCATCATATACTTGCAAGCGATACATCCCTAAATTTTTTTTCTTTCCATCCAAGCTTTGAGTGTATACTTGCCCCATTGTGATAAATGCCCCACCATCTTTTTCCCAAGTCGTTAGAATGGGTAGGTCAAAAAGGTTGATAGTATCTTTTATGACGATATTTTGTGAAGGCGGCACAGAGCGTACAAGTTTGGGTAATACATACCGCAGGAATAAAAAATCTTTGATCTGTGAAAGCAGTGATTTTATACCTTTTGGTGGTGTAAAATTGATTAGTTTTTTGAGGTGATTGGGGATATTTTCAATAGGGGATCCGATGATAAGCTCAAGTCGTCTATAGGAGCCAAAAACATTCATCAAGACAGGTATGTCAAATGTTTTATTATTTTTTTTGTCTATTGGATGAGTGAAAAGCAAGGCTTTCCCACCATCTTTTTTTTTGACCTCAATATAGGCTAAATGAGGGATTTCTAGGTAAACATCTAAAGGGGTATCAATGATTTTTAATTCATCGTTTTTTTTGAGTATAGTGATAAATTCTTGCATTTTTTTTCCTCTAAGTTTATCATCCAATACCAAAAGACTTATGGTTTGAAATGCTAGTTTTAAAGGATAATCTTTAAAACTAGTTAGAAATATTTTAAGAGGATTGTAGCAAAAATGATAGAAAAATTTTCTTAGAAGATTAAACCTATTGTTGCACCTATACGATTCATTTCATAACGACCACCGCCAATTATTTTTGGTTTTTGATAGCTACCATCTAGACCGACTGTAATGTGGATCAAAGGGATTTGAATCTTGATGCCATAATTAAATGCAGCTGTATCAGATAACCCTACGCCATCAAAAGTTGAATAGCTAGCTCCAATATAAGGAGTGATAGGAAGGATGGGGATATCAAAGCCAATGAGTCCACCTGCTTGTATATTTTTGTAGGAATAATCATTGTTGTGTTTTGCGATGACATCATATTTGAATTGTGGAGCAAAGACAATACGAGATACGCCAAGCCATATCCTTGCATAACCACCATATGTAAAATTATTTTTTCCGTTTTGATAGCTTAAATTCGCACCAATTTCTGGACTAACTTGATAGTTGCCTATACCAATCCCAAATAAACTTGTCGTGGCAATAAGCAGGGCTAAACCTATTTTTTTCATATTTTCTCCTTAAATTACTGAAAAGTTAAATACACAACAAAGTATATCGGATTTTTTGAGATTATTTTTTGTGAGGTATTTAAGTATATAGATGTTTTACATTGAGTTCAAATTTATTTATTTTAAATGTTAGAGAGTTTTCATTCCAAGTTTTTAGATAGAATTTATTGAGAAAAAATGAATAAATTTAAGGAAAATTAATGGAATTTAATGACCCAAAGATGTTTTTCAATCGCGAACTTTCTTGGCTTAAGTTTAACACAAGGGTTCTAAACGAAGCAAAAAATGTTATATTACCTTTGCTTGAAAGGCTAAAATTTTTGGCTATCTATGGTACAAATCTTGATGAATTTTATATGATTCGAGTGGCTGGTTTGAAACGTTTATATACCAATAGGATATCTGAAGTAGCAGCAGATAAACTCACTCCTTTAGAACAACTTGGATACATTAGAGATTATTTACATAAAGAACAGGCTGTGATTGAAGATGTTTTTAATGAAATCAGGTTAGGTCTTGTGAATGCTAATTTGATTATCAAAAGTTTCAGTCAATTGAATAAAATCCAAAAGATAGAGATAGAAAAATATTTTAAAAGTTATTTATACCCCATTATCGTTCCTATAGTGGTGGATTCTACTCATCCTTTCCCACACCTCAATAACTTAAGTTTTGGCATTGCAGTGAAATTAAAGAGTCAAGAAGATGGAGAGATAAAATATGGAATGATACGTATTCCAAGGGTCTTGGGACGATTCATTGAAGTTGGCAAAAATATTTTCGTGATCATTGAGACGATCGTAGGAGAATTTGCAGGTGATTTATTTGAAGGGTATGAATTGATGAGTTATATCCCTTTTAGGGTAACTAGAAATGCAGATATTGAGATTGAAGAAGATGAAGCAGATGATTTTATTGCATTGATGAGTGAAGGACTCAAAGCTAGGAATAGAGGTGAAATTGTTAGGCTTCAGATTGGCAGTGGGGATGAAAGTTTACTTGAGTTTGTTAGAAAACAGATCAATGTCTCAAAAGAGGATATTTATACAAGCAATATTCCTTTGAATTTGAGTGGATTTTGGGAGCTTGTAGAAAGGAAGGATTTTGCTCATTTATCTATCCCTCCTTTTAATCCTAAGATCTTGCCTCCATTAGACAATACTCCTTCTATTTTTGATACGATTGACAAGCAAGATGTTGTGTTATTTCATCCTTATGAGAGTTTTGATTCTGTTGTGAGGTTTATCCAAAGTGCAGCCAAAGACCCTGATGTGCTTTCTATCCGTATGACACTTTATAGAGTGGGCAAAAATTCTCCTATTGTCAAAGCCCTCACAGAAGCTGCAGAGAACAAACAAGTTACAGTGCTTGTAGAACTCAAGGCAAGGTTTGATGAAGAAAATAACTTGCATTGGGCAAAGGAACTTGAATCTGCAGGAGCTCATGTTATTTATGGTGTTCCTGGATTGAAAGTGCATGCAAAAGCTGCATTAATAATCCGTAAGATTGGCAATAAGCTTAAAGAATATGTTCATTTAAGCACAGGAAATTATAATGGTATTTCAGCAAAAATTTATACTGATGTGAGTTTGTTTACATCTCACAAAGGGATCGCTAATGATGTTGTTAAGCTTTTCCATTCTCTTTCTATTGGCACTTCATACAAAACAGAATTAGATGTTTTGTATGTCGCACCTATTCAAATCAAGCCAAAAATAATTTCTTTGATTGAAAATGAAATCAGATATGGCACTGAAGGCAGGATTATTTTAAAAGCCAATGCTTTGGTTGATGCAGATATTATTTGCTGCCTTTACAAAGCTTCCAATGCAGGGGTTAAAATAGATTTGATAATACGAGGAGTATGTTGTCTTCGTCCTAATGTAAAAGGTTTTAGTGAGAATATTAGGGTATTCTCTATCATAGGGAAATATCTTGAGCATTCTAGGATTTATTATTTTGCCCATTCAGACAAACAGATTTATTTCTCAAGTGCGGATTTAATGCCTAGAAATCTTGAAAGAAGGGTTGAATTACTTATTCCTTCGACTTGTGAATCGGTTACAAAACGATTATTTGAGGTATTAGAAATTCAACTCAGTGATAATGTTCAAATCCACGAACTCAAAGAAAATGGAGATTATTATAAAATAACTACCAAGCAAAATCCTGTGAGTTCACAGCTTTTATTTGAAATGTATGTGAATGAGATTTATAATAATGGCAAAATAGAACAAGAATATTCAAAAAAACTTTTAAAAAAAGTAAAAGGAGACTTGCTATGAGAGGGAATATTATTTCATTTAAGGGTGCTAAACCTGATATAAAATCCAGTGCAATGATTTTTGATAATACTTCTATTATAGGCAATGTAGAGATAGCACAAGAATGTAGTATTTGGTATGGATGTGTATTGAGAGGCGATGTGAGTTTTATAAAAATTGGTGCTAGAAGCAATGTGCAGGATTTGAGTGTGATTCATGTTGGTTATCCTGATCAAAAGGATAATGGTGCAGTCTATATTGGTGAGGATGTGACAATAGGGCATCAGTGTATCATCCATGCTTGCAGGATAGAAGATCTCTGTCTTGTAGGGATGGGTAGTATTGTTATGGATGGAGTGCATATTGGAAAAATGAGTATTGTCGGGGCAGGGAGTCTTATTACTAAAGATAAGGTTTTCCCTCCAAAAAGTCTCATAATGGGTAATCCAGCTAGATTGATACGTGAGCTTAATGATAATGAAATCAATGCTATTAAGCATTCTGCTGCTGAATATGTTCAGTTAGCAAAAAGCTATTTTTGATTTAATTTTCTTCTCATCAAGTAAAATTGTAATTATTTATTCTTAAATGTTTTTTGAGTAGAATATAAAGAACATATAACAATAAGGTTTTAGATGTCTGTTTATAAAAAAATTCGTCCTTTTTTGTTTAAAATAGATGCTGAAAATGCACATTATGCTGCTGAAAAATTTCTTATAATGGCTTCAAAATCGATCTTATTTCAAGAATTTTTAGCAAGGAGTTTTTGTTTTGAAAATGAAGTTTTGAAAAACCAGATCTGTGGTTTGGATTTTTATAACCCAATAGGTTTGGCAGCTGGATTTGATAAAAATGCTACAATGATTAGAGGGCTAAGTGCTTTGGGTTTTGGATTTATTGAAGTTGGTACATTAACCAAGCAGCCACAAAATGGTAATCCAAAGCCAAGATTGTTCCGTCATCTCAAAGAAGAAAGCTTGCAAAATGCAATGGGATTTAATAATGAAGGTTCCATAAAAGTTGCCTCAAGGCTAAGCCAGATTTATCCTTATGCGTTGCCTATAGGGATAAATTTGGGTAAGAATAAATCTATCCCTGTTGTAGATGCTTTGAAAAATTATGAAGAAGTTTTGAAGGATTTTTTAGAAGTTGGCGATTATTATGTTTTCAACTTATCTTCACCTAATACCCCAAATTTAAGAGATTTGCAAAATAGTATTTTTGTCAAAGAGCTTTTTTTGATGGCAAGAGAGCATACTCAAAAACCAATATTTTTAAAAATATCTCCAGATATGGAGATTGATGTTATGCTTGAAGTGTGTATGCAGTCTATAGAAAATGGTGCGAGTGGGATCATTGCTACAAACACAACCACTGATTATTCTTTGCTGTCTTTGCCTAATCAGATTGGAGGTATTAGTGGAGCTGTGTTAAAATCAAAAAGCTCAGAAATATTCACTCAGCTTGCTAAGGCATTTTTTGGGAAAACAATTTTGATTTCTGTTGGTGGTATTGATAGTGGTGAGGAAGCATACAAGAGGATTAAAATGGGAGCTTCTTTAGTGCAGATTTGGACAAGCTTGGTTTTTCAAGGTCCTATTTTGTGTAAGGATATCAATCAAAGCATTGTAGAATTATTACAAAAAGATGGATTTTTGAGTATCAAAGATGCTATAGGAGCAGATTTATCGTGATAAGATTAGTTTATATTTTTTTAGTTTTAGGAGCAATGATGGGTTTAGGAGCAAAGGCACAATCATTTTTGCCAAAATTTGAGCAAATTGAGTTAAAAAATGGACTTCAGGTAGTCGTGGTGCCTATGAAAAATGGCAGTGGTGTGATTGAAACAAGTGTTTTTTATAAAGTGGGTTCAAGGAATGAGGTCATGGGTAAAAGTGGTATTGCACATATGCTTGAACACATGAATTTCAAATCCACTAAAAATCTAAAATCAGGCGATTTTATGGATATTGTAAAAAAATTTGGTGGTGATACCAATGCATCGACTGGATTTGATTACACTCATTACTATATTAAGTCATCAAGTGAAAATTTGGGCAAATCTTTAGAATTATTTGCTGAACTCATGGAAAATCTCTCACTCAAAGAAAATGAATTTTTACCAGAACGTAATGTGGTTGCTGAAGAGAGACGTTGGAGAACGGACAATTCACCAACAGGTTATTTATATTTTCGTTTTTTCAATACTGCTTTTGTATACCATCCTTATCATTGGACACCTATAGGGTTTATGGAAGATATTCAAAATTGGAAGATTGATGATATCGTGAAATTCCACTCTACCTATTATCAACCAAAAAATGCTCTTGTACTGGTAGCAGGGGATATTGATCCAAAAATTGTATTCAAAGATGTTGAAAAATATTTTGGTGGGATAAAAAATAAGATTGATGTTATCCCTGAAGTTTATATGCAAGAGCCACCTCAAGATGGTGCAAGAGAGACAATAATCCATAAAGATACCGAGCTAGAATGGTTAGCTTTAGGTTATAAGATACCTAATTTTATTAGTAAAGATCAGGTTGCTTTAAGTGCCATAGCTGACTTATTGAGTATGGGTAGAAGTAGTATACTTCAAAGTGAGCTTGTGGACAAGAAAAGATTAGCCTCTCAAGTCTATGCTTATAATATGGAACTTAAAGATAATGGAGTTTTTTTATTTATCGCTGGAGCTAATCAAGGAGTAGAAGCACAAAAGATCAAAGAAGCTATCCTTGATCTAATAAATGATATCAAAAAAGGCAAAATCACTCAAGAACAACTTGATAAGATAAAAGTAAACAATAAAGCTAGTTTTATTTATGGATTAGAAGATTCATCAAGTGTTGCTGATTTGTTTGGGGGTTATTTTGCTAGAGGGGATATAAAGCCTCTATTAACATACCAAGATGATTATCAAGCTTTGAGTATCAAAGATATTGTAACAGTGGCGAATAAATATTTTATTCCTTCTGCTTCCACGAGCGTTATTTTGAAAAAATAAGAGGTATATGATGTTAAGCGGAGCAATGAGTGCTTTGATCACTCCTTTTAAAAACTCTTTGATTGATGAGGAAGCTTATTCTTATTTGATAAAAAGACAAATAAAGTATGGAATGGATGCTTGTGTTCCTGTAGGCACGACGGGAGAATCAGCCACCTTAACGCACAAAGAACATATGCGATGTATTGAGATAGCTGTTGAGGTCTGCAAGGGTAGTGGCGTAAAAGTCCTTGCAGGTGCAGGGAGTAATTCAACAGCTGAAGCTATAGAGTTAGCCCGGTTTGCCCAAAAAAGTGGGGCTGATGGGATTTTATGCGTCAGTCCTTATTATAATAAACCTTCTCAAGAGGGTTTGTATGAGCATTATAAAGCAGTAGCTAATTCTGTTGAAATCCCCTTGATGCTTTATAATGTTCCGGGTCGCACGGGTGTGAATATTGAAGTAGAGACAGTTATTAGGCTTTTTAGAGATATAAAAAATATCTTTGCTATCAAAGAAGCTTCTGGATCAATGGAGAGGATTGTTGAGCTAGATTGGAATGTGAATGAAATGGCTATTTTTAGTGGTGAAGATGCGATAAATTATCCTATTTTGGCAAATGGTGGTAGGGGTGTGATTTCAGTGACTGGAAATTTATTGCCCAATAAGATTTCAGAATTAACAAAATCTGCCTTAAATGGAAATTTAGCCCTTTCTAAAAGAATTAATAATGAACTTTATGATATAAATAGGGTTTTGTTTTGTCAAAGCAATCCAATTCCTATCAAAGCTGCAATGTATTTGGCTGGATTGATAAAAAATTTGGAGTATAGACTTCCTTTAGTTATGCCAAGTAAGGAAAATATAGACTTAATAGAAAAAATCTTACAAAACTATGAGGTATTACAATGACGATTATGCAAGGCACAACAGATTATATGAAGGGTAAAACTTTAGTGATAAGTGGAGCTACAAGAGGTATTGGAAAAGCTATACTTTATAAATTTGCTCAAAATGGCGTTAATGTTGCTTTCACTTATAATAAAAATGAAGAAGAAGCCCAAAAGATTGCCAAAGATGTAGAAGAAAAATATAACATTCAAGCCAAATATTATCCTTTAAATGTCCTTGAACCTGAACAATACATAGAGCTTTTTAAAAAAATTGATATTGATTTTAATCGTGTGGATTTTTTTATTTCTAATGCTATTATTTATGGCAAATCTGTTGCTGGAGGATTTGCACCTTTTATGAGGCTTAAACCCAGGGGATTGAATAATATTTATACAGCTACTGTGCTTGCATTTGTTGTTGGTGCTCAAGAAGCTGCTAAAAGGATGAAGCAAGTTGGTGGAGGGGCTATTGTTTCTTTGAGTTCTACAGGTAATCTTGTCTATATGCCTAATTACTCTGGACATGGCAATGCTAAAAATGCTGTTGAAACTATGGTAAAATACGCAGCCATCGAGCTTGGAGATGATAATATACGAGTCAATGCTGTGAGCGGGGGTCCTATAGATACAGATGCTTTAAAAGCATTCCCTGATTATGAAGAAATCAAAGCAGCCGTAGAAAAACAATCTCCTTTAAACCGTATGGGTACTCCAGAAGATTTAGCTGGTGCAGCATTTTTCTTATGTGACAATACACAAAGTGCTTGGCTCACAGGACAGACTATTGTCATTGATGGTGGCACTACATTCAAATAACGCACTCTACTTTTTTATCTATCAAAAATACTTATATTTAAGGTCTTAATTTACTGTTCTAAAGCAAGTCTAAGCCCTTACAGCTAGTTTGCTAATCGCTTCAGTATTGAGGTCATCCATATGTGTTTTCAATACCCTAGAATACATATCAACTAGTCTGTTAGTTTCTATGAGATTGGTCATTTCAGTCACTGCATTCACATTGCTTTTTTCGACAAAATATTGATTGAGTGCATTGGATGTAAATAGGTTTTCCCTTTCATCTAGTTTATCTTGAGGGTATTCATATAGATTTTTCCCAACTTTTTTGAGGTATTTTGGGTTAGCAAAGCTCACGATAGCTATTGATCCTGCAGCTAATGGTTCTGCTATACCTTCATTGGCTATATCCCTGAAATAAAGGTTACCATTTTTATCTGCTTCTATATCCATACCTTGTGCGATGATGATACCACCCTCATTATCAAGACCTACTCTACTCAAAACATGATAGCCTTCTTTGGTGCTAAGCATACCATCTGTGCCTATTGTAAAGCTACCATCTCGTGTATACTTCACACCACCAGGGGTTTGGATGGCAAAATAAGCATTTTGTGTTTGCAGTGCGAAATCCAAAGGATTATCAGTTTTACTTATAGCTCCGATACTTTTATCAGTATATTCTTCAGAGATGATAGGGACTCTATCTAGATTTCTGTTGATATATTTTGCAGCATCTCTAGTTTGGTTCTTGATAGGGAGAGTTTCTTGATGTGTTTGATAGAGTCGCAAAAAATCCCCAATAACTACATCATCTCGTTTGAATGCAGTTGTATTGAGATTGGCAAGATTATTCGAAATAACATCAAGACGATTGAATTGCGTGACCATTCCACCAGTAGCGGAGTAATAACCAGATTGCATTTGAAACCTTTGATTGAAAGTTGCTATTTAGCAAAAAGCAAGTTCTGTTCCTAAGTGTTTATAAACTAAATTTCAACAATCACCATCTATCAATTTTTTACAATATTCCTTTTGCTTGATAGATTTGTAATTTTATATTTTTTTGATATAAAAAAGATAATAAATATTTTATTAAGTAAATAATATATACTAATATTCATAGATTATTGATGAAATTCGCCCAAATCTCTTCTAACATATTTTCAAATTTTATTAATAACTCTTTAAGTTTTATTTAAATGAAAATATGTTTAAATGGAGCGTCTAAAAATAAAATTAGTGCAGTTTTATGTATATAAAAACATAAATCAAAAAATCAAGGATCTCAAAATGAAAAACAACAATGATAAAATAAATAATACCCAAAATATCTATGGGGGGGGGGGGGTCAAATATGACTCCCTTCAATGCTCCTTCAAAAAATAATCTTCAACCTTTAAAATCTAAAAAACATTTTATCCCTATCATTTCTCTTGTATTATCTGCTTTTTTAACTTCCTTCAC
>NZ_MLAS01000010.1 GCF_002272785.1 Helicobacter sp. 13S00477-4 | reverse complement strand
AAGAATTGCTCAATCAAAATAATGCAGAAAATACATCTACTAGTGTGAACAAACAAAGTCAAAACATTAAAACAAAAAAACCAGATTCTAAGAATGGATTCTTCATTGGAGTTGAAGGGGATTTGGGGAGTATAAATTCAGAATTTTCACATGATCTTATAAGAAATGATGGAAATTTTTTTAGTTCATTTTCAAATATTAATTTTGCTTTTGATGGCGGATTAGTAGGTGGTTATCAGCATTACTTTGGTGAGTCTCAAAGGCATGGGATAAAAGTATCAGCTCATATTTATAGTGGTTTTGGGAATAGTTGGATTTGTATAGTTTCATATAAAATCTAAGTGAAAAATAGTTTAGATTTGTTATTTATAAGTGCGTGGGGGTGGTTATTTGATGTATATAATTTAAAAATCTAAGTGAGATTTAATATTACACTTCAAATATAATAAAACTGCATTTTTTGTGAAATAAACTGTATGAAGCTTTCTAATTGCCTAAATTATACATCTTAAGACCTTTCCAACAATCTGTATTTCTAAATTAGCATCTTCTTGGTTGATTGTATAACTCTTGTAATCTTTATTGGCACTGATGATTTCAAGTTCTTTGTTTGGGGATATTTGGACTAATTTGACCATAAAAGAGCCATTGAAATTAATAATATATAATCCATCGCCTTTGAACTCTGGACTAATCTCTGCAATCACCCAACTATCAGGATAAAGCATAGGTATCATTGAATAGCCATCTACTTGAAGACAACGGAGGTTTTCTATCTTTGGTGTGGTCTTAAAAAGCAACTTAGAAAAAGGAATCAAGATATCAGTATCATAAATCTCAATACCTTCTATTTCCACGCTTTCACCTGCTCCTACCTTGCTACTTAGACTGCTGATATAGATTTTATCATTGTCTTTTTTAAGGTTTGGGGTATTGGTGGACATATTTAAGGCTGAAGAGGTTTTTTTATGATTAAGGGACATGTAAGGGACATTGTCTAACTGACTGACATCTTTTTTTAAGCTTTCTACCATATTTTGAGATTGGGAGACGATTGGGAGACGATTGGGAGACGATTGGGAGACAAAAAAAGATATATCAACATCTAAAGCATCTGCTAATTTTTTTAAAGTCTTAAAGGTTGGATTTTTATTTGGTTGACTTTCATATTTTTTAAGGGTATTAAGCGGCACTCCAGATTTATTTGATAAATCTTCTTGTCTTAAGCCTTTTGCTAGTCTAGCTACTTTAATTTTTTTACAAAGTTCCATTAAAAACCCTTTATTAACTTGACAAGTTCATTAAAAAGCACTATAATTTCTAAAGTTTTCAATAGAATTATTGCATAAAAAGATAATCTAAAACTGAAACGAGTTGTTTTAACTTATTAGCGGTGAGACTTCCAAGCCGTTTTTAAATAACCATTACCAATCTGGGGGATACTCTCTTTTATAAAGACCTTGTATCTTTTGGGCGTCGTGAAGCTATCAATCGGGATAGGAACGGGATGGAAAAAATCACATTTCCTTATCTGGGGGGCATGAAGCCATAAATAATATATTCTTAAACTGTTTTGAATCTTTTGAAGTGTTGTTATTGATGTGGTGATGCCCTCTAGGTAAGGGAATGAAAATAAAAAAAGGAGTAAAAATGAATGGAAAAAAGATAAAAAAACAAACTCCTATTGTGCTTAAAAAAGGGATGAAGCTTGCTACTTGGGCAAAAGATATGGGGTTGAGAGAAAAAGATATCCAGTTATTAAGGAATATGGCAATAGGACAAACTAAGGGTAAAAGAGGTAGGGCTAGAGAGCTTAAAGAGCTTCTTATTAAAGATGATCTCTGGCGGGAGGTAGGATAATGGGTGAGTGGATAAGTAGTAAAGAGTTTACGCAGAAATATGGATTAAATAAGAAAAGCCTAGAGAAAGCAGCAAAACGTGCCGCTGTTAGTGGTAAAAAAATTTGTAAAATAAAGTTCTTTAAAATGAACTTTAGATATATACAAGGTAAAAGAGGTGGCAAAGCTGGCAAAGTCCTCCAAATCTGGAGTGAGCCACTGAGCTTGGAAGAACTAGAAATGTTTGAATCTGATAGCAGTGTATTTGAAGACAATCAGGCTATGAATAGTATTGGGAGTCAAACATCTTTAATGCAACCAAAGCATTCAACACATCTAGTGCATCCAATACATTCAACAGACAAAGGAAGCAATGATGGATATAAAAAATCTAGCCCTATGGGTCATAGCAAGAGTTTTACCCATAATGCCAACATTATTGATAATCACAGTAATGTATATCAAGAGAAAGGATTAGATAATGGTAGGAATGGATATGGCTGTGTTGATTTTGTTAGGGATGATTGTGTTGATAGTAACACCATTTATAGCTCTGGTGTATTACCTTCTGATGCTATTTACAATAGACGAAGTCAAAGCAATGCTAGAAGATTTGAGGAAAAAATAGACAATCGTGGAGCTGAACTTATTTATGATAAGGGAGTTGAGATTGTCAATCATAAGGAAGATAACAGCCCTCAAGCATTAAGCCTCTTTGGCTCTGCTAGCTTGATGTCCCAAGAAAAAGCAATGCTAAAGCTAAAAATCATCAAAGAATGGCAAAAATCAAAAGGGAGGCTTAAAGAGAGAGAATTTATCATCTATATTAATGACTCTAAACTCTATCCATTTAGTCTTAGTGCTTCTAAGCTCTATGCTTGGCAGAGGGATTATAGGAATTTTGGGATTGATGGGTTGATTGACGAGAGGGGTAAACATAGGGCAAAAGCAGGGATTATTGAAAATAATCTTGTTTTAAAAGATATTATTGATCGTCTTATACTAGCTTCAAAGGCTAGGTTTAACCTCTCTAATATCTATGAGCTTGCTCATATGAATCTATCAAAAATGGGCTTATTTGATTTTAAGCTATTTTTATCAAAAGAAGCAGAGTTATTTTCTTACAATACGCTTAAACGCTATGTAGAGAGGTATTTGGAAAATAACAAAATCCTTAAAGCAATGGTAGAGGGAGGTGAGAGTAAGGCAGATTCTTGTATGTTGCCTGCTGTAGGAAGGATGGATTGGAATGTAGATACTATCAATCAAATCGTAGAAATTGATGCTACTTCTATTGATGCTATTTTGGATGTGCCACTTTTATGCAAAAGCTATGGGTTTGATATTGAGACTATGGAGAGGGTGCAAAAGCGTTATGTGCTTATCGCATTGATTGATGTATATTCTAGAGTGTGTATTTTTCAGCTAGCAGATACAGAGAATTCGCTTGGTGTTAGCAGGGCGATTGCTAAATATATCAAAGCTTATGGTAAGCCTAGAACTATTAGAGGAGATAATGGGAGGGCATTTAGGAGTGCTTATGTGCAAGAGGTTTGCCTTAGGCTTGGTATTGAGTTTGTCCATACAGCTCCTTATAGTGGGTGGCTAAAACCTTATGTAGAAAGCAATTTTAAAAAGCTCCAGCATAAGGCTGTGGAATGGATGAGTGGGTATATCGGGCATAGTGTGGGGCAGAGAAAATCTATCGAAGAGTTTGATACAAGAAAGGAACGCAGGCTTAAAAAAGGTGAAAAAACTTATTTGAAAAATCTTTTAAGCTTAGAAGAATTTGAAGAACAAGTAGAGAACTATAACAAAATAGCCCTCAATAAGTATAACGCTACATTAGGAGACTCTCCTATTAATATCTATAATGCCAAATCTGATGAGGCAATAAGCTTATCTGATTATGAACTCTCAACTTATCTTAGTGTCTTGAAGAAAAAATCAGTCAATAAGAAGGGGGTATGTCTAGGGGGTATTACTTACCAGCTTCCTAGTCTATACAAACATAGCAGTGTGTATGTAGGGGTTAATATCAATAATATTGCTCAAGCTTTCATATATGATAAGGACAAACAATTCATAGATATAGCACTAGCTCAAAATACCCATACAGATACAATGGAAATAGCTAAAGCTTCTAGAAAAATCTATCAAAAAACCAAAAAAGCACTCAAGAAGAAAATGATAGAAGCTAGGATGAGGGTAGAAGCAGAGACTCCTTTGCTTTATAAAAGCATTGCTAATACTCTTCTTAGTGCTAATAGCCCTCAAATCCAACCAATCAATACTCAATTAGAAGATGCCAAAAGTCGCAGTATTGCCAAGATGGCTTCAGGGGGTGAATGGATGGAAAAAATTTCAAATATGAAGGAAAAAGATGAAAAGACATTGAATAAAAAACGCGTTACTTGGGAGGATATTGCCTCTAAAAAGGCATAAAAAAAGCCCTAAATGATAAATCAAATAGGGCTAAAAATTAAAATTAAAGGAAAAGGAATTTTATGAAAAATTTAGATTTTTGTCAAGAAGAGGATTTGAGCGTAGAGATTTTAGAAAAAATGCCAAAGGATAAACAAGAGGCTTATATAAATGAGACTAAAGGAATAGTAAGGGACTTTCTGAAATCAGAGGGTATCACGCAAGCAGGACTTGGAAGGGCTATTGGCAAAAGTAATGGCTCTGTGATTGGACCCTTTCTTAGGGGTGAGTATAAAGGGAGGAATTTAGAATTAGCTAGAGATTTGAAGCTTTATATCCAAGATTTTATGAATAAGAGGCTTAAAAAAATAGAGAATATAGAAAGTATTTTTGAAAGCAAGGATAAGAAAATAGCACAATTAGTCATTGAGGTAGCTGTTGAGGATAGAGAAATGGGGCTTATATATGGTGCTCCTGGTACAGGTAAAAGTATCATTGCTAAAGAATATGCTAAATCTCATCCTAATGCTATCTTGATAGAAGCTACTTTGCATACTACGGCTAAGACTTTGCTAGGTATTTTATGTGAAAAGCTACGGATTGAAAAATCAAAAAGCTTAGATGAATGTGTGAGGGCTATTGCTAAAGAGTTTGCTAAAAGGGATGCTGTGCTGCTTATAGATGAGGGGGAGCATTTGCCATTGCGGGCATTGGAAGATTTGAGGAGGATCCATGATTTTTCACAAATCCCTATTGTGTTGATTGGTACGCATATTTTGATGCGTAATCTTTTGGGCAAGAATGGCGAACTAGCACAGCTTAGCTCTAGGATAGGAAGTAAGTGGGAAATGGAGGGGCTTAGTGATGAAGAATGCAGTTTGGCATTTTCAAACAAACATATCTTTGGCTTTAGCAGAGGGAACTTTAGGAAAAGCATAAAGCTTAAGCGTAGGATTGAAAAACTAGCCTCATATGGCTGTGATATGAGGGATAAAGAGACGGTGCTAGAAGCTGCAAAAATGATGTTTTTATAAGGACTTAAAGATGAAAAATAAGATGATAAAAGGGATGAGGGCAGATTATTGTAGTAGGTGGTATTTTGTGTGGAAAGGAGTGATTTATTCCAAACTAAGGGCAGATACTGCTTATCAAAGAGGGTATCAATACCCAGCTATTGATATAGTAAAGAAAAATCAACAAAAGGAGCTTTGATTATGAAACAATTTTGTTATGTCGCCTCGCCTTATAGAAGTGTAAAAGAGTCTTTAGAGCCAATGGATTGGATGGGGTTGGCTAAATCTTATGCTATCAAAGGAGCTAGAATGGCTAAGGAAATGGGGTTTGTGCCTATTTGCCCTGTGCTGCTTTTTTGGGGTGTGTATGATGAGGAGAGTGAAAGGAATGAGGTGCTAGAAGCTGGGCTTTTGATGTTAGAACATTGTCAATGTATTTTGAGTGTGAAAACGCTATATTCAAAGGATTCAGCTGGGATGAAAAAAGAGATAGAACTAGCGAAGGCTTATGGGCTTTCTTATTATGAAATTTATGGGTAATAGGAGGTGAAGATGAAATTTAGTGAATTTTTTATTGATGTTTTAATCGCATTGCCATTGATATTGGTCATTTTAGCCACAGGTATAAAATTCTAACAAATAGCGAGGAATAAAATAAATAAGGAGTGATTATGGATTTTATACTAAATGTATTGAATTTATCAAGTTCTATTTTGATAGTGATTTATGTGATTTTTTCTCATATAAGTTATGTGAGATTAGAAAAGAGGATAGAGAGGCTAGAGTTGCATATGGATGCCCAATGGCTTAAAACAATGCAATTCTTTATAATGAAAATTATGAAAGATTATAATAAAGGAGTTAGCAATGGAAATTAGAAATTATGAAGATATTAATAATGCATTGAAAAAAATCTGTGAATGTGAAGTGGGTATCGCTAATATCGAAGGTGAGGTAACCTTAAAAATCAATGAGATCAAAGAAGGTGTGAGGGAGAAAATCTTAGAGTTAGAAAATGAAAAAAACTTTTTGGAACAAGAGATTGAAAACTTTTGTTCTGCTAATAAGGCAGATTTTGCAGAAAAAAGGAGTAAGGATCTTGTGTTTGGCACAATCGGCTATCGGGTCTCTAAAAGTGTGAGTTTACCTAGGGCTAAAGCTAAGGTAGAAGCCCTTATTGATGCTATTAAAAAATTTGGCTTTAGGGATTGTCTGATTTATGAAGAAAAGCCAAATAAAGATGTCTTATGTGAGTTAGATGATAGCTCTTTGGTAAAGCTTGGAATTAAGAGGGTAGTTAAAGACAATTTTAAGATAGTGTCTAAGATTGAAAACTTACAAAACAATGCTTAAGATTTTTAAGCATTGGCAAAATTTAAAACTCATTTAAAGGGGCTTTTGGGACTTTTTAAATAGGTTTTATAGGATTGGGTGGGTTTAGCCTTGCTAAATTACGCAAGATATAAAATCTTGCTACTGCACGCTTGAAGAGGAAAGAGAATGGACAAATACTTTCCTCTCAACCTAATTTTCTAGGTTTTTTAGCAAGGCTCAAAACCATATAAATAAAATAAAAGGAGGTAAAAATGACTCAAAAACAAGCACTTTTAAGGAAGCAACTTATCATCAAAATCCATACTCATCCAAAATATAAAGAACTAAAAAATAATGAAGCTTGGGAAGATTGGCTTTATGTACGCTATAAAGAAAAAAGCTCAGGGCTTTTGTCTATCAGTGAGCTTGAAGAAATATTGCATATTTTTTCAGGCAGGAGGAATGATAGAGATTTTGCTCTGATTGATCCAAATAGAGAGATCATTATCAAAAAAGGAAGATTGAGTTTTGCACAACTTCAAAAGATTAGGATTATTAAAGAGGAGCTTTCTTGGAATGATAAAGATCTAGAGGGTTTTATGACAAGAATGCTAAAAAAATCTAAAGCTTTAAGAGAGCTTTCAATCAAAGAGGCTTCTAAGGTTATCATTGGACTAGAAAAAACTTTGAAATACAAGAAATCTAAGGGCAGTGGATTGAATATATTTAAGGTCGCTAATAATACTGAATATAAAGGCTAAGCAATGACAAAGCATAGGCTATATCAAATCTGTGAAGATTATAAGGGAGGGATGAGCTTTGAAAAAATATGCAAGAAATATGGTGGATTGCGCGTATATATCCCTCAAGTAGTCCCTGATGTGAAAGAAAGGATAATGAGAGATTTTAATGGCTATAACTATGAGATTTTAGCTACTAGGTATAATCTCTCTGTAGAAAAGGTAAGAGAAATCATTAGGAGGCATAAGATAGAGTTAAATCAAACTAAGGTGTATGGAGAGGAAAATGGATAACAATATTAGCAAGGAGCTAAGCTCTTATGTAGAGCTTCCATTTAAAAAACCAGCTCAAATATTAGTGCAAGGAGAGATAGGAGGGGAGCTTGCTTTTAGGAAAGCTTTGCTTGAATATGTAAAAAAGTCTTTGGGTAAAGAGCTTCAAAGGCATATTACTTATTGTTCTATCAAACACAATACGCTTTTTATTATCTTAGATCATCCTGGTGCTTTAAGCCTTTATCGTATGAGAGAAAAAGAACTTTTAGAAAATATGAGGCAATGGTATAAGGAGCTTAAAAAAAGCTCACCAAAAGCATACTGGACAAAAGTAAAAGCTTATCTTAAATCTGATTTTAAAATCTTTTCTCAAGATATTACAAATAAGATTGAACAAAATGAAGAGAAGGCTAAAGGGGATTTTGAAAATCAATGTAAAAATGAAAAGCTAAGGGCTGTATTTGAAGAAATCAGAGAATGTGTGAAGTATAATAAAGGAAAAGAGATTTATGAAAAAGAAGGCTTAGAAATGGAAGTGAATGTCTCTATAGAATTGGATTAGGTTTTAGGACTTTTGTGAGGTAAAATTATATAAAATAAGGAAAGAAAAATGACTTATGAAAAATTTATAACCCTATGTGAAAAATCTGAAAAACAGAATAAACAAATGCTCTATCTTAACAATAAAACATCAAAACTATCTTTTTATGAAGATTTTATGAAGTACTGCCAAGATAATGGTTTAAATAAAGCAGTAGATTCAAGCGTTCTTGAATGGATAAAAATAAACCATACTGCAATGATTGACCAATTAGATTCTTTTTCAAATGAGAGGATTAAAATATTTGGATCATTGAAGGATAAAATCCAATTAAGTACAGAAATCAAAAGAGGGAATGAAAAAGCAATCATTCCTGAAGTTTTACAACAAATCACACAAATATTAGGTTATGAGCCTTTTTGGCATGAAGGAGGCAATCATATTATTTTTAAAAATGAAAAAACAGAGGAAATATTTTATTGCATAGAATGGCATTTTGCGTTTGAGTTAAAAGAGCAAAACCTCATTAAAAAGACAGCCAAAGAGCTAGGAATGACTTATAAGGAACTAGGCGAGGCGATAGGAGTTAGTGATACTACTTTAGCAAGCAGTGTTAGCAACAATAAAGTAAGTGCACAAATAGAAGCTAGTTTAAATCTTATACTAGAGAATCATCATTTAAAACAACAAATAAAAGCAATTAAGAGTGAAGAATTCAAAAAAGATTTAGAAGAATTCAATCAATTTAAGACTTTACTTCAATCTATTCTTAGCAAATAACAATACTTAAACTTGTTATTTACAAATATCTATAATGAATTATTGTAATTTAATTGACTTAAATCTTGTTTTATAGTATAATTATTGCATAAAACTTGTAGATAACAAGTTTTAAATTTTAAAGAAAGGAGAATAAGATAAGATGAAAAAACTTAGAGTTACAGCTTTAGTTTTACAAATCGTTTTTTATATTTTAGCAATAGCTAAATTATTTATAAGTTAAACGAATCCCCTTTTAACAAGGGGTTCATCTTATCTATACATTCAATTATACCATAGGAGGTAAAAAATGGACTTAGAATTTTTGTTAATCATCATATTGGCAGGGTGGGTTGGTGTAAATGGGTGGCGTTTGAATAAACTTGAGAAAAAAATAAAAGCATTGGAAGAAAAATGACCATTGCTAAAACCCATTTTTAGAGAATAAAAGTGGGTTTTATGGTATTTTTTTCTTAAGATTGGAGAAAATTCTATTTATAAAATTTTTATACAAGCATTTAAAGGAGTTGTTATTAGTTTTTTGTATAATGCTTTTATAAATATTTTAAGTTTAAGCTAATGAAATAAGGTAAAGAATGGAAGAAATAACTCTTTTTGATGTTAATGCCCAAGAGAATGTTTTTGAACTTTCTTCTTATCAGAATGGTAGTAAATATTGGCTAGCTAGCGAACTTGCAAAAATGCTTGAATATGAAAATTATAAAACTTTTTCCAAAAATATTGGCAAAGCAATATCAGTATGTGCTAGTTTGTCAATTGATGTTTCAGATCATTTCAGACCTTTAACCAATTCCAGTGGTGATTATAAACTCGATAGATTTGCTTGTTTTTTAATCGTTATGAACAGCGATATAAAAAAACCTAATGTAGCAAAAGCTCAAGTTTATTTTGCTGCATTAGCAGATACAATTGCAGAAATCCGAGCAGAACAAATTGAAAGAATTGAAATTAGGCAAGAGGTCTCTGAAAAAATAAATTCCCTAAATTCTGTTGCTAAAAATCATGGGGTTGATAATTATGCAAATTTCTCAAATGCAGGCTATATGGGAATGTATAATATGGGACTTGATCAACTTAAAGAAATTAAAGGTGTTGAGAAGAAAGCTACTCTTTTTGATTATATGGGAAAAAGAGAATTAGCAGCAAATCTTTTTAGACTATCTGAAACAGAAGCAAATGTTCAAAATAATCATATTTTTGGCCAAAAAAATCTTGAAAATACCGCTAAAGAAGTTGGAAGAAGAGTGCGAAATATAATGATAGAAAATGATGGAATTAAACCTGAGCTTTTGGCAAGACAAAAACACATTAAAGATGTCAAAAAAGAGATAAAAAGTATTGAAAAAGACTATAAAAAAAGAGATAAAATCTCTAAGAATTGATTTTAAATCTCTAAAAATTTCCATATCATAGTCTCAATGTCTTTTTCTAAAGGCTTGGGTAATTGTCCTTTATCATTAATGGGTAAGTAAGCTCTTTTGGGAATCTTTACTTTTTTGCCTCTTCCTGCATAACCTCCAAATTGATGTATTGGTGCATAGCTTTTGTTTACATTTGTCCCTAAGATAACAGAGTCAATACCTATCTTTGTATGGATACTCCTGCGTAAATGACCACTTACTTGTAAAATATCACTTTGGCTTAGCTTTTTTTCTCTTAAGAGTTTGAGCTTAGTGCTTTTGGCTCTATCTTGCCATTTTTCTTCAAAAGGGCTTTGCTTGAATTCAAAGCTCTCATCACTGATACTTTCCAATCTAGAAGCCGTCGTGGACAATAGCTTTCTCATCCCCTCGCTTTTTTCAAAATTTTTCATTCTTTCTATATCTTTTATCAAGTTTTGGAATTTTTTGTTATTAGACATCTTATGCTCCTATAGGGTCTCAATGTTTCTTTTTGTAATTTTTATACTCTTTAAAGATTTTTATAGATTCATTATTAAGGAAATGATAAAATCTCTTTAATGGACAATACCATTAAGCTTGAATGCCGTGTCGACTTGGTATACGAAGCTAGAGTCCAGTGGAAGGGTGAATAGTGGGAAAGGAGTCTCCCCACACATTCAAGCAGGAGAGGTGGACTCACTCTCCTTGAGTCTTTTATTTCTTCTTTGTTCCTTTTTAAATTTTCAATTTCTTTTTCAAAATCTTTGTCGTTTCTGCTATATTTTAATAGACTTGTTACATACACCTCACTCCTATCTTTTGTCACTTTATATACTATCCTATACCTGCTACTAAGTTTTTCTACAAACACTACACTATAATCCCCATCTTTAAACCTATAAATAGGTTTACCCATATGAGCAATCAAATAATAATCAAAGGCTCCTAATTCCTTATGTCTTTGTTTTTGCTTTAACATCGTTTCATTGGATAAGAATATTGATGGGCTTTTGGTTTGGAGTAGATTTTGAAGTTCTTGAGTGGTTTTAGCAATGATGATTTTTTTATCTATATTAGGATTTTGATACAACTCTTTTATTTCCTTCCAGCGTTTGCGATTTTCTATGATGTTTACATAATCTTGAAAGATTAAAGATTTTAGCAATTTGGAAGGGCTATTTAGTGTTGCTATGCGTTTGGCTTTTTGTTTATAAATCTCTTCTAGTTGCTTATTGCTATTTTCTAATATATCGCCTCTAAAGCTTTTGTCAGCTATGGTGGGTAATTCTTTTTGATACTCACTCCAGCCTCTAAGGGCAAGCTGTTCTTTGGTATAAGCATAGACTCTGCAAGCACAGTTATAGCCATTTGGAGGGTAATTCTCTTTCCAAAAGGGATCATCTCTATGCTTGATGATACCGTGTAATTGCTTGTGTGCTTCCCTTCGATTGCCATATAAAAGGCTTACATATCTTAGATAGACTGCTTGATTGTCCTCTTGAAATTGGGCTTGTTTTTTGGCTTTGGCATAAGCGGAGTTTATGTTTGTATTGAAGATAGTTTTTAGCCTAGAAGAGTCTATGTTGATTTTTTTGGCTTCGCCTGTGGTAGGATTTATGACTTCTTTTTTGCCTAGCCAACCTTTTTTCTTTAGTGTGGGGAGGATGTTTTGTTGCCATAGCTCAAAATCCAATCCTTTGCTTTGGGCTTGCAAAAGTGAGGCTTGTATATCTGCTAATAAATCTAATTTGGTCATTTTAGAAATACTAAAAGCTCTGTTATGGGCATCAAATTTTAATTCATCATAATCAAAGCTTAGCTCTGGGTGTTTGCTCATCAAATAAGCCATATTATCTAATGGAGGGAGTTTGAAATCAAGCTTTACCATCTATGCTCCCTTTAAGCTCTGCATTGCCTAATAAATCAAATAATGCTTCTTCAGCTATATCAAAGTCTTTGTTTTCAAAGGAATTTAAAAGCTCATCATAAGCTTCTTGATAAGTGGAAGCTTTGTTTGCTATGGTTTGGACAATGGATTTTATTTTTTCTTCATAAGGCTCTAGTTTTGTATCATCAATCTCTAGTTCGCTTAAGGGCTTTTGGGTTTGAGAAGTTTTTAAAACCTTATTATCTTCTCTTGTATTTTTTTCTAAAAGCTCATCTTTAGGATTTGAAAAATCTATTTGGCTTCTTGTAAGTCCTTTGATTTTAAAGGTTTGTTCTAAATGCTCTAATGGGATATCTATGCCAATTTGCTTGAGTTTGACAAAGACTTCCATTTGTTCGTTTTCATCAGATTCTGTGTTTGTGTCAAGCTCAAAACTAAAATCTTTTACATCTTTAAAGTTTAAAATTAAAGCCTTTTTTAAAAGCTCTCTAATCCCCTCACTCATTAAAGCTGCATCATATTCTTCTGTATTTTTCCTTATTTTATCATGCACATTCCCTAAGGCTTGTGTGCCATTACTTGTAGAATTGCCTGCTAAGACCTGTCCTGTGATGAGCTTAGAAATTCCCTCATCACAATACCTGATGAATTCTAAAAATGTCCCTTTATCTACATTGCCATTCAAAAGCTCTAAGGTATCATTTTTGCCAAAAATACCTACACTATTACTCCTAAGATTGAAAAGCAAATCCATCATCTTTTCTAAATCTTCTTCATTGTCTATATTTTCTGCCCTCATTACAAGGGGTGGTATGGAAAGAGAATCTAAATAGCTCATATATTTAGAAAGTGCGATGTATTTTAAAGATGCGATTGCAATCACACGATACATCAATCCCTCTCCTATCAAATCTGAGCTATCGGTTGGATGAAAATATACCCATATATCTTCTCTCTTTTTTAAAAAAATCTTATCAAATCCTATTGATATATAAAGCTGATTGTTTTTAGATGAAATGTATTTGGGACTGATATAGGAAAATGAAGGATAATAAAGCCCTTCTTGAAGACTCCAGTTTAATATAAAAGGAGCGAATCCATAAGCAATCGCACTGCTAGCTTCAAATAAAAATCTTCTAAAGCCTGTAGCGCTAACTAGCTTTTCTAAAAATGCTTGTTGTGCTTTATCTTGACTCTCTAGCATAAAGGGGAGTCTTGAGAGGGAGATTTTTCGCTTTTGGATTTCACTAGAGATTTGAGCATCAAATCTTAAAAAATGTCCATAAATCCCTAAAAGCTCAGCTATATTATCACTATTGAGGGCATTTTTTACCCTTTCATAGGGGATGTTTAAGGGGATGGGGTTTTTATAAATAGAATTGAGATTGATAGTGCTTTGAAGCTTTTTTATATCTTTTTTAGCTTGCATTGTTTTTCCTTATAATCTTTGTTTTAGGTTTTGGAACCTTGCTTTATTGTGTCTTGAAGCTTTTAGGCTTAGGGCATAGTTTGTATGCTTTGCATTTCTTGCGATTCTTAGGGCAAACTCTAGGGCATCTAAGAGGTCATCGTATTTGGATTTTGGATAAGTATCTAGCTCTAATCTTAGTTCATAGCAGCTTTTTTCAATCAATATATCGCCATCACTTAAAAGTGGTGCTAGGGTATCTAGTCTTAGTTCTTTATTTTGAGTGTTTTTTAATTCTATGACTGGGATTAGTCCTAAGCCTCTTTGTTTAGCAGTTTTTATTAAGATTTGTTTGAAAAACTCTTGATAGGCAACTGTTTCAAGGGCAATTTTTACAAAAGGAGTTTTTTGATAAGCTTTTAAATAAGTCTTTAAAATCACATCAATCATCTTTTCTGGATTGATCCTATAAGGGAGGGCTTTGGCATAATATTTATCGAGGGCTTTGGAATAAAAAAGTACGCATATGCCAAATAAATCACCCCTTGCTTTGCCTAAACTTGGATCTATGCCAATATAAGCAGAATCAATTTGGGCAGGTAAGCATTCATAAGTGATGTAGTTTGATAGGGGAGCATTTTCTTTGGAAAGTGGCATGTTTTGATATTCTGAGAAAAAAGAGTCTTTGTCTTCTAAAAACTCTAAAAGCACGCTTTGCTTATCTAAACATTCATCATCTAAAATCATCTCATTGTAAGGATAGCTATTAGCATTATCCTTATTTAAGCCTTCGATGCTTTCTCCAAAATCTAAAACTAGAGGGAAATTAAAACTTTTAATATCACTCCTTGTTTCTAAACGTGAGAGTAAAGAATCATAATGCAGAGTGGTGCCTACTATTAAGATATTATAATCTTGTGTTCTTGAGGGGAGTTTTAGTACAGCTTTTAAAAACCAAGATTGGAGCTTGTCTCTTTGGGTTTTGCTCTGGACATTTTCATCATTTTCTATATCATCACAGACAATAAAATCAGGGCGTTTGCCTAGAAAGTTTGTGCCTCTGATTTTCTTAGCTGCTCCAAAGGCTTTGACTTTGATAAGATTTTTATCTACTCTTAGGACAAATTCTTCTCCACTCCATACACCTCCAACTTTGAGGCTAAAATCACTGATTAGATTGGTATTTTCTTCACATTCAACTTTAAGCGTTTCAATGCTTTCTTTAGCAATATCAAGTGTGGAGGATATGATGAGTGCGTAATGTTTGCTTTGGCAAAGCAGTAGCCATAAAGTAAGCAATCTGCTTAAAAGCGTCGTCTTTGCTGCCCCACGATAGGCTTTGAATAAAAGCATTTTATGAGGGATTAACAATTCTTTTATATTGTCATATACGAAGTTTCTAAATATCGAAGTATCATTAGGGGTGAGGTAGTGGCTAAAGTAGGTTTGAGTAAAAAATCTAAAATCTTCTTTGGCTTGCCTAATACGCACTTCCCTATCCTTATCTCCCAATAATGGAAGGGATTTTAGGAAAGCTCGGAGTTCTTTGTTATCTCTCATTTTATCTGTCCTTTAATGACTCTTGAATCCAAAAATAGCTTTTAAAAGGGTTTTAAATGGCTTTAAAAGCTTATAAAATTCAAAGGGTGCTATCTGTATATTGGTCTTGAGATTTAAGAAGATTTTAGGGGTATTTGTGAATTTTTTTATTTTTGGGCAAAAATGATTGCAACAACATAAATAGAACTTCATAAACCCTCGCTCTTCTTTTTAAAGACAAGTTCAATGATTTGGTCAGCTTTTTGTGATAAAAAATTAGCGACGGCTTGATTGTTTTCTTTTAATGCTAGCTTAGCAATTGCTTCAATAGTATCTTGGGCACTTTTTTGGGTTAGGGTTTTTGCATCAAAGCTTTTGGGTGAGAGGATTTTATAATAAGCTTCTGCGAAGCTTTGGAGTGTTTTTGGCTCTAAGGAATCATCATTGGAGTCTTTTAATACCTTTTCAAAAGCCCCGATAAGCTTCTTTAAAAATAAGTCTTTCTTTTTTCCTAAATCTGATAAATCCCTTTGATTTTCAACCTTAAGGCTGTGCCAATCAATGCCATTTTCTAAATCCTTCTTCCTGTGATAATGGATATTTGATGGACTCATATCAAAAGCTAAGCAAATATCTCCAATAGTGTTTCCTTGTATATAAGCTGCCCTAATCTCTTCTCTGATATTTGAAGACTTTGGTTTTTTTTCTTTATTTATCACTGCTTCCCTTGATTGAATATTTTTTGCCATTGTGGCAAGTTTTGGGTGGATTTTTTGACAAAAGTTTTGACAAAAATACCATTTTAGTGGGATTAGAATGTGATTTTTAAAATTGAGAAAGGAATTGAATGGATAATCTGTTTTTAGAGCTGAATTTTAAAGAAGACTTTAAAGAACCTATTTTTCAAAAAGAAGTAAAAATCTTGCCTGTGGGAGAAGAGGTTGTAGGGGCTGATGGGCGATGTTTTGAAATCAAGGGGGAAGAGGTCTATGGAGGGCTCAAAACATCTCCAGCTGATTTGATGTTGGATCTAAACCATCAATATGAGGGTGAGGCAATGGGATGGTTTAAAAATCCAATCTTAAAAGAAGATGGTATTTATGCAGACTTAGAGCTTACGCCTAAGGGGAGTGAACTTGTTAAAAATAAAGCTTATCGTTATCTATCCCCTGCTTTTAGGGCTATCAAAGATGAGGGTAAGCTAGTGGTCAAAAGCCTGCATTCAATCGGGCTAGTCAATCTCCCTAATCTTAGCGGCTTGGCATTGAACAATCAATTTGAAACTCTTCAATCAAATAATGAAAGGATACAAATGGAAAATGAACTTAAAGGTGCACTTGAAAAACTAGAAGCTTTGAGCAAAGATATAAGTGAGCTTAAAACTCAAAATCAAACCCTTAGAAATGAAAATGAAAAACTACTTCAAGAGAGGGCAATGCTAGAGAAAAATCATCAAATCCAAAGGATAGAACAAGCGATTGCTAATAAAGAATTATTGCCATCAAGAAAAGAAGAGCTTTTAGAGCTAAATGCTGAAACGTTAGATAAGTTTTTAGAGATATATAAGATCGAAGCTAAAAATGCTATTTCTGATTCTAGTCTTCAAACTAGCAATATGGAAGAAAATAAAAATTTCCAATCAGAGTTAAGCTTAGAAATCAAGCGACAGCTTGGAATCAATCAATAAGAATTAAGGAAGGTAAAAATGAAATTAGACGCACAAACGATTGCAGAAGTAAGCATACAGCTTTCAGCACTTTTTAATAACGCATTGGAAGCTAAAACTGGGGATTATCAAAAAATCGCTATGGAGGTAAAAGCTAATACTATTAGCGTGGATTATCGCTGGCTTGCAGCACTTCCATCAATGAGAGAATGGGTAGGTGATAGGGTTCTTAAACAGATTGAGGGGTATAAATATCTGATCTCTAAGAAGAATTTCGAAAGCACTATTACTGTAGATAGGGATGTCATCGCTTATGATTCGCTTGGCATCGTAGCTGTTCAGATTAAAAATATGGCTGAGCTTGCACTTGGGCATTATGATGATTTGGTGTTCTCACTGCTTGAGGCTAATGGGGTTTGCTATGATGGGCAAAACTTCTTTTCGGATAGCCATATGATAGGAACAAAAAAATTTACCAATATTTCAAATAAGGCTTTAAGTCAAGCTTCTTTTATGCAAGCACGTTCTGAAATGAGAGGAGTTGTCAATGAAGAGGGCAAACCTTTAAGGATTACGCCATCTTTATTGGTCGTGCCACCTGAGCTTGAATATGTAGGGATTGAGATACTTAATAAGCAAACGCTTAAAAATGGCGAAACTAATATGACTTATGGAATGGGAGAGCTTTATGTCTGTCCTTTCCTTAATGATCCTAAAGCTTGGTATCTCTTTGATACGACTAAAACTATCAAGCCTTTTGTCTTGCAAAAAAATAAAGAAGTAGAATTTAGTGCGTTGGATAAACCAGATTCTGAAGCAAACTTTATGAGGAGAGAGCTGCGTTATGGTATCGATACTGAAGATAATGCAGGCTATGGATTGTGGCAGCAAGCTTTTAAATCAGATGGCAGTAGTATCTAAGGAGGAGAAATATGAATAATAGAGAACAAGCTAGAAGCTTAAGACAAGATTTGAATAAAGATAAAGAAGCTTTAGAGTTGCAAAAGGTTAAAAACACTTCTAAAATCTTAGAAACATTACAAAACCTTACAATCAATATTGATGAGATAAAGGCTAGATTAGGCAAGATAGAAGAAAAACAAGCATTCAATGAGGAAGCTAAAGAGATTAAAAAGTCTCCTCAAGGCAGATAATGCAAGAGGAGTCTATTAAAGAACCAAACTTTACTCATCCATTATTAAATGAATTATTAGAGCGGGCTAAGGGGGCTTTGGATAATGAGGGAGAGGTCAATGAAGCTTTAGCTTTCAAAGCACTTAAAGATATGGATGAAGCAGTAGGGGATAAAAAGGTAGCAGATTATATCAAGCTAGATTTTGCTTATGCAAGGCTTAAGCTTTATCTAAAGATTGGGTTGAATGGGGAAGATGAAATGCTTTTAAACAAAGCTTTAAAAGTGATTGAAAAAGCTCCTTATATAGATGATGAAGGATTGAAAAGCTCTAAAAAACTTTTGGTTTTACAAAGGAAGGATTTTTTATGAAGATAGCTTATTTAATCCATTGCCTTAGAGAACTCTTTTTTGATTTTATCCCTTTGAGTTCAGAAACTATCAAAGGGAGGGGTAAGTACTTTGTATTTGAAGGATTGTCTAAAGGAGAAAATAGAAGCTTAGAGGGGAGCTTTAAGCTATTGATTGCTTTTAATACATTGGATAAGGATATGAATGCAGGATTAGAAGCTAGTGATGAGTGTGTATTGAAAATATTTGAAAACCAAGCACTCAATAAGCAAACACGGATGATTTTTGAGGGGTTGAGACTAAATGCTATTAATGAGGGCTTATTTGTTTATGAAATATCTATCAAACTTAAGGTGGCTTTATGAAGAGTGAGGCTATCTCTAAGGCTATGAGTTTGATTAAGATTCATGAGGGCTTTAAGCCTAAACCTTACTTGGATACAAAAGGTATTTTAACGATTGGTTATGGGAGGAATTTGAAAGTATTTCCATTATCAGATGAAGAGAAAAGAAGTTTGGATTTAAATCATCAAGAATATAGTGAAGATTTGGCTAGTGATTGGCTAGCTAGTAGAGTAGAAGAGCTTTATGGCAATCTATCTAAATTTGGCTGGTTTAATCATCTTGATTCTCAAAGACAGGCTGTGCTTTTAGATATGGCTTACAATTTAGGTATCAAGAAACTTATAGGGTTTAAAAAAATGATCCAAGCCCTTAAAGTTCATGACTATAAATTAGCAGCCAAAGAGATGAGGGATTCTGATTGGTTTATTCAAGTTAAACACAGAGCCTTAAGGCTTAGTGGGCTTATGGAAAAAGAAGATAGAGATGCTTGATTTATTGAGATTTAAAACCTTATTGATAAGTGTATTAGCCCTTATAGGACTCATTGGCGGGATAAGATTTTATATCCATCATAAAATAGATGATGGGATTAAGCAGGGATTAGAAATAGCTAAGCTTGAAGAAAAATTAGAGTATCAAAATCAATTTATTGCTTCAAAAGCTCTAAATATAGAAGCTTATAAAAAAGCTTTGCCTGAGATTGAAAAATCAATCATTAAGAAATACAAAAAGATTGAGATTGAAGATAAGGATTGCCAATCTCAACTAAAAGGGATAAAGGATGCATTGGATTTATTCTATAACCCTCCTGATTCTACTTGAGGGCTGTAGCTACCCTATATATCAGAAGGTATTAGTCCCTACTAAGTGTGGGATTGAGCTTAGAGAAAAACCAGCTAGGAGCGGGGATGTGACTAAAGATATACAAAGGTTGTTGGGCTATATGGAGCTATTAGAGGAGGACTTAAGGTTTTGTATCAAAGGTAGGGATAAGGATTAGGGCGTGGAAAAGGATTTGGTGATTTTGGGGATATCTATAAGGGAGTATCTTCCTTATTTTTTCATCTTGATTTTAGGGATATTTGTAGGCATTCTTTTTGTCTTAAGGACGATTAAAGAAGTTAGCATTGATACTAAGGCTAAGATGATTCAATATGTGATTTATGGAGTGGGGAGCTCTATGCTTACTACTTGGATTGCTTATGAAGTGCTTAATTATTATACAAATTTTCCATTATCCCTCTCTTCAGCTCTAGCAGGTGGCGTTGGCTTTATAGGGGCAGAAACTGCCTCAAGGCTTGTGATTTCATTTTTTGAAAAAAAATTTGGGACAAAAAAGGATTGATATGGACAAGCAAAAAGAAAACTTATTTTTTAGTGGTGGTAGAGTAGATATTGAAATCTATAAAGAAGATGGGAGTTTGCAAAAACCTTTTAATTTAGGGTGTATTGAGCTTACTTTGAGTAGAGAAATCACAAAAGCTCAAGCTTTTAGCAGGGAAAATGGAGCCAAACAAAAAATAGCTGAAATCATCACTGATGAATCAATGACGCTTAAAATGAAGTGCAATGATTTTTCTGCACAAAATCTAGCTTTAGCCTTTGGAGCGAAGGTAGAAAGCTTAGTGATTAAAACAGGCGAGGACTTTCCATTTGGAGGGAAAGCTTTAAAAGATACGGCTTTATCTGTGCTTAAGGCAGGTAGTGTGGGGATCATCAAAGCTAAGATTACATTTTTGGGCAAACCTATTGCTGGCAAAAAAGTCGCAGCAGTGGTGTATGAGGCTAATATTTCTATGAGTGGAGATTTGAGCTTAATCAATGATGGGGATTTTGGAGTACTTGAGCTTGAGGGGAGTGCGAATGCTACGAGTGAGGGGTATTATACCCATTATATCGTAGAAGATGAATCGATAACTTTGGAAGCTATAGATAGAGCAAGTAAAGAAGCTAAAACTCCATCCGTTGCTAAAGATAGTGTAGGAGGTAAATGATGAGTAGCTTTGTTTATAAAATAAAAAGAAATTATGTAGAGTTTAGCTCTGAAGACAACCATACTTTTAGATACTACCAACCCAATCAAAAGCAAGTCTTAGAAATCTCTAGGGCATCTGGGCTAGAAGAAATACTTCAAGCTAATGAAAAACTCCTTAGAGAAAATCTAGAAATTTTAAAACTCGATAGCTTAGATTCTAATAAATTGCTTTCTGAAGAAGAAGCTAGAGTGATTAAAAATACCTTTATCAATGAGCTTTTAGAAAACTCTACTTTGGAAGATTTTTTTAATGCTATGAATGAAGAGTTTATCAAACAAAAAGAGATAAAAAGAAAAAACTAATCATCTGGGCAAAGCAACAAGGGTATTTATCTAAAGATAAAAACTCTGTTGTTTTAGCTCAGGAATTACAAGATATAGAAGAACTCATTATTGCGGGCTGTCTTTGCCTTTCTCAAAGGCTGCAAGGTGGAGGTATGGGGGTATGGAATGAGATAGATTATATAGTAGTGAAGGATTATTGTAAAAAATATGATTTGGATTGCATAGAGGTTTATGGGATATTAAAAGAGATGAATAGTGAAATAGAAAGGATTAGGAGTGAATAAGACTCTTAGATTTAGTCAGATTCAAAATATCAAGCTTTTAAATCAAAGCTTTAAAACTATTTTAAAGGGTTATAAAAGATTGTTTTTGAATGCTTTAAATGCTTTTTTTGATCTCTTGGTGTATTTTTTTATTTTTAGGATTGCTTGGGTCTTTGTCTGGATTCAAAGTAAGGTTAAATTCATATTCATCATTCCCCAAATCAGTTATCTTAGAGATTTCATAGCCTTTTTTAAGGTAAAGCTTAGTTTGTGGGAGGTTAAGGAATTGGGCTTTGGCAATTTTAAAGCCCAATTTTTCTTGTTTTTTTGTATATCTCCAATAAAAAATACTAAACAAAACTATCAAAAAGCCACTAATGGCATCGACTGGATAAAACATACTCATATCCTCCATCTCTTAGAGATATATAATTTAGGTAGATTATAATGGAAAAAAATGTCGCAGTCAAGATAAAAATCAATACAGAAACTAAAAATCTTGCTTCGCTCAATCAAACCTTAGTGCAAACACAAGAACATACAGAGATTGCGAATAAAGGGTTTCAAAAAATAAAACAACAATTAGATAGTTATGCCCATCCATTACAATCTATCAGTTTATGGTGGAAGGGTATTGATAAAACAATAGGTTTCCTTACAGAACCTATCAAAGAATCTATCCGTCTTAACTCTGTATTAGAACAACAAAAGCTTTCTTTGGCTTCTCTTGTAACGCTTAATCATCAAAATGTCGATTCATTAGGGCATTCTATAGATGCTACTACTAAATGGTCTCTTTCAATGCAAGAGGCAAATGAAGTCATCAAAGATATGACTAGAATCCATCAAAGTTCTATTTATGCAGTAGCAGATTTAACTGAAATGTTTAAATCATTTTATTCTACTGCGTCTGCTTCTATGGGCTTAAATGAAGCTAAGAAGGTTTTTGAGGGGATTGTGTATGCTGCTCAAGTTAGTGGGGCTAGTGTGGATTCTTTGAAAACCACACTAGATTCTTTGGGTAGTGGGGTAGCACAGACAGTGACTACATTTGGAAGATTTGTAGCTGCACAGGGATTGAGTACTGAGGCGATGAGTAAGGCTAAAAAAGAAGGTAATCTTTATAACCTAATGTTAGAAAAACTTGGAGTTTTTTCTTCTTTGGCTTCTAAATCTGCACTTACTTATGAGGCAGCACTTTCTTCTTTGCACACAGGTGTGGATGCACTCAAACAAGCTGCTCTTGCACCATATTTTCAATCCATTACTGAGGGTATTAAAAAAATTGGTGATTACTTAAATCATCATACTCAAGAGTTAGCAACTTATATTCAAGCTACCATAGAAGTAAGTAAACATATTGCTTTGTTTGCTTCAACATTTTTATTGGCTAAGCCTGCTATTGCTAGTGTGAATGCAATGCTTGCTTTAAGCAAGGCCTCGATTGCTTTGTTTAGCAATGGAATAGATGTGGCTAATATAAGCATAAAAGCCTTTACTCTTTCTTTAAGAGGGCTTAAAATAATGCTTTCTAGCTTTGGTGTGCCTGCTGTTTTATTTGCTATCTCTGAAGTCTTTTTAAACTGGAAAAATTCAACACAAGATACCCTCAATAATATTCAAAAAATTGATGATAAAACACTAGATTCTAAAATCCAAGTTGCTAAAAAGAATTATTTAGAACAAAAAAGGAAATATGAACAAAGGGATTATAGCTTTTCTGAGCGATTTTTTACTGCAGGGGAATCTCCGTTTGTAAGTGCCCAAAAAGAATACCAAAGGCTTTTGAATGAAAAAAGAAGGCGAGAAAATGAACTTAAAGTGCCAACTCTAAATAAGCTTATAAGCAATCCTAAAGCTATTGCCCAAGATATCAATGCCCTCAATAGCCTTAAGAGTGCTTATCTTGAACTTTCACAAATAGGCTTAAATGAATACCAAAAAGAAAGCTTAGCAATCGCACTTAAAACACAAGGCTGGATTGATAGTGGTATGAAACTAAATGATGCCCTCAAAGCCCAAAGTATCTTGGTAGATGAACTCGATTCAAAATATCAATCTTTAAGCCTTAAGAATTATTTTGAAAATAAATATGCTATTGAAAGTAAAAATATCGAAGCAATGGATGAGGGATTGAATAAAAATATTGCTTTAGAGAACTTGAGGTTTGAACAAACTATCAATAATCTTAATCTTGAAATAAACAAAAAGCTTAAAAATCAAGAGATTAGTATAGCTGGGGCAAAAGAACTCTATAGCGTAGAAACCAAATTGCATGATAAAAAAATCAAAGACCTCAAAGAAGTAGCCATTAAGACAAATGCTTTTTATAGTGATTGGACATCAAATTTGAATTCTGCTTTAAATGAGCAGTTTTTCAATGCCCTTAGTGGTAGATTTAGAGATATGAGTTCTTGGATAAATGATTTGGGTACTTCATTATCTACTGCCCTCACTCAAGCTTTTAGTAGAAGCTTGGTTGGGGCAATGATTGATTCGAGTATAGGTGAGGCATTTTCTAAGATGATTGCAGGGAGCTTTGATAAGGTATTTGGGGATGGAGAGCTTTTTGAAAAATATGGGCAGGATTTTGGAAAAAGTGCAGGCGATAAATTGGGTATGGCTCTAGCAGGTGCGATTATAGGCATTGCTGCTAGTGGGATATTTAGCAGCTTATTTGCTGATAAATCCAACCCTCAAGCTAAAAAGGATATGCAAATAGGCGGAATAATAGGGGCTGGTCTTGGAGCTGGGATTGGGACTTTTGTCCCTGTTTTGGGTCCTGTGCTTGGGGGTATTATTGGTGGGATTGGGGGGAGTTTATTATCAGGATTTAAGACATATACAGAAAAAACATCTAAGCAAAGTATAGAGTTATTTGGCACTGCTACTAAGGATGTTATCAAAGCTAGCGAACGCACTGATTGGCATGAGGTCAAAAAAAATGGCTTTGGGATGGAGTTAGGCACAAAAGATTGGGTGGAATACCAGCAGGCTAATACTCAAGCATTGAGGGCTGTGAGGGATAATCTAAGGACTTTTGGATATTTACTCCAAGATATCACTGGTAGTACAAAAGAGCTTAGTATCCAAGCAGGTATTTATGCTGATTATGCGAGCTTGAATAATGAAGGTATCAAAGAATTTATCTCTACTTTTGTTGATGATAAGAGCAAACGACATTATACAGGAGAGTGGGGACTTTATATTTTTGATGGCTATTCTCATAGTTTAGATGATTTTTTAAAAGACCTTGCAAACCAATACAAGTTAGATGAAGATGCCCTACAAAAAGTAAAAACATCTGCCAAAGTCACTTATAGTGCTAAAACAGAAGGGTTTTATAAAATCTGGTCTGATTATGCGGCTTCTAACTCTAAGGATACTGCCTTAGCTATCAAAGAAACTTTAGGCAAATATATTAGCTCTGGGGAGAAATTTCAAAGTTGGTTGTTTGGCTTTAAGGGTGATGATATTGCTACGCTTGCTTATCAAAAACAATTATCTGATAAGAACATCCAAAGGATTGAAGAAAGCTTAGGAATAGGGGGCATTAACATTGATAATTACTTGCAGTATAGAGAAAAAGCTATTAAGAAAAGTTTTGATCCTAACACTATCAATACAATCAATGACTTAGGGGAGGCTTTAAAAAACGGTGCAGAAGCTTCTAAAAAATATGAAGAAGCCCTAAAAAATGAGAGTAAAACCAAACTCAAAATGATTGATCCGTATTTAAAGAAAACTAGAATGCTAAATGAGCTTAGTGAAGAAAATACCAATACTTCTGAAAAATTGGGATTAGAGACTTTAAAGACGCTTAAAAACTTATTATCTTCTTTTCAAGAAATGGCAAATACTTTGAGTTTACAGCAACCTGTTTTCAAGACCCAAGGGGTGGTGTGATGAAGATTTTAAGACGTTCAGATATTATCATCATCTCAAGTAACCTTAGTGATGATACTCCATTGTATGAACAAGGAAAAACCTATGTTAAAGGAGAAATCATCCAAAATAATCATACTCGCTATAAAAGTATGCTAGATAATAACACTGAGCCATTAGATAAAGAGGCTTACTGGCAAAATTTGGGGGCTAGTAATGACTATGCTGCGTTTGATTTTTTTGTCAATACGCAGGCTAGAAGAGAGCAAAATATTGAACTTGTCATCACTGCAGAGGAAACTAAGGCTTTATATCTGGCTAATTTGTGGGGGGAGAGGCTAAAGATAGAGGTTATCAATACTAAGAACACTAAAGAAATAGAAATCTTAGAGAGTGTGGAATATCAACTTTATGGAGGAGATATTTTTGATTGGAGGGAATATTTTTTTGGTAATTGGAGTAATCGAAGGCAAAAAGATATTTATTTTGAACGCAGTACTGCTCATAGGGCAGTTAGTTTTAAAATCACATTAAATGCTGCTAATGATATTGCCAAAATTGGGCATATTGTTTGTGGGAATGTTGAAGAATTGGGTATTAGTCTTTATAAAAATACAATTTCTGCGATTGATTTTTCAAAAATACAAACAGATGAAGAGGGCAATACAAGCCTTATGAAGGGTAATTATAAAAAGACTAATTCTTTTGATGTGGCTATCCCTATATCATCAATGGATTTGTGTATCAATGCTTTTATTGAGCTTAGAGGTGAGCCTTGTGTCTTTGTGATCACACAAAATTACAAAAGCCTCATTAACTTTGGCATTTTGAAAAAATGGGAGGTATTGTTGGAAAAAAGGAATATGGCGATTGCTAGCTTAGAGCTAGAGGGGTTAGTGTGATTGGTGATAAAAATTTTTTAAGGAGTCATTATGGTTGAGATAAAAATAACGCCACTGCCTATACCACCTACGACAAAAGATGTGGCAAGTTTTGCTAGGAGGGCTGATGAATTTGTAGAAAGCTTGCCTAAGTTTCAAAAAGAACTTAATGCTTTGGGTGAGAGTTTAGAGCAAAAGACTTTAAAATTTAAAAGTGAACTATATGTAAAGAATGAAGAGTTAAAAGAAGAGCTTAAAGCTTCTACTTTAGAGGCTATAGATAGTGTTGAGCAAAAAATAAAAGAAGTTCGTATTGATGAGCTAATAAAAGCATATGATGAAGCTAAAAATGGAGGGATAGAAGCGATTGTTTTTGAAACTAAAACTTCAAAAGAAGAGCTTTTAGAATCTAAAAAAGAAATCATTGAAGAAATACAAGCACAACAAGAAAATCCCAAAGATAAGGAATGGAAGATATTAAGTGAGCTAAATGATTATGTAATGGAAGAAATCACTTTTTATCAAAACACCCAAACCCAAAAACAACAAATTGGGAGGAAAGATTATTTTTATCGTAATTGCTTGCCTAAAACACACGTTAGTTTAGGAAAAATGCTTGATATTTCTGATTATTTATTGCTTTGGTTTTATGCAGAAGGAATTAGAGTAGATTTGCTAAATAATAAGTTTGTCTTGCCCTCAAGTGGGTTTTATTCTAAAGGGACTTCAAATATGGAGGAAGTAGGTAAATTTACAGAAAGTGGTTTGCCTGATATTGAAGGGAGGGAATTTAATGATAGCAATGCTTTAGGTAGTCTTAGTGGTGCATTTTATAATATGGGTGCTGTAGGTAGAGGCTATGCTAATAGTTCTTCAGCACCAGGATATAACATAGGCTTTAAGGCATCAGTGAGTAATCCTATCTATGGAAGGGCTAATGATGTAGAAGTCAATCATATTAGCTATCTTGAGGGGATTTATGCTGGGCAACCATTAGAGGAAAATAAAATCAATCAAATCAAAGATGAGGTAAGGAGGTTGAGAGAAGAAAACTTAGTGGAGTTGGGTTTGTGATTTTAAAAGCTATTAAGGTTTTTCTTTCAAAGGGGATAAGGGGGCTTGAATTGTAAAGTGCACCCTTATCCCCTTAAACCCCCAAACCCCCTAAAATGCTTGAAGAGGAAGAGAATATCTTAAACTCGGGTTGATGATAAAGCGAAGCTTTAGAATAACCCTGACTTTAGGAATGTAGCAAGATTTTATATCTTGCGTAATGGTCTTAGATTTAGGCTTTGTCTAAATCCAGATAAATCAATATATAAAGGAGAAAAGATGAATGAATCTGAAATATTAAATAAACTCGAAGAACTCAAAGCAATCAAACAAAGAGAAATCAAAGAAGATGCTAAAGTTTTAGAGGTTTATGCAAATACCTTAAAAGGGGATTTGAATGCTTTGGCACAATCTTTGAAATTAGGCATAGCAAAGAAACAAATCCGATTGCTAAAAAATGTCAATGCTTATAGGGGCATTATGTATCAAGAAGTCTATATAGGCATAAATGATGAAATTATCTTGTATGGAGATGTGTATATTTCAGGTGGGGTTGACATCAATACCACAGGCTCAGGTCGCACACCTATAGCTTGGGGTTTTAGCCGTTTGGCTATCCCAAAGGGTATAGAAATCAAAGATGTAGTAGGAGGGCATGCTAATTTCTATGCTATAGAAAAAGACTCTAATGCTATGTGGGTGTGGGGGAATAATTCTCAAGGATGTTTAGGACTAGGTCATAACTCTGTAGTACCCATACCTCAGAAGGTAAGCTTTAGGGCTAAAATCAAACAAGTTTGTTCAAAAAGCTATACCTCTAGCTTGCAGTTTTGCACTATTTTATTAGAAGATGGAACGGTATGGAGCTGTGGGAGGAATACAGAAGGGGAGCTTGGCATTGGCAATACAATAGATTCTAATCGTTTTGTACGGATAAATTCTTTGGCAAATATCACAGAGATATTTGGTGGAAATAATGTAGTGAGTGGTATTTTTGCACTTGATGATAAAGGTAATCTTTGGGCTTGGGGGTGGAATGGGAATGGATGTTTGGGAATGGGTAAAACTACAAATGTTTTGAGTCCTGAACTCCACCCACTCAAAAATGTCTCTAAAGTCTATCATTATACAAGGGATACAAGTGGCTGGAAAGGTTCGAGCTTTTTTGTTTCAAATAATAAATTTTATGGCTGTGGGTATAACGCACAATCTCAACTATCGCAAAATGATTTGTTGGATAAAACTTCTTGTGTAGAGATATTTAATGGATTGAATGAAAAAGATATGTTTATAGGTGGGGCTGGTTTGTCAACTTGTCTTTACTTAAACAAAGAAGGTAATGTATGGTCTTGGGGATATGGGGATTATGGCTTTGGTGATAGACGCATTGGCAATAACTTAAAAAAGAATCTCAATTTAAGTGTGAAGTTTAAATCCATAGCCTCACAAGCTTATGGTTACCCTGCTTTTTATGCTCAAGATTTTAATGATGGGCTTTGGAGTTTTGGTTATAACAATAATGCTTTAGGATTAGGGCATAACAATAATGTGAGGGATTGGAGTAAGCTTATCACACCTAATAATATCATTGATTATTTCCCTGTTTCTTGGTATGAGGCTGAGAGGGTATTGATAGCTACAGATGGAGAGCGGTTGTATGCGTGTGGGACTAGCTACAATGGTAACCTCAATTATTCAACCAATATCTTACAACCTCAAATATTGCCATTAGGAGAAAATTGAGCAAAACATCTGAAATTGGCTTGATATGTGCGTAGCACGGAATAACCCTAAACTTTAGGAATGAATACGGATTTATTCCGTTCCATATAAATCAAATAATAAAGGAAACAACAATGAAAACTTACAAATTAAGTATAGATAAGATTGATGAGGTCAAAGGGGAATTCAAAACTCTTTATAACAATGGAATTTTTATCTATGTACAACCCTTAGAAGATATAGAACTAAATGAGCCTTTTATCCAAGAAGACTTACCAAAAGAATATGAAGAAAAAAGACAAGAATTGCTTGGTTATGAAAGGATTAGAAAGACTACACAATTCAATAGTATTTGTGATAAATATTTAGAAAACTTTCAATCCTCTGCCTTAGGGAGTGCTTATATCTATGATATGGCACAAGAAGACCAAATCAATTTGATGGGATTAGTGATAGCTGGGATTGATAGCTTTTTTAGGTGTGAATCTAAAGACAATCCAAAAGGCAAACAAAACATCCCTCATACCAAAGAACAATTAAAACAAGTCTATTTTGATGGACTCAAAGCTAAGAGTGAAATCATCTATATTTGTGGTGTACTCAAAGAATATCTTAAGACGCTTGATGATGTAGATTCTATCAGGAGGCTTAAATGGGAGGATTATGAGTGGATAAAAGAGAAGGTGGGATGATGGCAGATATAAAATCTTTAAACTCATCACTAAAAGCTGAAATATTTTGGGAGCATAAAGATGGTATGCGAGTAAGACTTTTAGAATCTATTGTTTATCAAAGCAAATCAGGAAGTCTTATTATCGTGCCAAAAGATTATGTTAGTGATGGAGGTAGTATTCCTAAGATATTTTGGTTTGTTTTATCACCCTTTGAGAATTATGCTAAGTCTTGCATATTACATGATTATCTTTGTGATGCATTTCATAAGGGGTCTATAAAGAGAAAAACTTGTGATGAGATTTTTTTAGAATCAATGGAATTTTTAAATATTAAAAAAAGCACACGTTTGACATTGTATTACGCTGTGAGGCTTTATGCGTTTATAAAAAAGTTTAAATAAAAAGGAGTAAAAATGCCTTATGAACAAAAACCTTTATTTTTACCAACAACTCTTAAAGCACCTTTTTGTTGGGTAGGTGGTAAGAGTAAATTAGCTAAAACTATTGTAGAGATGATACCAGAGCATGCTTGTTATGTAGAAGTCTTTGGCGGGAGCTTGAGTGTTCTTTATGCTAAGCCAAAAAATCAAGGGTCATTATAAAAAATATGTGGAAGTGGTTAATGATATTAATGGGGATTTGATAAATCTACATAGAATCATACAAACACGCCCTGAGAGCTTTAGGAATGTATTGAATCATATGTTGTGTTCTAGAGAACTTTTTGAAGGGGTAAAAAATGGGATTTTAAAACCTAGAAATGATATTGAAAGGGCAGCATATTATTATTTCACTATTGCGATGAGTTTTGGTGGCAAAGGAGATCACTTTGCAATGTGCAAGAAAAGAAAACCTAAAAATATTTTTAGGAGCTATGATATTTATAGCCAACGTCTTAGGGGTGTATGTATTGAAAATATGGATTTTAGAAGACTCATTAAAGAATATGATAACAAAGATACATTTTTTTATGCTGACCATCCTTATGTAGGGACAGAATCATATTATAAAAACACAGAGGGCTTTGGGGTTAAAGAACATCAAGAATTATATACATTACTTTCTAACATTAAGGGAAAATTTATATTGAGTTATAATGATTGTGAATTTATCAGAGGACTTTATAAGGATTTTAAAATAGAAAGTGTTGAAGTTAGGTATACGCTAAATCAAATGCACTCAAGAAAAAATAATGAGCTATTGATTTTTAATTTTTAAAAGCTATTGAATTTGCCAGATAAAATCTAAGTAGATATATTCACTTTGATTTTAAGCTGCAAATCACTTAGATTTTATCTGGCGTTTTACAGGAGTGTTAACAAAACCTTATCTTATATCCCAATCAAAGCAGGTTTGGATGTCAAATACCTTTGGGATTTTTTAGAAAAAGGCAGGCATACACTTGGACTCAATGTAGGAGTTGGTTATCAGGCAGATTGGTATTTAAATGGAAAATTAGGTTCTTCAAATCTTGAGACTATTTTTGCCGATGGAATTTATCCTGTCATAGGACTGCATTATTATTATAAACATCATCAGTTTGAATTGATGTATCGATTTGGGGGAATATTTGCTAATTCTGGGTACAAAAGGACAAACTCTTTTCAATATGTAGATATAGATAATAGTTCGCGCACTATTGATCAAAATACTCTTTATCATCAATCTTATCTAACTTTCAACTATGCTTATCGATTTTGATCTTTGAATCATGCTTCAATTCATACCTTTTTGATTTCTGGTTTTCCGGAAACTTTGCTTATCTTACCCTAAAAATTAAAATGCCAAATTTATGGATTTATTTTTTTAAAAATATGCTAGCATTTTTTAGGATTAAGACAAAGTAATAAAAACGAAAATATTTGTTTAAGAAGCAAAAGACATAAATATGAAATATTTATCCTATTTTTAAGTCAAAATCAATACAGAAAAATTTATTTGATATTTTAAAGGAATCTCTATGATAAAATCATTTATAAAACCTTTTTTTATTGTAAGTTGCTTGCTCCTTTTTTCGCCTTACAGTAATGCAATTACACCTGTTCAGGAAGTTCATGACAGCAGTGCAAATGCCACTGCCGCCCTCACTGCTTCAAGAATGGCTGACAGTATTAACAAAGCTACAACTATGATAAAGCAATACACACAAATGATAGAAAAAGCCAAAGAGCAATTAAACGAACTTAATAAAATCAATGACATGATGAACAGTGTGAATACCTTTTTAAATACTTCCACGCTTAATATTGCCGATCCAAGAGATCTTATCAAACAGGCAAAGGCAATCCAACAAAGAATGGAAAACAATTCTAAAAGACTCTTAAATACTATTAATAATTATAAAATCAGAGATCATCTTGCTAAAAGAAAACTCAATAAAGCTTGTCCTTGGCTTAGTTACAGTGCTATAGCACCTAAACAAAAAGAAATTCCATATTCAAAAACTGGTAAAGAATCCGAAGAAATCAAAGCTATAAAGGATTTAGGTAATGCTTTAAGCGATAATATTGTTACCAATTCGCAATCTGTAGCCGGAACTTTAAGCGGAAGAGCCATGGGACTAGAATTTTGTGCACAAGCAAGCTTAATAGAGCATGAAATCAAACAACACGAATATGCAATGAAACTCAAGCAATACCTGTTGCAAAAAGATTTTGACTCTTATGCACAGACAAAAAAAGAATGGGAGCAAATTGAAGAAGAATATAAAAAGGATATGAGATTTTTGCAAGCTGAACAGGTCGATCCGCTATTGAATCGTGCCAAACAGATGATGGAAACACTCGGAGTGAGCGATAAAACCTACAATAAAGGTGATAAGGTTTATTGCGAAGAAGGCAAAAACGATAAAGAAGAGTTTTGTTATCCTGAATTTTATAATACACAACGCCTTAATGATGAGTTTAACGAACTGCAAGATGAACTGGTAAGAAAACTGCAAATTGCAGGAACCAATAAGCAGGCTCAAGCAAATGCTTATGCAGACATCAAACAAAAACAAGACATGCTCTTACTCTCTTATATCAAAGACATAGCCGATAATCTAAGCTTTATGAACGAAACCGTTTCATTGATGAGTAACCTAGTGGCAAGAGATTATAAATACCGATACGGAGAAGATGACTATAATATCTTTAAAGATAAAATCGATAAAAAAACAGAAGAAATCAATCAAGACTTTATAAATGAGACTGCCAAAGATTTTAAATCACTCAAAGATTACAATGCAAAACTCGATAAATTCGGCTTTCCTATCCTTACTTTTGTATCAAATCAAAAGGATTGATTTTAATCCTGACTTATAACTAAATCTGCAAAAAAATAAATTTTATCTCCTCAAAATTGAGGAGAACTTCTTGATGCCTTGCAATAGAATATTTTATACAAGAAAAAGATCTTAAAAATACATTCTTTATTAAATTCTTAAAAGCTTGAATCCTGATTTATATAAGGGAGAAAAAGTCTAACAAAGTGCATTATTTAAGATGTTTTATGTTGTTATGAGAGGTATAATTTTCCTAATTAAAGATCAAAGATTAGGAGTTAATTATGAATATACAAGAATTGGATTTAGGTTTTAGTCTTAATGATGTTGTCTGTGGTTTTATGAATGATTTTTTCAAAAAAATGCTTTTAGGAATATGAGGAGTTTATATGACAAGCAAAGAAAAAAGAGTTTATAAAATAGAACTCAAACGTTTTATGGACATGCAAACCGTGTCCTATTTGGATCAATATCTGGAGTTAAAGCAAGCCATATTTGATTATTGGTATTACGGCAGTGGTATTGACACAATCAAAGACTTGTTTTATGCCGATGAAAAATGCAACCGTATCAGTGAATTTTTTATGAACAAATTTGTAGTCTATGAAAACATTACAGAAGCAGAATATGTATGGGAAGAAGAAATAGCAACTATCAAGAAAAATCTGAACTGCATAAATGTATTTGATAAGGAAGTTTTTAATGAATATAAAAATATTATTCAATGAGTGTTTATATTGACAAAGGGATACTCTTTTGAGTAGGATTTCGATATTAATAATAGCAATTTTAATATCTATTATTAAAATAAAATCAAGGAAAATGAATGAAAAAAAATCTCTTACTTGTGTCTTTAATAATGATTTTTTCAGCTTTACTAAATGCACATGGTATTTGGACTGCTATGCGTTCTGATGAAATACAAATTGTTTATGGAGAGGGTCCTTGGGATAATCAATTTGATGCTCAAACTCTTCAATATGTCAAAGGTTATGACAAGAATCAAAAAGAGAAAAAGGTTAAAATCCAACCTCATGATAGTAATGTGGCATTGATTCCTGATGATTCGGTAGAAATATTGGCTGCGTATGCTATGTCCTATTGGTCTGAAGATGGGGATGGTAAATGGGTAAAAAAACCTAAAAATGAAGTCCCAAATGCAAAAAAATCAATGTTAGCCAAGCAGTATAATATTGGTTATATCAATCAAAAAAAGATGTTGAAAAAAGCCAATGAAATGATTCTCATTAAAAAGCCAAAAGCCAACAAAGATATTCAACTTGAAATATTACCAACAGTTGATCCTAGAGGACTGAAACAAGGTGATGAATTAAAAGTGCAGGTAATAAAAGATGGAAAACCTTTTCCTGATGCTATTGTTGTGCCTGATGTTGTTGGTGATGCATCAGTTCAGATTAAAACTGATAAAAATGGTTTTGCGACTTTTAAAATCAGGAATGCAGGTTTAAATGTTGTAGCAACTTGGAGTATTGATCCTGCTAAAAATACTACAAAGTCTGATAAAGATACTATTTTTAGCACATTATCATTTACATTATTCAAAAAAGATAAATGAGTTATGACTGTATGATGACCATACAGTTGTTTTGCACTGTAGAATAATTGAATATTGTTAAGGTTTTTGATGAAAAAATTTTTATTAAAAATTCATATTTATATGAGTTTGTTTTTCGTGCCTTTGGCTATCATCTATGCACTTACTGGGATTTTTTATTTATTCGCCTATTATGGAAAGGATGGTAGAAAATCTTATGATATTCCTTCTGAAAAAAGACTATCAAGTCAAGAGTTAGCTGATTTTACTTTGAAATTTTTAAAGCAAAATAATATTGTTTTTAGGAATATGGATGTGAGTTTTTCAAGAGGTGGTGTTCAAATAGGTATTATGGCTGATTTTGCTAGAGCTATTCAAAATGCAAATATGGTAAAAATTGATGTATATCGTGGGGATATTGTTAGATATTTGATGCTTTTGCACTTTGCTAGAGGGAAATGGTATTTTGATGCTTTGGGAGTTGCTTTTGGTGTGGCTTTGTTTGTATTTTATTTGAGCGGGATTTTTATGTCTAAGCATTCATCTTCTAAAAAAAGAGGACTTTGGGTATCTTTTTCAATAGGTCTGATCTTTACTGTAATGGTTGCTTATTTTAATGGAATGTGAGATCAGAGCCAATCAAGTATTTTGCTAACTTCGGTGGCTTCAAAACATTTAATAACACTTTTTGTTTTGGATTTTTTAGGCAGGATGACATTTTCAAAGCCATAATTTTCCATTTCTTTAAGTCTTGTATCAATATTATTAGCTTCTCTGATATCTCCAGTTAAGCTTACTTCTCCAATGAAGGCTGTTTTATTGCTCAATGGTCTATTTTTAAAACTTGAGAGTATGCTTGCAATGACTGCAAGGTCAGCACTTGTTTCGGTGATTTTGATACCTCCAGTTACATTGATAAAAACATCATAGCGATTCAGAGGGATTTCAATCTTTTTCTCTAGTAGGGCTAGAAGCATATTGAGACGATTAGTGTCAAATCCAGTCGCAGATCGTTTTGGTGTAGCAAAACCCGTTTCACTCACTAATGCTTGAATTTCAATGACTAATGCTCTAGAACCTTCTATAATAACAGTTATAGCACTTCCAGCCATAGCATGTTTTTGTGAAAAAAATATTTTAGAAGCATTTTTGGCACTGACCAATCCATTAGGATGCATTTCAAATATACCCACTTCGCTCGTAGTGCCAAATCTGTTTTTGAATCCTCGAAGCATTCTGAGTTCGCGGCTCGGATCACCTTCAAAATACAGTACCACATCTACCATATGTTCTAATACTCTTGGACCAGCAATTGAACCTTCTTTGGTGATATGACCAATGATAAAAATAGCAATATTGTATTCTTTGGCTAAGCGCATTAATTCAAAGGTGATTTCCCTGACTTGAGAAATAGACCCAGGCGTGGAAGTGATTTGTGGTGAATAGATAGTTTGTATTGAATCTATGATGCAGATTGTGTATTTCTTTGTCAAGAGGTTAGACTTGATTGAATTGAGATCAATTTCATTCAGCAAAAAAAGATTTTCTTCTATGCAGTCAAGCCTTTGTGCACGTAATTTTATTTGCCCTGCACTTTCTTCGCCACTAACATAAAGGACTTTTTTGCCTGTTTTGGCAATCCCACCAGCCACTTTTAGTAATAAAGTTGATTTCCCCACCCCCGGACTTCCACCTATGAGATAAAGACCACCGGGTACTATGCCTCCACCAAGCACAATATCAAATTCTTCTTGTGAAGATGGAAATTTGGTGATATTTTCGTATTCTATAGATGTTATAGGTATAGCACTTGTATTAGAATGCAATACTTGTGTTTCTTTTAATGACTCAATTTGCGAACTTGAAAGCTCTACAAGACTTTCCCAAGAACCACAATTGGTACATTTTCCCATCCATTTTGTGCTTTGAAATCCACAATGCTGACATTCAAAAAGACTAAAAGATTTTTTTGCCATATATGCTTTACTCAAATATAGAATCTAAAATATTTTGTATATAGGCTTTTTGTTCAAAGGGGATAAGATCGTTTTCTTTTTCTCCCACACCAAGAAAAATTATGGGCAATTTTAACTCATGAATAATGCTTAAAATTGCTCCACCTTTGCTTGTGCCATCAAGTTTAGTGATGATAATCCCATCAATTTGTAGCATTTGATGGAAAATTTTTGCTTGAGTAATAGCTGAACTCCCTTGTGTTCCATCAAGGATTAGTATTTTGCGGAAATCCTGATTGTTTAATGCTTTAGAACATACCCGTGAAATTTTTGCTAGCTCATTTTTTAGATTGGTTTGGTTATGTAGTCTACCTGCAGTATCTATGATAATATTGTCTGCATTCCTGGCAATGCCAGCTTGGATAGTGTCATATGCTAAAGCACTTGGATCGCCTCCATTTTGGGTAGTGATAATTTCTACATCAATCTTTTTACTCCATAATTTGAGCTGTTCGCTTGCAGCAGCACGGAAAGTATCCCCAGCTCCTAAGAGTATTTTTTTGCCCTCTGATTTATATTTTTTTGCCAGTTTGGCAATGGTAGTAGTTTTGCCTGCTCCATTTACTCCAATGATAAGTTCTACAAGTGGTTTGGTTTGGATTTCTTTAAGCATGACTTTGTCATAATAGCTTTCTCCTCTAAAAAACCTATCTAGTGCAATTTCAAGTTGATTCCTTTTGATGCTTTGAGGTAAGTGTTCTAAGATAGATTCAACGATATGATATTCAATATCTGCTTCTATTAATACAGACTCTAAGTCTTCTTTTTGAATTGCACTGTTTTTTGTGTTGAGCAAAGAAGAAATATTTTGAGCAGTTTTTTTGAATATATTTAGCATAAAAAATTCTTTAATGCAACTTGAGTAATGTGCTAATATCGTGAGTAAAAATTTCTTCTACTATGGTGCCGCTATAAGTCTGGTATTTTTTGCCATTTTTGTTATAAAGTATGAAATAGGGTATTTCTAAACTAGATTTTTTTTCTATATTGTTTGAAGTAGTTGACTCATTTGAATTGATTTTGTTTGTAAAATCAGTAAAAATATTTTTTTTATCATTAGGATTCAATATGGGGAAATCAATATTATTTATTTTGATGTATTCATCAATTTCTTGTTGTGGGAAATGTTGGGTTAAAATACCTATGATAGACACTTTTGGGAATGTTTCTTTAAGGTGATTGATGCTATAGATATATTTTTTTACATCTTCAGAATTGAGGTTTAAAAACATTATTAAGGTAACTTTATTGATATTTTTTGATTTTTCTGTATCTATCTCAAGAGTGTCAAAATTACTCCAAAACTGAATATTTTGCTGGTTTTGATCAATAAAGGCGTATTTGGTTTGGTTTTTGTGAGTGTTATCCAGCGAGCAGGCATTTAGCATCAGGAGTAAAAATAAAAAAGTGAAAAAAGATTTCATTTCATTAACCTTTTAAAATTTTAGTAATATTCAAAATTGATTGATAGAATTATACACTACAAATATAAGGGAGCTTCAATAAAAACAAAATTTCGTCATTTTTGTAAACAAGAGCTGCTTGTTTTGTCAAAAAAGGCTAATTATCAAGATAAACAAACAATAGAAATTCTTAAAAAAGAATTATTAAATATTAAAAGTAAGCGTATTTTGCTTTATTGTCCTATAGGCTTAGAAGTAAATATTTATCCTCTGATTTATCAACTTAGAAAACAAAAAGGCATAAAAATTTTTATTCCTTATGTTGATAGAGTTAGTTTTAAAGTGGTACCATTTCGTTTGCCTTTGATAAAAAATCAATTCAATATTTTTGAACCTAAACAATCTTTATTTTATTTGACAAAAATAGATACTGCGATTATTCCTGTATTAGGTATTGATAAAAATTTTAAACGGATAGGATTTGGAAAAGGGATGTATGATAGATTTTTTGAAATGCTAAAATATCGTCCCAATATAATCTTTGTGGCTAGAAAAATGATGGTCTCAAAGGATATTATTACAGATAGTTATGATATTTTAGGTGATAAATTCATCAGTAATTTTTGTGCGACAAAAAGAGGGATAGATGATAGAATACTTAGTGATCGCTTTTATAATATTCAGTATTATAATAGGAAGTAGTGTTTTTTTTATCTGCAGGAAAGTTTTTAGTTCTAATGCTACTATTATTCTTGAACAGGCTAAGGCAAAAGCTCAAGCCATTGAATATGAAGCTAATGCCTTATTGAAAAGTGGTCAAATCAAGGCAAAAGAGCTTGAACTTGAATTGAAAAAAAAATATGAGACCCAAACTTCAAGTGTTTTGAAAGAATATCAAGATAAACTCGCTTTACTTTCTCAAAAAGAAGATAAAAATCATCAAAAGTTTGAGCGAGAAATGCAATTTCTTGAGGAAGAAAAACAAAAAGTTTCTGACTTGAAAAATAGGCTTTTGATAGAATATGAAACTCAAAGTAAGCTTATAAAAGAATATATGCAGGCTAAACAGAATGCTTTAGATATCCTTGTTGAATATAGTGGGTATACAAAAGAGGAAGCTAAAATAAAGATTTTGAATCTTTTAGAAGATGAATTATCACACCAAAAATCTGTTCTGATTCGTCGTTATGAACATGAAGCCAGAGAAGAGGCAATGAAGAGGGCTAATTATATCATCGCTCAAGCTACCACAAGATTTGCTGCAGATTTTGCTACTGAACGTTTGATTAATGTTATTCATTTACCTAATGATGAGCTTAAGGGAAGGATTATAGGCAAGGAAGGAAGGAATATCAAAACACTTGAAATGATTAGTGGTGTTGATATAATCATTGATGACACTCCTGGAACTATTATTTTGAGTAATTTTAATTTATACAGACGTGCAATTGCGACAAGGACAATAGAGGTTTTAGTAGAAGATGGTAGGATACAGCCTGCAAAAATTGAAGAGGTTTATGCTAGAGTGAGTCAAGAAATGGAAAATGAAATCCTTCAAGATGGAGAAAATATCATTTTGGATATGGGGTTAGGCTATATGCATCAAGAACTCAAAAAACTTATTGGAAAAATGCGTTATCGAGCAAGTTTTGGTCAAAATGCTTTAGGACATTCTATTGAAGTTGCAAATCTTGCAGGTGTTATTGCAGCAGAACTTGGTGGGGATGAGAAGCTTGCTAGAAGAGCAGGACTTTTACATGATATTGGTAAGGCACTCACTCAAGAATCAGGAGGGAGTCATGTGAGTTTAGGTGTTGATATCTGTAAACGTTATAAAGAACATCCAGTAGTTATTAATGCTATTATGGCTCATCATGGTGATGAGGAAGCACAAAGTATTGAAGCTGCAGCAGTTTGCACAGCTGATACATTATCAGCAGCTAGACCGGGTGCTAGAAGGGAAGTATTAGAAAGTTTTTTAAACAGAATGCAAGATTTAGAAAAGATTGCAATGGATAAAATAGGTGTGAAGCAAGCTTATGCTATTAATTCAGGCAGAGAAGTTAGAGTGATTGTTCGTGCTGATTTAGTTGATGATGCTCAAAGTGCAGTCCTTGCTAGAGATATTGCTAAAGAAGTTGAAATGTCTTTGCAATACCCTGGAGAGATCAAAGTTAGTGTCATAAGAGAAAGTAGGGCTATTGAATTTGCTCGATAGATTTTAATGTATTTTCTAAGTCTTTTGGAGTATCAATCCCAATACTTTGGCTTTCCACTATTTGGACAAAAATTGATTTTTTGTAATAAATAGCTCGGAGTTGTTCTAGTTTTTCGATATCTTCTAAGGGGCTTTTAGGTAATTTACAAAATTCTTTTAAACTTCCAACATGAAAGCCATATATGCCTAGATGACCATAATATGGGTTTTTTTCTAATAAAGGATTGTCTAAACCATCTCTACTATAAGGTATAGGCAATCGAGAAAAATAAATTGCTTGTTGGATATGATTGCAGACTACTTTGACCAAATTAGGGTCATTGAGGTTATCTTTATCAATAATCTTTGCACAAGTTCCCATAAAATCAGCATTTTTCATTTTATTTTTAAGTAAAGCTATGATTTGTGTTTCTAAAAAAGGTTCATCGGCTTGAACATTAATAATGATTTCATCTTCTTTTAGCCCCAACATTTCTACTGCTTGGGCACATCTATCTGTTCCACTTGTATGAGTAGGGCTTGTTAGGATAGCTTTGATTTTATGACTTTTACAGATTTGAAGCACTTGATTATCATCGCAGGCAACGACAACTTCATCAACTTTTAGAGCATTTTTTGCAGTTGCTATAATCATTGGAGTACCTTTTATATCTGCTAAAATCTTTTTAGGGAAACGTGTTGAATTCAATCTGGCTGGGATAATAATCATTTGTTGTCCTTGTTTTTTGACTCAAGCTTAGCACAAAGTAATATAAAAAAATACTATGAAATTATACAGTTTAAGAAAATATAGATATCCTTAAAAATTATTGAATAAAATTTAAAATCAAATATATTGTAAGGAAAGACACTTGAAAAAACCTATTCAAAATATTTTATAACTCTTTTTTTGTATTCTTGATTGACAAATTTGATATAAAATCTCATTTGAATATCATTATAATTTAAGAAAAGGAAGATTATTATGGATAAAAAATTTGAGCAGATTTTTCCAATTGGTGAAAAAAACGAAGCTTATTCTGATTATTTTGTTGGGCAAAGTTACCTAAAAAAATTATCCACTGAAGGGATTAATATTATTAATGTGACTTTTGAACCAGGTTGTCGTAATAATTGGCATATTCATCATAATAGCAGGCAGATCCTTTTAGTCACTGCTGGTAAAGGGTATTATCAAGAATGGGGTAAAAATCCTAAAGAACTCAATCCAGGTGATGTTATAAATATTCCACCAGAGGTAAAACATTGGCATGGTGCAGCTCCAAGTAGTTGGTTTTCTCATATTGCAATAGAGGTTCCAGATAATAATGATGTTTCCAAAAATGAGTTTTTGGAGGTTGTCAATCAAGCAGATTATGAAAAATTAAAATAAGTAAAAAAGGAGAAGGTATGAAAAAATTTTTGGCTATAAGTGCAGTGCTTTTATTTGTATTTAGTTTTTTGCAGGCAAATGTTGAGCAAAATATTATTGATATTGTCCAAAAACAAACGGGTAAAAAAGTTTCTGTCCTCAAGGTAGAGACATTAAAATCTAATTCGGATTTAAAAATTGCTATTATTGAAGATTTGGATACTAAATATCAAATCCCTGTTTTTACAGATAAGGACGGAAAGATACTCATTGGTTTGAGTAATGTATTTTTTAGCAATGAAAAAAAAGATGCTCAATTGGTAAATGAAGTTTATAAAGATACTCAAGCCTATAATACGCAGCAACAAAATAGTATAACACTTAATAATTTGTTTGAATCTATCCCAGATGATTATGTAATTTCTTTACCCTCAACTACAAAAGATAATCAAAAAATAGTTTATATTGTCTCTGATCCAATGTGTCCACATTGTCAAAACGAACTTCGAGAGATTGATTCAAGGCTTAAAAATGCAAATGTCAGGATGGTGCTTGTTGGTTTTTTGGGTAAAAAGTCTGTTGTAAAATCAGCTTTGATTTTACAAAAAATCAAATCAGCTAAAAACCCACAAGATAAAATCCAAATCCTCAAACAAATCTATGCTACAACTTATGATCCTAAAGAAGAGCCTGAAAATGAGATGAAAAAAGTACAAAATATTACTAAAAAAATATCTGATTCTGGTATTGTTAAATATGTCCCTTATATTTATGAATACAGGAAGTAATATCTAAAATTAAGGTAAATTGAATGAAGCATTTTAGGAAAATATCTGATTATGCAATGATAGGAGGATTCAGTGCCCTAGTTGTAGTCACTTTGTCTGCTTGTGGGAATGAAGATCAAAATAATAATAAAGATACTTCTGCTAATATTGCAAATACTCTGCAAAAAGGAGCATTTGTTATTTTGGAAGAGCAACCAAATGATAGCTATAAGATTGCAGAAGAATATCCAAGTGCAAAAACTCATATAGTCGTTAGAGATATGCAGGGAAATGAACGTGTTCTTTCCCAAGAAGAGATTGATAAGCTTATCAAGCAAGAAGAAAATAAGATTGATAAAGGCACAAGCGAATTAACAAATTCAAGCTCAAATACCGGATTAAGTCTTGGGGGTGCTTTGCTTGCAAGTGCTGCTGGAGCAATTTTGGGTAGCTATATTGGGAATAAATTATTCAATAATCCAACTTATAAACAAAACCAACAAAGGAATTATAAATCTCCTCAAGCGTATGAAAGGAGCCAAAATAGCTTCAAAAATACATCGGCTACAAAAGCTAGTTCCACCCCACGTAGTGCAAAAAGTGGATTTTTTAGGAATTCAAATACTTCAACGACCCGAAGTCCTAGCTCTTTTGGTGCATAAAGGAATCAAATGAAAATTATATCTTTAAACCCATTGGATATAAAGACACTTGAAGAAATTGGTTTAGATTGGCATACTGATGTCGATAATACTCCTTATATTGAAAATGAAATGATAAGCATTACTCAACAAGAAGCTGATGATTATTATAATGCCTGCAATGAGCTTTATGGTATGTATGTGGAGGCAGGTGAATATGTCATAGAACATGATTTGTTTTTTGAGCTTGATATCCCTAATGTATTGGTGCCTATGATTAAACAGAGTTGGGAAGAAAAAATACATTGGCATTTATATGGACGTTTTGATTTAGCTGGAGGCTTGGATGGCAAACCTATCAAGCTTTTAGAATTCAATGCAGATACTCCTACGATGTTATATGAAACTTCTGTAGTCCAATGGGCTATGCTCAAGCATAATGGATATGATTCAAATTTACAGTTTAATAATCTTTATGAGGCTATTGGAGAAAATTTTAAGCGAATGATCACACTTGGTGAGGATACTAGTAATTTTGAAGAAATGTATGAAGGCTGGAAGATTTTATTTTCAAGCATAAAGGGGAATGTTGAAGAAGAAAGAACTACAAGGTTTTTGCAAGATATTGCTAAAAGTGTTGGTTTTGAAAATGGATTTTGTTTCATAGATGAGGTTGAATTCAGTCAGAATGATGGTGTTTTTGCCAACAGCCAACATTATGAGTTTTTATTCAAACTCCTTCCTTGGGAAAATATTGCTATTGATGAGCCTGAACTTGCTTTAATAATGCAATCAATGATGCAAAATAAAAATACTATTTTTTTAAATCCTGCTTATAGCGTGATGTTTCAAAGTAAACGTTTTTTGAAGATTTTGTGGGATATTTTTCCTCAACATCCTTTACTTTTGGAGACAAGTTATGAACCGCTTAAAAATAAACAACAGGTAAGGAAAACAGCTTTTGGGCGAGAAGGGTCTAATGTAGAGATTTTAAATGCTGATTTGCAACCTATCTGTAAGAATGATGGGATTTATCAAAATCATAAGCCTATTTATCAAGAATTTTTTGAGTTAAATGGATCAAATGGATTTTATTACCAACCTAATATTTTTTATGCCTATGAAGCTTGTGGGCTTGGTTTTAGAAAGGGTGGGTTGATTTTAGATAATTATTCAAAATTTGTCAGCCATATTATTAGTTAGGTTATGGTAAGACAAATACAAAAGGAAGTTTGTAATGACTCTTAAAAAATTCTCTAGACAATTCCATATTTATGTGAGTATTTTTTTATTACCCATGGCCTTGCTTTATTCAATTACTGGAATTGTATATATTTTTGGTATCAATCAAGATGTATGGGCTAATAAAAACAAATGGGTGATTGAAAAAAATATTCCTAAAAAAAAGCAATTAGATTTTTTGATAGATTTTTTATCAGAGCATCAAATAACTTTTCCTGATGAGCTTAATCCAAAGGAATCAAGAGGGATTTTAATGATAGGGAGTGCAAAATATTCCATTAGTTTGGAAGTCAAAAATAACCAAACAATTATACAGACTATAAAGAGGAGTTTCCTTGGTAATATGATCATGCTACACAAAGCAAAAGGTAAATGGTATTTTGATATTTTAAGCATTGCCTTTGGTATTTCTTTGGTATTGTTTTATTTGAGTGGGATTATAATGACAGCTTTCTGTAAAGCTAACCTCAAAGAGGTTTTATTGAGTTTTTTTATCGGTTTGATTGTTGCAATAACATTAGGTTATTTGAGCCTTTAAAGCTCTTTGATAGTCCTTAAAATCTTAAAAATATCTTCATCATATGATTTTATAATAATAATTATTATAATTAAGGATTGATGATGAGAAAAGATATTTTAAAGGGTTTATTTTTAATTTTGCCAACATGTATTTTTGCAGAAGAAGATGCTAAAACATATATTTTAGATAGGACAGTTGTTAGTGCTTCAGGTTATTCACAGGATATAAAAGAGGCTCCAGCTTCAATATCAATCCTGACCAAAGAAGATTTAGAGGATAAGCCTTATCGAGATCTAGGTGAGGCAGTTGCGAATATACCGGGCGTAAGTATTGAAACAGGAGTAGGTAAGACAGGGGGGTATAATATTTCTATTAGAGGAATGCCTGCAGATTATACTTTAATACTCACTGATGGTAAAAGGCAAAATGTTAGCACATCAGTTTTTCCAAATGGATTTACAGAGGTTTTTACTTCATTTATTCCTCCACTAGCAGCTATTGAACGTATTGAAGTGATAAGAGGACCAATGAGTACTCTTTATGGGAGTGATGCAATTGGTGGGATAGTTAATGTGATTACAAAAAAGAATTTTGAACGTTGGAGTTCTAGTTTTGCATTAGACATGACTTTTCAAGAAGAAAAACTTTTTGGCAATACTTATACAGGAAGTTTTTATACTTCTGGACCTCTGGATATCCAAAAGAAATGGGGTTTTGCAATTAGAGGGAGGGAACATTACCGGAGTTTTGTCCCTACAGGAGATTTGAAGGTTGTGCCAGGTGAAAAAAGTTTAAGTAGAAATTCTGTAGTCGGACTTTCTGAGGCTAATATTTATGATATTGGCACTAGAGTATCTTACTCACCCAGTAAAGAAAATTATTTTTATCTTGATTATCAAAATGCTCTACAATGGTATGATAATTCACAAAGTCTACTTGGGACTGTCGGGAATAGGGGAGGGTATGACAAAGATCTTTATTTTATGAGGAATAATGCGATAATTGCACATTTAGGTGACTATTCCTTCGGAAAAACTGATACTTCTGTTCAATACCTTTCTACAACCAATCAAGGCAGACTCATTACACAGGATGCTGTTCCTGCAGGTAGTCCTTTGGTGGGTAAAAGTCGTGATTTACAAGGTAATGATGTCATTTTAGATACAAAGCTTCTTGTAGGAGGTGACAATAGGGGCAATCTTACACTTGGAGGTCGCTATTGGTTTAGTAGTATGACAGATAAGGCTGTAGTTGGGCATAGTTTTATGTATCAGCATAATGCTGCAATGTTTGCAGAAAGCGAATTGGCTGTTTTTCAAAATTTATTTTTGACATTAGGTGTGCGTGAAAATTTTAATTCAGCTTTCGGTTTTAATACTTCTCCAAGGGCCTATTTAGTTTATAATGCTTTTGAATGGTTGACTTTAAAAGGAGGTGTATCTACAGGTTATAAAACCCCTACTGTTTCCCAACTAGTCCGTGGTGTGAATGGATTAACTGCACAAGGCACTGTCCCAACTTATGGAAATCCAGATCTTAAACCTGAAACCTCTATTAGTTTTGAATTTGGGCTTCTCTCTGAAACTAATTGGATAGATGTGGGTGTAACAGGATTTTATAATACTTTTAGGGATAAAATACAGAGTGTCTCAGTGGCAAAAGATGTTCAAATACCAGTTCCAGGAGGTGGTATTTGCACTGCTACTGGTAGGGGATGTAGTTATAGCATTAATGCAGATTCTGCAATTACTTATGGAACAGAAGTATTTTTTGGTATCAAGCCTATTGATATTGTGTATGGAAATATTGGATTAAATTTGAATTATACTTTCACAAAAACAGAACAAACCTCTGGTGGAGCAAAAGGTATACCTCTTGCAAATATCCCTGAACATAGTTTGAATGGTTCTCTTAACTATTCTATTGATAATTTGGGTATATATCTTCGTGGGGAATATAGAGCCAAACAACTACGGACTTATATTGGAGGTCGTGTAGGTTCAAGTGCAGGTTCTCTCTCTGCATTAGATAAATTTAAAGCAGATAATCCAAATTTAAGTCCATACTATAATAATTATTTATTGTTGCATTTGGGCGGTCATTACAACATAACTAAAAACCTTCGTTTGCATTTAGGGGTTTATAATTTGCTTAATCAAAATTTTATTGACTATGTGAGTGCGACTATCAATAAAAAATCTGAATATGTGAATAATTATAATTATGTTCGTGAAGGTAGGAGATATTTTGTTGGTTTGAATATGGATTTTTAATTTTTGTTTGAATCAACTTGGTTTAAGCAAACCTGCTTCGTATAAAAAAATAGAAGCTTCATAGTCAAAATTTTTAATAGCATCTTTTTTGGCATAAGAAAGGTATAGATTTTCTTTTGCTCTTGTGATGGCTACATAAAACAATCTCCTTTCTTCTTCAATGCTCCCGCCTTTAGAGATTAGTTTCCGATTAGGAAATCTCCCATCCATTAGGTCAATAATATACACATCTCGAAATTCTAAACCTTTACTTGAGTGGATGCTCAAAAGATTTACCCCGCTCCCCTCACTAGCTTCACTTGATCCAAGTATCATTGCATTTAAGAAACGTCCAATATTATTGTAGTTTTTTGATAGATCTTTAAGTAGGGTTATTTTGCGATTGATTTTATCAAGGGCTTGAATACGAGTGTTTTCATTCAGGGTGCCATCTTTATTTTTCGCTCTTTCTTTGCTGAGATTTTCTATGATAACTTTCAAAAAAGAAGATTGTTGGATCTTTTTAATGAGTTCAGTAGGAGATTGAATGTGGTGGGATTGCTCATACATATCAAAAAAATTACCCAAAAAGATTGCTCCTTCTTTATTAAGTTTTGGGTGAGAAAGTATTGGATGAGAGCGGAATTTGTGGGGAAGGTAGTCATCAAATCTTGCTGATGATTGGAGTGTAAAAAAGTCATCAAATAATCCTAATTGAATATTTTTACTTTTAGAAGGATATGGTTTTATGTTTTTATTCGGAGATAATAAACCATTTTTAATATTATGTTCGCCTAATATATCTAAGGATTCATAAATTTCTTTGGCAATAGAATTCCCAATACCATTTCCATAGCTAAGAGTATGAATATAAGCCATCATATCTTTGGAATTATAGAATAGTGAGCAGATATCAAGCATTAAAGATATTTCTTTGGTGTCAAAAAAACTAATACCTCCTTTTCGTCTAGAAGGGATACCTAGTTCTCTTAACGAGGCTTCACAACCATCAGCACTTGCATTATTTCTAAAAATCACAGCTATATCATCAAGGTTGTAATTGCTTGTGGCAATTTTTTGTGCTATTCCTTGATATTGGAGGAATAATTCATCATAAACAAGTAGTTTTGGAGGTGTGTAATCCCCCTTTTTTACGACTTCAAGGTTTTTTTCATAAATACGTTCATTTTTTTGGATGATTTTATTTGCTAAGTCTAATATTGCATAAGAAGAGCGGTAGTTTTTCTTGAGTGTGAAAACATTTGCATTTGGGTATTTTTGAGTGAAATTACTGATAATACTAATATCAGCTCCATTAAAAGCATAAATACTTTGATCGTAATCTCCTACACAAAATAAACTTGGAGGATTGATTGCATTGATGACAGAATCTTGGAGAGGATTTGTGTCTTGATATTCATCACATAAGACTTCTTGGTAAGGATTGGTTTGTTTTGACATCTCTTCTTTATAGAGTATCAAAAGATCATTGTAGTCTGCATAACCATATGTTTTTTTTAAAACAGAGAATTCATAGAATATATCTTCATATATTGGTATATAAATAGCTTGTTCGGGTGATTTTTTTATGAGCCATTGTTCAAAATTTTGTTTTTTTTGTGAGTTAAGATATAGAGAATGAATATCATAGAGGTATTGCGCAGAATAAGGTTGTGTATTATTCCTTTGAAGATAGATTCTTTTTTCTGCAATGCTTTTGAAGAGGATTTTTAGTTCTCTTGGTTGCTTGAGTGAGATTTTGAAATGTTCTTTAAGATAACGATAAGCAACAGCGTGGAATGTGCCAGATTCAATCTCTTTAGCATCTTTTTTACTGAATATCTTGGCTACACGTTCAATCATTTCCACACTTGCTTTGTTAGTAAAAGTTAATAATAAGATTTCTTTAGGACTGATACCTGATTCAAGTAAATAGGCTATCCTGCCGACAATAGTTGATGTTTTACCTGTTCCTGCTGAAGCAATAATTAGATTATGTCCCATAGGGGCTGTCGCAGCTGATTTTTGTTCAGTATTTAGCTGGAGATTTTTCATTGTATGGGCTTTTATAAGAATAAAGATTAATTTTATAGAGCAAGGCATGCCTTTAATATAGGATTTAAGGAGTAATTATAGGCTAAAGTGTTTAAAATATTCTTTTTAAAATTTAAAAAGAATATTTTAAAAATTGAGCTTTAAACTATATCTGAAAAAATCGTCATAAATTTAGACCGAAGATATTTATTTTTTGGATTTGTTTTGTAGACAAATGTTAAATTAAATTGATTAGAATAATTCATTTCTAAAAAATAAGGAGTTTTATATGAGGAAGTTTGTAAGTGTTGCATTAGTATTGGGGAGTTTTGCATTTGCTCATCCTATACAAGAAGTTGATAAGATGAAAGATTTGCAAGTTGCTCCTGCGAGTATTGCTAAATACAATCCAAAGTATTTGAGCTTAAAATTAAGTAAATATGATTTTACTACGACTATGCAACGTGCAAAAAATCTTATTGAACAAAAGAAAATAAAGCTTTTTTCAATTTTGGATCATTCTGCTGCTGCAAAAGAATTTAACAAAATCTTACCTCCTACAAGTGTTATTGTTTTTGGTAATCCTGCTGTAGGCACACAAACAATGACAAAATTTCCTAATGTAGCTATGGTATTACCAATGAAGGTTTTGGTCTATGAGCGAGATGGAAAGGTATTTGTTGGATACATCAAACCTTCTACTTATGCCAAAGATTTAGGTTTTTCAAAAGAAGAGGAAAATATGTTTATAAAAGATATGGATAAATCTTATGAGGATTTTACTAATTATCTTGTGCAATAAATTCTCATACTAAAGTAGGCTAAGCCTACTTTAAATCAATCTTTTAAAGCTTCTGAAGCATATTTTTCACCTAGTTCAAATGCTTTTTTGTTTACATCTACAACTTTGGCTGGGACTTTACTAATCATTGTATTGTAAACCAATTCTCTATCAACACATTTTGTAAAAGTAACTGTAACTGCTAGAGCAACTACAGATTGGGTAACGACATTACCGACTTCTTCCTTGGCTATAGTGATGATAGGGATTTTATAGATTTTGAATTTTTTGAAATCTTCTTCTGTGGGGAAAACTAAGTTTGGTTCGACGACGATAATACCACCAGTTTTTACACCATTTTTAAATTGATTAAAGCTAATTTGTGCTGTCGAGAGCATAAAATCAATTTCGCCTTCATTGGCATAAGGATAGAGGATTTCTTTTTTATCTAAAAGGATATCAACTTTTGTTGGACCTCCGCGAACCTGACTTGTATAGGTGGAAGCTTGAATGCCATAGCCTCCAGCACGGATTCTAGATTCTGCTAGGATTTCACCAGCGAGCAGAACACCTTGTCCGCCAACTCCTGTAAATCGTAATTGAGCTTCCATTTTATCAATGCCCTCCTTTTGCTTGGGCTTTTTTGATAATTTCTTTGTAAGCTTGAGTATATTCTATTTTACTTGTATCGTGTTTTAGAACACCAGTGGGGAATTTGCCTGATTTTTCTTCTTCACTAAATTCATCATATTTTCTCTTAGAAACTGTACGGGATTCTATCCATTTGAGTGTTTGGATTGCTTCACCCATTTTGTTTTTTCGTCCCAGATTGATATGGCAATTGCTATGAATGTCAAAAAAACTAAATCCTTCATGTTTGAAGCCTTCAGTCATTAGTTTTTCAATTTTTTTAGGGTCAAGAACACTTTCTCTGCCTACAAAGGTTGCTCCAGCAGCTGCAGCAAGTTGGCAAGGATCAAAATTATTATCTATGTTTCCATATTGGGCTGTGACTGTCCACATTCCTTGTGGGGTTGTTGGGGAAGTTTGTGAATTGGTTAATCCATAGATAAAGTTGTTCACCAAAACAAAATTAATATCAATATTTCTCCTGCAAGCATGCATTGTATGATTGCCCCCAATGGCTAAGGCATCACCATCTCCTGATACTACAATAACATGTTTATTTGGATTTGCCATTTTGATGCCAGTAGCATAAGCTACGGCTCTACCGTGTGTAGTATGGACAGTGTTGCAGTTTACATAGGAACTCATCCTGCCACTACACCCAATCCCGCTGACTAAACAAACATCATTCATATCCCATCCAAGTGCATTAATTGATCTTACTATTGATTTTAAAATCACACCATCGCCACATCCCCAACACCAGAGTGTGGGCATTTTTTCTACTCTTAAGTATTCATCGTAATTGAATGCCATCTTAAAGCTCCTTTATTTTAGAAATAATTTGAGCAGGCGAAATACTCCGACCATTTGCTTGCCCCATAAAATGGACTTTTCTTTGTAGGATTCTTTCAATTTCTTCAAGGTATTGACCTTTATTGAGTTCAATGACTAGAATCTTTTCAAATTTTTCACCTAAAGCTTTGATTTGTTTTTGAGGGCTAGGCCAGATAGTTATTGGACGAAAAAGACCAACTTTTTTGCCATTTTGTTTTTTTATTTCCACCATTGCTTCTTTGACTGCTAGGGAGACTGATCCGTATGCAATAATGGCAATTTCTGCATCTTCTAAGTCTAATTCTTCGTTTTTAGTGATGGCATCAATCCTAGATTCTATTTTGCCAAATAGCCTATTGATTAGATCTTGACCCATTTTTGCATCTTCTGTGGGGAAGCCAATAGGACCATGATGAAGTCCAGTGATATGATAGCGATATCCCTTAAAAAATGGATTTAAAATAGCAGGTTGATTTTCAGATACTCCGTAAGGCTGATAATCTTTAGGATTGCCATCAAATGTTTTTCTATTGACAATAGTTTTTTGTATTTCTTCCAGATCAGGGATATAAGTTTTCCCATACATATGTCCAATCGTTTCATCCATCAATATAAACACAGGCGTCATAAGTTCTTCAGCTAGATTGAATGCACGAAAAGATTCTGTGTAAGATTCTGCTAAATTTCCAGGAGCTAGTGCTACGGCTTTAAAATCACCGTGAGTAGGATGGTTGATAAATGAAATATCACCTTGTGCTACACGAGTAGGCATCCCAGTAGAAGGTCCTGAACGCATAACATCTGCTATTACAAGAGGGATTTCAGCCATAAAGCCTAATCCTATTTGTTCTGCTTTGAGTGAAATACCAGGTCCTGAGCTTCCAGTCATTGATTTTACACCACTCATGCTTGCACCTAATGAAACTGAAATCCCACTGATTTCATCTTCCATTTGGATAAAATGTCCACCATATTGAGGTAGCAAAACACTCATTTGGTGCATAATATCAGAGGAGGGTGTGATTGGATAACCTCCATAAAATCTACAGCCTACATCAATTGCAGCCATTGCCACTAATTCATTCCCGCCAGATATAATTTCTCGCATTATCTTCCCTTATTGTTTTCAGTTCAGTAACATAAAATTGTTTGCCCTAATTTTTAGGGCTCTTTCTTGAGCTTCTTGTGAGACTTTTGCAAATTTGAATTCTTTTCTATCTGCTACATATATAGCAAAATCTGGACAATGTAATTCGCAATCAGTACATCCTATGCAACTCTCTGGATGAGCTACTTCGACAATCTTACCCAATACTTTGTTGACATCTAGCTTCATCCCCAAAACGCCAGCAGGACATAAAGATACACAGATATCGCAACCTTTGCAACGATCTTCATTTACCCATACAGGAATATCCTTTGGAGCGATCATATTAGACATTTTATCTCCTTTTATTTGAGAGGTAATTATTAAAATCGGTTAGAATTTTTTGTAATCCGCTTTTATTTTGGTTTTGGTATTTAAAAATCAAAAAAATACTAACATAAAAATTTCAATAAAACTCTGACGCATTTTTGTAAATCTTTCTATAAAAAATTTTAGAATCCAAAGAAACTCAAGATCAAACTTTAAAAACTTAGGTTTTCTAAAAAATATTCTAAAATCAAGAAATTTTGTGCGAAAATCCAAGAGAAATACGATTTTGTCAAGCTCAAAATTTCAAATGCTAGTTTCGTATAAAAAAACTTAAAAAACACTTTAATTAAGTAAAAATTATATTTACTTAATATTTTTTAGGTGTTGTTTGTAGGTGGTGCTGAATATATGGGTTCCTTTCTTTGTTTTGACGAAATAGAGGTATTTGACATTTGCAGGATTGATGACAGATAAGATTGCTTCCATGCTCACACTCCCAACAGGATATGGTGGTATACCCCTATATTTGTACGTATTGTAAGGAGTTGTGTCTTTTTTGATACGTTCAGGAGTGACCTTTAAATGAGAGTATTGCCCATAATTGAGTGCCCCATCCATTTGTAAGGGCATACCTATTTTGATACGATTGTAAATTACAGCTCCAATAATGGGCATCTCTTCTTTATTGGCTGCTTCTTTTTGGACAATGGATGCTAATGTTACATATCGAAACCATTGTTTTTCATCAAAACGTCCTAAAACTTTTATGGCTAATTGTTTATGTTTCATCATTGATTGATTAATGAGGTATTGCATGAAATAATTAGCACTGATTCCTAGTGGCATTTTGTAAGTATTAGGCAAAATAACACCATCTGGGAAGGAAGTATAGCGATTATAAGCATTCCAAAGATCTTTTTCTTTAAGATTGAAGATTTTACTTGCTTCTTGAATAAAAAAATACATCGTTTCGCCTGGAATTAAGGTAATGTCTTTTAGAGCTGCTTTAGATTTAGTGAGACGGTATAAAAAATCTCCTTTTGTCAATTGAGTATGACCAATATCTATCCAACCGCTTTGAGGTTTACCCATTATCCGTAAAATATACTTATCAAAGCCATTGATGTCAAAATTATTTTTTGATAAATATGATATAATGCTTTTAATTGATCCTTGTGGCATATAAATAACACTGCTTGAATACATAGGAATACTTAAATAAAAAAAGATTGACATTATTATGAGTAGAATCGTATCAAAAAAAATATTGAGTCTTGTTGTATTTTTTGTCATCGTCCTTATACTTCTTTCTACAGGTTATAAAATTTTATCCGATGGGTTTCATATTCAAAATCTAAAAATTGGAAAAGTAGATGTAAGTGGATTATACCTAAAACTAGACAATAAACTTATATTAGATGTTGATAGACTTGATGTTTCTTCTTATTTTACCAATCCAAGTCATGGGGCTTTTGACATAGAGCAATTTACTGAAAATATCAAATATGGGATTTGGGCTATTTCTTATTTTCAGAAATTTTTTATCAAAAATATTATACTTGACAACAATAATCAAGCTTCTGTTATGTATGATGGCAAGCAATATAAGATTGAATTTCCTAATATTCAAGCAAATTTTGCTATTAAGGATAATAATAAAGACATTCATCTCAAAATACTTAATCTTATTTTTAAAGATATTGGTATACGTACAGATGGGAATATTATTTATTCAACACAAAGCAAGAAGCTAGGTTTTGATTTGATACTCTCATCTGTTGAAATGAAAAAAGATACTCTTTATTTACAAGGTATTACTAATCTAAAATCTCTTAGCCTTAAAGCTAAAACTTCTACAATCAAAAATATTGATTATTTGAAACCTTATTTGGAAAAAATTCCTAACAAAGAATTTAAATCTTGGATTTTTGACAAAATACAATTTTCAAGCTTTCGTCTTATCTCGGCTAGTTTTTTGATTGATTTGAATAAAAATCATTTTTTTTCAAGTATCGTAAAAACAGCCAATGTTAAGCTTGAGGTTGAAGATCCACAAGTCTATCTTGAGGATGGACTCAAGCCAATTATTGCAAAGCAAGTTGTTGTAAACGCAGAAAAAGGAAGGATTTTTATAAATATGCAAGATCCTTTTTATGATGGTATTGATTTGAATGGTTCTAATCTCGTACTTTCTAATTTGCTTGATTCTCCCAAGCTTGATATTGATATTGTTTCTCAAAAAGCCCTTTATTTGAAATCTATTAGAGATTTATTGGCTGCTTATGAAATTGATTTACCTATAGATAGTATTAGCTCTCCTATTGATACAAATATTAAGCTTTCTTTACAATTTTTACAAAATTCTGATCCTATTGTGAATGTGAAGGGGGTTTTACATACACAAGAAAGTGATTTTTCTCTTTATGGTATACCTTTGTATTCTGAAAATACAGATGTTTCTTTGGATATTACTCCTCAATATAAGTATGTTTATATTGATAGTATTCATACCAAATATGAAAATATGAGTGATATGGATGTAAAAGTTGCTTTGAATTTGATGGATAAAAATCTTCATATAGACACTAATATTCATAGAATTAAAGTCAGTACTAATAATGATTTGAATACTAAGAGCCTTAAAAATGATTCACAAACACAAATTGTATCAAAAGAGAGGAAAGAGGATGAGTCTAAAACTCCTCATACACAAAGCGATTATCAGATAACACCACTTTCATCGCAGCCATCAAGTGTTCAAACTTTAAAAAGAAAAATTATTGATTCTATTAAAACACAGGCAAAAGCGAATTTTACTAAAGATATTTTTTATGCTACTGGTGATACGCTCTCAAATTTTTCTATCAATATAGATTTTTCAGATCCTCAAAAAATCGCTTTTGATATCCCAGATTTTGAAGTTGATGGCTTGATTGAAGGAGATTTGTATTCAATTAATTTGAGAGATTTGGGCAAATTTTATCCTTATTCTCCAATTATGAATTATTTATCCTTAAAAGAAGGAAATGTCAGTCTTGATACCAATGATTTTGAGAAGATTGATTTTAAAGGGAATTTATTTAATTTAGATACTCCATTTTTGTATAAAAAAGATGGACAGGCAATAAGAAATATATCATTTTCAGGCAAGATTAATAAACAAGGAATGGAATTATCTGCATTGAATGGAGATATTTTTTTAGATGTCAAAGGAGAACAAAAAAATCTTACTTTGAAAGGCTTAGATTTTAATCTTGATGAGTTTATCAAGAGTGAAATCCCTGCAATCAAAGAAGTTTTTGATAGTGATGGTGAAAAACAATCATACACGCAGCAACAAATCATCGATGAAACTCATTTTATCAGAGAAAAACAAAAATATGAACGTTTGCATAATATTGAGCCTGTCATTACGACAATTCAAACAGATGCTATAGATATTACTTATAAAAAACACCATATCTTACTTGATAATACTAATTTAAAATTACAAGATGGAAGGGTTGCGATAGATGGTACTTATAAAAATGGAGTGGTTAATGTTGATATTATTCATGACAATATTTATATAAGGGCAAATAATTTTAGTGGGGATTTTGTCAATCAAGTTCTGAATAAAAACATAGTCAAAGGGGGTCTTTATACACTTTTAGGAGTTTATAAAGATAATGTGTTCAACGCTCAATTGAAGCTTCAAAATACTATTTTTAAAGATTTTGCTCTTTTGCAAAATCTTGTCAATCTTATTGATACTATACCTTCACTCATCGTATTTAAAGATCCAAATCTTGGAGTCGATGGCTATAAGATTGAAAAAGGAAATATTGTTTTTGCTATCAATTCTAAATATATAGGGTTTGAACATATAGATATTACAGGCAGTTCAATGGATGTTAATGGAAATGGAATTATTGAGCTTGGAACAGATGATATCAATATGACTCTCACCATATCTACAATAAAAAATTTCAGTAATATTATCAATAAAATACCTATTGTTGGCTACCTCATACTAGGAAATGAAGGAAAAATATCAACGAATGTGATTGTGAATGGCACATTAGAAAAACCTAATACAAAAATCACTCTAGCTGAAGATATTATTAAGGCTCCAATCAATATTTTTAAGCGACTATTTACGCCCATTGATATTATTGTTGATGAAATAAGAAATGAAATGAAGAAAGAATAAATTTAATATTTGATATTATAATAATTTTAAAACTTATTTGCATTAATAGGAGTCGATAATGACACTTGATGAAGGTGAACAAGGCAAAACTTATAGGATAAATAAAATTGAATTTTGTGATGATGCTTTGAAAAATCGTTTCATTTCTTTTGGTATTACAAAAGATGCTATTGTTACACTTTTGCATTGTACTACCAAGAAGTCAACGCTTGCTATTTCTATCAATGAATCTCAAGTTGCTTTGAGGGATAGAGAAGCAAAATATATTCAAGTAGAGAGCTTTGTTCGTGACGAAAAAACAGAAAATAGATAAAATCAAAAAATCTTTCTTGCAACATTACCAAGATGCAAAAACCGAGCTTAAATATCGAAATATTTATGAGCTTTTGATCGCAGTAATGCTTTCAGCACAATGTACAGATAAAAGAGTCAATATTGTAACACCAGCTTTATTTGCGAAGTATCCATCTGTAGATATTTTGGCAAAAGCTGATATTGATGAGGTTAAAGAATTGATAAAATCTGTTTCTTTCTTTAATAATAAAGCACAAAATCTCATTAAAATGGCAAATCAAGTGATGAATAATTTTGCAGGCAATATACCTACCACTCAAGAAGAGCTTAAAACCCTCTCAGGTGTAGGACAAAAAACAGCCAATGTAGTCTTGATAGAGTATTTTGAAGCTAATTATATGGCAGTAGATACGCATGTTTTCCGTACTTCTCACAGACTTGGATTGAGTGATGCAAAAACAGCTATCCGAACAGAAGAAGAGCTTACCAAGCTTTTTAAAACCGATTTGAGTACTTTGCATCAAGCATTTGTTTTATTTGGTAGATATATTTGTAAGGCTCTTAAGCCTGATTGCAACATTTGTTTTGTAAAGGATTTTTGTATTTCAAAGAATAATTTCAAACCAGTATAAATAAAATATTTCGGTATAATCAGTAAATTTGCCAGATAACAAGGAATTAAATTTTATGGTTTAAAAGGTTTATGATGAGCGAAAAAGAAAACTCTATTTTAGATAAACAAAAAATCCATTCTCAAAAAGATATTGAGTTGGCTACCTATCTTGAAGATTTGATGAATAATTATGAAGGTCTTTTAGATATGGAGGTTATTTTTATGGCTGAATTGGGTGCAACAAAAGTCCCATTGGGCGAGATACTCAAGTTTGAAAAAGGTTCGATTATTGATTTGCAAAAACCTGCAGGTGAGAGTGTTGATACTTTTGTAAATGGTAGGATAATTGGTAAGGGAGAAGTGATGGTATATGAAAAAAATCTTGCCATCAGGCTCAATGAAATTTTAGATTCTAATGCTATTGTTTATTATTTGACAAAGGATTTTTAATTTTATTATGAGAAAAATATTGCTCCTATTAATCAGTTCAATATTCATTGCTCAGAGTGCTGTATTGAAAAATATTGAAGTTTTTAAGCAAGATAAAAATCTTGATGTATTGTTATTGCTTGATGAAACTTTTGATTCTAGGGTTCAGTTTTTTTTGCTGGATAATCAAAAGATTATTGTATTTAAAAATATTTCTTTTGGTGAAAAATGGGAAAAAACATTCAAATCTTCTGTATTGAATTCAATAAATATTTTTTCAAAGAATGATAATCTTTATCTTGTCCCAAAAGGAAATGACGGTTTTGAGATTCAAGCAGCGAAATCAAAAAATGGAAAAATACTGAGGGTTCGTTTTTTACCACAAGATTCTATAGATCATATCAATGTGTTGATGCATAGAGTTCCTGAAGTTAAATTGACTCAAGCAGCCAAAGATTCAAAAAAATATTTTATTAAAGATAATTATCAATATTGGTTAGTTTTAGGAGTTATGGCTTTTTTGATTATCATGCTATTGATTGTTAGGAAGAAATTTAATCTTAAATATTTTGACAATCATAAATCTAATGTAAATGATTTTCAAATCATATCTTCTAAAAATATTGATTCAAATAATAAAATAGTTTTGCTACAAAAACAAAACTATCAATATATCTTATTGTTGGGAAATAGACAAAATATTATGATTGATAAAATCAGTCTTGACAATGTTGAGAGTGACAAAAATTTTTATGTTGACCTTTTGGAATCTTTTGAAGAAAAACAAGGCTTTAAACCAAAAAATGCACGATAAGAGTTCTGAAAAACGTTTTATTGTCGCACTTTTTGTTTCTATATTGCTTCATTTATTAATTGTAATGCTTGTTTATGGTTTGAGTAAATTTACTTTAAGTAAAAAACCACATTTTGAAAAAATTGATGCAAGTAATTTGCTTATTTTAAAAAGAGGTCAATCCCAAAATCCTGACAAACAAAAACCTGGAGCACCTCCTCCAAGTCTTGCAGCGAAGAGTTCAAATGCATCTCAACCTTCACAAGCCCAAATCCCAAAATCCAATACGCAGCCAGATATGCAAAAAAAACAAAGTCAAACTGAACAAAAGAATAAAACAGAAAAAATAGATAAAACCACACAGAAAAAAAAACAAAGAGATTCTCTCCATAAAGCATTGGATAAATATCAAAAAAATTATATTGATCCAAAAAATCTTTCTTTGCTTTCTAGGCAACAGGCTTTAGCTTTTGAGTCTCCAGCACAAATGGCTAATATGAGCAATGAAGACAATAAAGGAATTGATCCTCAAACACAAAAAGATATTGATGATCTTTATGGGGAAGAATTTGGAGATTTGGGTAGTGCAGAAAAAGATTTTATAAAAAACAATTTGCGTGAAATTGGAAGGATCACTCAAAAATATCTTGAATACCCTAGAACAGCAGCTTATTTGGGTCAAGATGGGCAAAATGCTATAGAATTTTATCTCCACCCTAATGGGGATATTACAGGTTTAAAAATTCTTGATGAGTCTGGCTCTATTATTTTAGATAGGAATAGTCTTAAGACTATTGAAATAGCTTATAAGGATTATCCTCGTCCAAGTGTGACCACCTTGATAAGGATACGAGTTAGGTACTTTATGTTTAGGTAATAGAACTTAATATATAGCTCTGTTGTAAGGTTATAAGAAAGAAGTTGCTTCTGTAATGCTTGAAAAAAATAGGATTTTATTGTCTTTGCAAAAATCTTTAGCCTTTTGGACAATCTCACCACCAATAAGTATTGGGACAACTTTATGTTTATAGGATTTTTGTTTGAGTATCTTCACAGAGCCTAAAGGATCTGTCATATCTTGAGGTGTAATGAGCATATAAATATAATCAAGTCCATCAAATGTATCTACAATATCCAAAGTTGATTCATATCTCTGAGCAAGTGCATCACCGATAATATCTATAGGGTTGTTATGAGACCAATTTGAAGGTAAAACTTTATTCAAAGCTTCAATATCTTCTTTTTTTAAGGAATAAAGATTTTTTTCTCTAGCTATGATTGAATCTGTTAATACAGTGCCAGGACCACCTGCATTGGTGATGATAGCAATTTGTTTATTGTTATGAAAGATTGGTTTTAGGATAAGTGCTTCAATATTGTCAACTACACGAACATTTAGGCTTTTCATCAATCCTGCAAACATATTGTAATTACCACTCAAATTGCCAGTATGCGAAAATGCTGCTTTCGCAGCTTCTTCGCTTTTGCCTGATTTGAATAAGAATATTGGTTTGGAACAATTACGGATGCTTTCTAAAAATTCTTTACCTTTGTTTATGCCTTCCAGATAAATTGAAATGCTTTTGCAATTTGCATCTTTTTGTAGCATTGGGATGAGATCGGAGCTTTCTAAATCTACAGCATTCCCTGTACTTAAAATATGAGAGAAACCAATATTGAGTGTATTTGCACTATCCATTAATGCAGCTAATACTGCACCAGATTGCGATATAAATGCCAAGCTACCATTTTTGAGATTGCCTGTTCCAAAGGTGAGATTGAGGTCAGTAGTGCTATTAAAATATCCCAAACAATTTGGACCCAATACATTGAAGTTATTTTGATTGGCGAGTTGTCCTATTTGAATTTCTTCTTGTTCGTGACCGCTTTCTTTGAATCCTGCTGTGATGACAATGAGATTTTTTAGATTTTTTTTAACAAGTGTTTGGATAGTTGGTATTATAAATGGGGCAGGTATCGCTAATACAGCGGTATCAATATCACCTTTTATCTCATCAATATTTTTTAATAAAGGTTTTCCAAGTAATTCACCACCTTTTTGATTGACAAAAAACAATTCCCCTGTAAAATTGATAGCATTTTTTGCTACAGCATAGCCAACTTTTGTTTTATCTGTGCTTGCACCAACGATGACTATTCTTTCATTATGCAGGAAATTATATCGATTAGTGGGTTTTGATTTTTTGATTTGAGGAGTTTCTTTTAATATTCGAGCATCTACAGCTATAAGTCCTTTTGCTGTTAGTTTGAGTGGATTGATATCTAGTTCTTTGATATCTGGATTTTCTTCAATGAGTTTTTGAATATTTTTGATGAGTTTAATGACTTCATCTATTTGATGTGTGCTTCCTCGATAACCTTCAAATAATTTTGAGATTTTAGTTGTTTTAAAGGCTCGTAAAATTTCATCTTCTTGAGCTTTTGAATCAATGTAGCATATATCTTTGTAAAGCTCTAAATAAATACCTCCTTTGCCAAAAAGGATAACATCTTCAAAGGTTTGATCTTTTACGGTTCCTGCATATAATTCTTCCCCATTAATCATTTGTGTAATTATGAAACAGTCTTTTTCATCAAGTGGAATATTATGCACTTTTTGTATTTTTTCCTTCATTTTTTCTCTGGCATTTTTGAGTTCTTCGTTAGAGTTTAAATTGAGAATAACACCACCTACATCGCTTTTATGAACTATTTTTGGAGATTGGATTTTTAAAACAGCTGGGAAGAAATCAATATTTATTTCTTCTTCCATTCCTAGAACTTTACATTTAGGTGTTTTAATCCCATATTTTCCGAGCCATTGGTATAATTCGCTCTCTGTCATATAATTTCCTTCGTATATTTTGCTTATATTTGTATTATAGATTAATTTTTAAGTTTGTGGGATAAGTTTTTATTTTTTTATCAAAAATTATTTTTAATTGGTGTATGATTGACATCAAAAAATTTCAAGGAAAGATGATGAAAGAATATTTAGGATTTGGCGTAGCTGGAAATTTTGCTAATCATTTAGAGCAAGCAGGTGAATCTAATGATTTTTCCGATATAGTTGCTGATGAAGATGGTGCACCAAAGGGCATTTTTCCTTTTTATATTCCACAGAGTGCTACGCCATTGGGTAGATATTGTATTAATAATCAGGCTATTATTTTACCTGAAGACCCTAGTTTTAATGTTCAAGCAGAGCCAGAAGTTGCACTTGAATGTGAACTTTTATACCAAGATCAAAAGGTTATTGAAGTTATCCCAAAATTTTTTATGGCTTTTAATGATGCTTCTGTGAGGAACGATAAGAATGCGAAAAAACTCTCCCAAAAGAAAAATTTTTCACCAGGCTCTAAAGCTATGGGTAAAAAAATCCCTATTGATTGCTTTGCACATGGAGGTATTTGTGATGATTACTCATTAGCCTCTTTTTTGATGTTTGATGATAAAATAGAGTTATATGGAGAATGTAGCGAACTTGTTAGCTATAGTTATTTTTATCAAAAGCTCATAGATTGGATAAAAAATAAGCTCAATACACAAAAAGAATTTTCAGTTCTAGAAGATTTGAGTGAAATACTCAAACAATCAAATTATCCTTCAAAAATCATTATTGCGATCGGAGCTACGCGTTATACACATCTTGCTGAAACAAGATTTTTAAAAAGAGGGGATAAGATTGCTATAGTTGTTTTCAATCATAAAGAATATACTATTGAAGAGATAAAGAGTCTTGTTCATAAAAAGTGTATTCCTACAGAATTAAAAGATATTTCTATTATTTGTCAAGAAGTCAAATGATTTCAAGAAGTGCTTAATAAAATTACTGAAATGATGACAAGAAGCATTCCAATCCAGCCAATAATCCCAAGCCTTTCATTAAAAAACAAATGCCCCCCAATGATCGTTCCAATGATGCCTAAAGCTCCCCATATAGAGTAAGCTATACTCAAAGGGATAACCTGAATGGTAAAAGAAAGTGTGCTGAAAGCACCTAAAACAAGGATAATGGCAGTTATACCTAAAGATTTGTTTTTGAAACCTTCAGATTTCTTCAATAACAGATTGGCAAGCACATCTAAAAAAGCTCCGATGATGAGGAAAACAAAATAAATACTCATTTTTTTTCACTTATATTGATGAGGATAATACCAATAATACCAATAGCAATCCCTATTTTTTGATTCAATGTGAGTATTTCTCCAAATACGGTTGTTCCTATGATTACAACCAAGCATAATCCTATGACTTCCCAAATTGCATAGGCAGTCCCTACTGGTATACTACGGATAGAAAGTCCCATAAAGCAATACGATAGAATGATGCAAAAACTCATTGTTGCATATCCCCACAGCATCCCTTCAGATATTTTTAGAGAAATAGTTGCTAGGACTTCTGTGATAATGGCTATCAATAAAAATATCCATGCTTTCATTTTAAATTTTCAGATTTTTTGATATATAGCAATAATATAAAAGATAAGATTATCATTGCTATGCTTAGGATTTGACCCATACTCAAGTGGAACAGATAATAGCCCATTTGAGGATCGGGTTCACGCCAAAATTCAGCGATAAAACGCATAAGACCATAAGAGATACCATATATGACAATTAGTATGCCTTGTGTTTTGAATATTTTTTTTCCAAACCATACTATTATAAAAACTATTACTCCTTCTAAAAATGCTTCAATCAGTTGACTAGGATATCTTAAAACATGATTGACCAAAATCCCAATTTTTTGACCTAAAATATCATTTTCAGGCACAGGACGTCCATATAGCTCTTGATTAAGAAAATTTCCTATTCTCCCAAAGATATAGCCAACTGGGACGCTTAATGCCACCAAATCCATATAAACTAATAATTTTTCTTTTTTCTTGTAAGAAAAAAGTATGGAGGCGATTAAAAATCCTATCAATGCTCCATGATAGCTCATTCCACGAATCCCTATAAAATTCCCTTGCGTATCAAATGGATTGAAAATTTGCCAAGGATAGATCAGATAATATAAAGTATCAGGTTCATAAATGATTATGTATCCAATCCTTGCACCTAATATCACTCCAATTTCCACCCAAATGAAATAGCTTTCAAGGTTTTTGTTTGATATAGGGAATCTTTTGGGATCATTTTTAATAAATTTTTTTGCTGCATACAAAGCAACAAGCAATGAGAGTACATAAGCAATACCATACCAATGCACTTGAATTCCAAATATTTCAAAAGCCACTGGGTTAAATTTTGTGTAAATTTCATTCCAAACACTATACATTATTGTCCTTTTTGAGTTGTTTATTCTATTTGTTTGATATTTATTTCAAATTTTTTGTCTAATCCGAGCATTTTGAATAAATTAATGAGCTTGTAATCATTGGTGCTGATTTTAATATTTATTTCATCATTTTCTTTGAGTTTAAGCAGGTAGCCTATTGCATAAGAATTCATTGGATAAGTATTGATAAAAAATATTTCTAGTGTCTTGTTAGGTTCTTGTTGAAAAGATTCTATGATTGGATCAATTTCTTCTTTGAATTCTAAAAAATCATGATAGGTTTTGATTTTTCCTTTATATTTTATGAAAAATTCATTTTTTTGTAATTGAATTATTGAAATATCCATTATTCTCCTATAGTAAAAAAGATTTTTTCAATAATCTTTTTTCCTGTGATTTGATGAGAGTATTTTTTGCAGAAGTATTGTATTATTTTTTTGCCATTTTGATTGGAATATTGAATTGGTTTTTTTGATATTGGTTTTGAGTAAGGGGAGATTTTGTAGCAAATTATTATTTCAAGTTCATTGTTTTGGATGTTGAAATTGAGATTAATGGGCTGTTTTTTTGATTTCAAATTCCCTTGATAAATGTTATCTTTAGTATAGTTACAAATAGAATGCTCAAGAATATTAGCAAGTACTTCAAAAAGTACTAGACTGATGTTATGTGTGTCTTCTAACCCGAGTATTGTGGGTAGTTTTTCAATCAATACATCAACTTCTTTAAAATTTGAGTAGAGTTTATAATTGATGAAATTCATTAGGGGCTTCGGAAGTAAAGTTGTATCCTAGAAGAGATATTTTATGGGCGTGGAGCATTAAACGTTTTGCATTTGAGTTCCCATAAAGCATATCTCCAATGATAGGGTGTTGTATGCTTTTGAGGTGGACTCTTATTTGGTGAGTGCGACCTGTTTTGATGATAATTTGAATTAGGGTTTTTTTGCCAATCAGACGAATAGGTTTGATATATGTTTGTGCATTCAAGCCATCTTTTGAAATCTTACTTTTAGCATGGGTTGTTTTGATAGTGAGTATGGGTTTATTTATTTCACATTCTTCGCTGATAATACCTTCTACTATTGCAAGGTATTCTTTATAGACTTTTTGCTCTTTGAAAGCTGTTTTTGCCTCTGAATAAAAGGGAGTATCTTTTTTGGTGAGTAGGATAACGCCACTTGTTTCTTTATCAAGTCTATGTAGGAGTGTCCAGTTTTTGAACATTCCGGCAAGTTGATAGCTTTCAATAAAAGGTGGTTTATTGATGGCTAAGATATTTTGATCTTCAAAGATTATTTTTGGTTTTTCAAGCGTGGTGATTTTAAACACTGAATTATCAGGAAGTTCTGAACGTGCAATAGTGATTTTTTTACCATTGCAGGTTATGAGTCCTTCATCAATAAGGGATTTAGCTTTTTTATTAGATATCTTTTCTTGAATGCTTAAAAGTTTGTAGGCTTTTTCCATTCATTTTCCTTTGTGATGATTGTAATCAGAGTATTTAGTTTATTTTTTTGATCTTTGATCCTAGTTTTTGGTAGAGATTGATAGGATTCTAGAGTTTTATATAATTGATTTTGTTCTATGATTTTATAGCCATCAATGGAATCAAATAAAGCAGTTTGATTGAAAATATGAGGACCACTAATAAGCTTGGTATTAAAAAATGCACATTCTAGTGGATTATGACCACCTATTTTAGCAAAAGAACCCCCTAAAATTACGATATCTGCTATTGGATAAAGGTTATTGAGTTCACCTAAAGTATCAATCAGTAAAATATCACAATTTGAATCAAAACCATTTTGTGAAAAGATTTTGAATGTGAATGATGTTGGCTGTATTTTTTTTATCAATCTTGCTACTTCATTAAAACGTTGAGGGTGTCTAGGAGCCACAATGAGCCAAATGTTTGGGATGGTTTTTTTTAATTCTAAAAAAGTTTTTAAAATTAGCTCTTCTTCTCCATAATGAGTGCTTGCAGCTATTATTGTTGGGTTGGAACTTTTGGGGTAATGAGTGTTGACTTTTGGAGTTGAGAGGATTTTGAGATTACCAAATATTTTTATATTTTTTGCTCCTAATGTTTGGAGCCTGGAGACATCTTTTTGTTCTTGTGCAAGGGTAATGTCAACTAGTTTAAAGATATTTTTATAAAACCAAGCAAATTTTTTATATTTAGGATAGGAATGGGTTGAAATCCTAGCATTAATAAGCATTGTGGTTGCACTGATTTTTTTAGCTATGAAGAAGAAAGAATACCATAATTCAGCTTCAGTTACTACAAGAGTTTTTAGTGACTTTAATCTATTTTTCCAAAAAGGTATGAAGATTTCAAAAGGAAGGTATTTTATCTGTATGTATGAATGATTCGCATAGGTTTTACTGGCTAGTTCAAAACCTGTTTGAGTAATGGTTGTGATTAGAATAGGTTGTTTTGGCATCCCCATAATGATAGGTTCTAAGGATTTTATTTCTCCATAAGAACAAGCGTGAAACCAATAATGAGGATCTATACATAGCGAAAAATCTTTTAAAAAAAATCTTACAGGTATAGATTGTCTGTATTTGGATTTTAGTGAATTTACAAGTAGCAAAGGGATTGAGATAATATAAACGCAAAAGAAAATAAAATAATATATCACCACAAACATTAAATTACTTTAGTTGCTTTCCTCATATAGGATTCTACCACAATGTGGACAAGTAATAATATCTGTGCTTTTGATAATTTCTGTATATACCCTATCATTTATCCTGATAAAACAGCCCCCACAAGCTTGTTTTCTGACTGGGACAACGCTAGAATTTTTAGCCCATTTCCTGACTTTTTCATAAAAACTAATGAGTTTTTGATCCATCATGACGATAAGTTTTTGTTTTTTATCAAATATTTCTTGTTGCTGTGCTTTGATTTCTTCAATATCTTTGCTTACTTTTTTTTCAAGATCATTTATGACTTCATCAAGTTTTAAAATCTCATCTTGAATTATTTTTTGAGTTTGAGATTTGTGATCCAGTGTGTTTTGAAGTCTTTGAATTTCTTGATTGGCTTGAGAGGATTGTTCTTTTGCAATTTCTTCTTCTATGTTGAGTGCTTTGAGTTCTCTTTCAGAACGAACTTCAGATATTTTTTTATAAATACTTTCTAGTTTTACACTCACATCTTGTAACACTTGCTCATTCCTCAAAATTTGAAGTTTGATGTCTTTTTTTTCTTCTTCAAGATTGAGGAATTCTGATTGTTTTATTTCCTTGGAACGGATAGTTTTATCTAATTCACTTCTTTTGAGCTGAATTTTAGGCTCTAAACTATCAATTTCTTTGTCAAGATTTGAGATTTGAATGAGTTGCTCAAGATGTTTGTTCATATATTGTCCTTATAAGTATGCGAATGGATTCTTAGAATCCTTAATTATAACCTGATAACCCTTAGTTTTCAAAATAGTTTCTATAATTTGTGCAAAAAATTTTTCGCTTGAGTAATGTTCAACATCAATAAGACTGATATTGAGCGATTTTGCTATCATTGCATCATGGTATTTGATATCACCTGTAATCAGGCAAGAATTTTTAGGTAATTTTCTCTGATATAAAAAAGATGAACCTGCACCACAAACTACAGATATAAAATCAATTTTATCAGAACTCTTCGTGTATTTTATAGTAGGGATATCTAAAGTTTTTTTGATATTTTTAACCAGACACATAAAGTCTAAGTTTGATACTTTTTTGCTCAGAGCAAAACCATCTTGCTTTAGATTTTTCAAGCCTAAAATATTTTTTGCAAAATAATGATTAAGGTGGGTGCAGTCAAAATTCGTATGCAAGGAGATTAAAGAACAATTTTTTTCTATGAGTATTTTGGCAATATTGATTGGATATGTGTCATAATCAAAGGATTTGAGCGATTTGAAGATCAAAGGATGATGAGTGATAATAAGGCTTTGAGGCAAAACATCATTGGCAATTTGAGTGTTGATTTCTAAGCAGGCGTAAATATTTTTAAATTCTTGTTCTTGACTTCCAAGATTGAGTCCACTATTATCCCAATTTTCTTGAAGTTCAAAAGGAGAAATTATATTGAGTAGATCGAAAATTTCACAAACTTTATTCATTGTGCTCAATCCTTTTTAGCCTTCCTTCACGTTCTTTTTCTTGTTCTTTATATAGGGTTGCACAGCCCTTAGCAATTTCACGAATTTTTAGGATATAGTTTTGTCTTTGGGTGACTGAAATAGCTTTTCTAGCATCTAAAATATTGAAAAAATGTGAACTTAACATTGTGTAATCATATGCCACAAGAGGGATATTTGCTTCAAGGCATCTTTTTGCTTCGTTTTGAGTTTTTTCAAATAATTCAAATAACATTTTTATATCCGCGATTTCAAAATGATATTTGCTGAATTGGTATTCTCCTTCTAAGTGTACATCAGCATAATTTATGATGGTATTATCAGATTTTTTTGTCCATTGGATATCAAAAATAGATTCTACAGATTGAATAGACATTGCCAAACGTTCGACGCCATAAGTTATCTCGACAGGCACAGGATCGCAAGTGATACCCCCTACTTGTTGAAAATAAGTAAATTGTGTGATCTCCATTCCATCTAACCATACTTCCCATCCAAGTCCCCAAGCACCAAGAGTGGGAGATTCCCAGTTATCTTCAACGAATCTTATATCATGTTCTTTAGTATTGAGTCCTAAAACTTCAAGGCTTTTTAAATAAAGTTCTTGAATATCTTTAGGGCTAGGTTTGATGATGACTTGGAATTGATAATAGCTGCCTAGTCGATTTGGATTTTGTCCATATCTCCCATCTGTAGGACGTCTTGATGGGGCTACATATGCCGCACTCCAAGCTTTGCTATCTAAACTATGGAGCAAGGTCGCAGGATGAAAAGTGCCAGCTCCTGCCGGTATATCATAAGGTTGGACGATCAAGCATCCTTGATTTTTCCAAAAATCTTGAAGCTTGAGCAAAATGTCTGAAAAGCTATTTTTATTTGTAGGCATAAATGTCCTTTGTTGGGGAATAATTTCATTTCTTCATTAAAGTATTCATACTTTCTAGGGGGCTTTTGCCTTGAATGATTTCTTGAACTTCTGTGGCAATAGGAGTATATATACCTTTTTTCTGTGCGATTTGATTGATTGCTTTGGAGGTTTTGATACCTTCGGCTACTTCTCCTATTTCACTCAAGATGTTTTCAATAGATTGATTTTGAGCTAAGCCTAAGCCAACCCTATAGTTTCTTGAAAGTAATGAGTTTGCACTCAAGAATAAATCTCCTGCACCTGATAGACCTAAGAATGTTTGCATTTTTGCCCCGAAGTATTCGCCAAATCGAGACATTTCTATCAAGCCACGTGATAAGAGTGAAGCTTTGGCATTTTCACCAAGCCTAAGTCCATCGCAAATTCCTCCAGCTATAGCAATTACATTTTTATAAGCACCTGCTATTTCTCCTCCAATGATATCATCTTTAATATAAGGTTTAATGAATGTGGGCATTAGATTAGCAAACTCTTGTGCTAGAAAAGGGTTATTTGAATGGATTGCCAAAGCACAAGGTAGTCCTAAATTAACTTCTTTTGCAAAACTAGGACCTGCTAAAAAGCAAAGATTTTCTATGGGTAGGAAATTTTGAGCAATTTGACTCACAAAAGACCCGCTACCTTCTTCAATCCCTTTGCTTGCTAATAATATTTTTGAATTTTTATTCAAAGAAGTCTTTTCAAACCATTCTCTTAGAGCTTGAGCAGTGATAGCAATCACAAAATATTCAGAATCTAAACTCTTTGATAGTGAACATTGTGAGATATTAATATTTTTGATATTGTTTGATGGGTTCAATAAAGATGAAATATCTCTTCTAGAGACAATACAAACTTCATTTTTTTGTCCAAAAGCAAAGGCTAGGGCTCTTCCCCAAGCTCCACCACCAAAAATTGTGATTTTCATTTTACCTCTTAAGACTTTTAGTTAAAGGTATTTTATCATATAAATGGATTTTGAGATTTATTAAAGGAATTTAATTGTAAGTATAAACCTACACAGATAGCAATAAAGCCTAAAAATGCTAAATAATATCCTATCCACATTGGGTTATAATTGCTTAAGGAAATCACAAGGATAGGTGCAAGTCCACCAAATAATGCATAAGCAAGATTATATGAAAAAGATAATCCGCTGAATCGAATATTTGGACGAAAGATATTGACCATTATCAAAGGTGTGAAATTCATTATTCCACCGAAAAATCCTGATAACACATACCAAATAAAAATATTTGAAACAACCCCTCCACTATATAGATTATGAAAATAAATCAGATTAGAGATACTAAAAGCCACTCCAAAAGTACAGCAAGTTTTAGCAATGCCAAATTTATCTGCTAAGATTCCTGAAATGATACAACCAAGAGCTACACTAAATATTGTGAGCATTTGAATCAATATGATATTTATGTTTGGGGTTTGAAGGATTTTTTGCATCATATTTGGCATCAATAAAACCAAGACAATAATGCAGCCTGTAAGTACCCAAGTCATTAGAGTAGAGATCAATATGCCAATTTTAGAGGTCTTTAAAACTTCTTTAATAGGTAATTTGACTAAAGTTTTATTTGCTTGCATTTCTTTAAAAATAGGTGTTTCTTGTAAATATTTCCTCAAAAAAATGGAGATAATACCAAATACCCCTCCTAAAATAAAAGGGATTCTCCAAGCAAAATTACTTATTTGTTCGCTTGTGAATAAAATGTTGATGAAAAAAGTTACAATAGAGCCTAGCAAGATTCCACCTACTACACATCCTGTTAGGATTCCTAATGCAAATCCCAAATGTTTTTTATTGACATGTTCAGAAATAAATACCCAAGCACCCGGTAGCTCTCCACCAATGGCAATACCTTGCAATATCCTCACGAGCAATAAGATTGTAGGAGCAAAATATCCAATCACTTCAAAAGTAGGCAATATACCGACTAAAAAAGTAGGGATAACCATAAGCAATATTGAAAGCATAAACATTTTTTTTCTTCCTGTTTTGTCTCCAAAATGTGCCATGATGATACCACCTAAGGGTCTAGCAAAATACCCTGCAGCAAATGCACCATAAGTATTAAGTGAACTCCAAAAAGGGTTTAGATTTGTAGGGAAAAATAAATGAGAGATTACATTTGCAAAAAAGATAAAAATAATAAAATCATAAAATTCTAATGTTCCTCCCAAAGATGAAAGCGAAAGCGTTTTGATGTCTTGTTTATTGAGAGTTCTTTTCTGAGCATTATCCTTGATTTGTATTTTCATTTTATTTGCCCTTTATTAAGAGTTTGATTTTATGAAGATAAAAATAGAGATATTATAATTTAAAAATTTGTATTTTTACTTAAATTTTTTTCATCTAAAATCATTGGCTGCTTAAAGATTTAAATCAAGATAGGCAAATCTGTTGGTTATTGAAACCAAATAAAAAATTTTAAAATATTTTTTAAGACTTATTGTATTAGCAAGTAATATAGATTAAATTTTATAAACACCCCTCCCCATTTTTTTTTAATTAACAACATAGGATCTCAAGCATAGTTATGAATTTTTAGCATTTTTGGGTATAACGGGGTGGTTTGTATTTTAATAAACAAATAAGCTAAATAAAATAAAAAAACCAAACAAATTAAAGAATATGTTTTTGATAAACAAAGATTTATTTTAAAAATAAATCTATCTGTTAAATCTAACTATCAATATGTATTGATTATCTATCCTATCTATCCTATTGAATCTATCAAATCAAACTATCAAATCTATCTAATCTATCTAATCTATCTAATCTAAATCTATTAAAACTATCAAATCTATTAAATCTATTATTTCCAATCTTTCAATGAACTAAAACTACTTATTGAATCCAAAACCTTGAAGGTTTTAGAACTTCCATCTAGCTCCTAGATTTATCATTCCATATTGATTGATATTGCCTAGCTTTG
>NZ_MLAS01000041.1 GCF_002272785.1 Helicobacter sp. 13S00477-4 | reverse complement strand
ATTTCAAAACAATTCACTATGTGAGCCTAATTTAAAAGCATTCAAGATTAAAATATCTTCCCTCTTTTGATAGATAAGCAATAAGTCAGGCAAGATATGGCATTCTCTAAAATCTTTATATTCACCTTTTAATTTATGATCTTTATGTTTTGGCTCTAAAGGTTCATCATTAGCAAGTTTTTCCAAAACTTTCAATACCCTGTCTTTATCATTGCTGTTTATTTTTTTCCAAGCTATTTTAAAGCTATTTGTCCTAACAATTTTATATATCATCTTCTAGTTCAGCTTTTAGTTCTTCAATAGTTTCATAAGCTTTTAATTTTCCATTTTTATAATCTTTTATCATTTTGTCAGCTTCTTTTTTCCACTCTAATGCTTGGGTATCTTTTACTTTAGCATTCAACACATTAGCTAGGCTTTTGAACGCAGGGACAAACTTATCATCTAAATTTTCAATAATTAAAGTCATCTCAAAATCCTTTTTTAGCTTTT
>NZ_MLAS01000040.1 GCF_002272785.1 Helicobacter sp. 13S00477-4 | reverse complement strand
TGTTGTAGGTTTGAAGATTTATTTTATTTTTCATTCAAAAGCTCCTTTTTTCTTTGTATGCAGATGTTTATATCTTTTAAAGGTGTTTTTTGAGATTTTTTAACAAAAGTATGCAAAATCACGATTGAGTTTTTTTCAAAATAACAAAACACACTCCTAGTAATCCCACTCTTTGCCTTTAGTCTGATTTCAAATAATCCATTATTCAAAGATTTTGTATAAGGCATTCCAAGATTAAAAGAATTTGTTTTATCCATCAGTTCAATAATTTCAAAAAACTTAGCTACCAAATCAGGATTTAAATTCATCGTGGCTTTTTCAACATTTTCATTAAAGAAAATTACTTCCAAACAAATCCTTTTATGGTTTTTCAAACACAATATTATCATTTTTGATAATAAAAATCAAGTGCAATTCACCCAAACTCCACAAGAATCCGCCAGCCACTTGAGTCAATACTATGGCTCACTTTGTTGATTACATATTGTCCTTCTAGCTCTTTATCCCC